>NZ_CP093340.1:0-305500 GCF_022637415.1 Luteimonas sp. S4-F44
TTACGCTGAGACGCGAAGAAGCCGGTGCACCGTGGCGGATTGCCTCGGACATGGACAACTCGAATGCGCCGCTACGCGCACAAGGCTCGAATCCGCCCGCACCCCCGGCACAGCAACCCGCCGAGCCGTAAGTCCGCCCCCGCAACCGATCGCACTTACGTCACGTTGCCGGGCAATCGACCTGCGTGTCGGGACTGGCAGGACGCGATCAATGCGCGCTGTGACATCTCGCCAGCAGCGGGTCTAAGAACACCCCTTCAGTGGGCATCATGCGATGTGTTCGAACCCGCTGATCAACGCGGCGTGCAGGCTTCAGATCGCAGAAGTGGCCCTGAGCGCGTTGTGCCTGCTCAGGCTGGAACTCGCGCGGCGCTGCACGGGCACACGATGACACCAGGAACAACGACATGCTGAAAGTGATCGCACAAGACTTCATCAAGCTCGAACACCTCGATGCCGTGGTCCCGCTGTATCGAGAGCTCGTCGAGAGAACAAGGCAGGAGCCGCTGTGCATTTCGTACGATCTGTACGTCGATCAGAAGGACCCGGGGCACTTTGTCTTCATTGAGCATTGGCCGGACCGGGCCGCGCTGGATGCGCACTGCAACACCGAACATTTCCGGCGGCTGGTACCGCTGATCGACCAGCATCTGCGTGCGGCTGGCACTTATCTACTCATGGATGCGTTCGAGTAATGCCGTAGTCAGCGGTGTGATACGCAAGAACGGCCAGATGCTCGTGCAGGGCGTCCCGCGTTATAACGCCGGGGCTCGCATCTAGCGATACGCAGCGAGCACAGCCATACTCGCGTGCAACCCGGTTGTGAGCTAAAAGGCAGTTTGGGCACACAGAAGACTGCGGAGGCAAGCGGATGAAGGTCAATCGCATCGTCGCGAACATCCAAGCCACAGATCCCTCGCAGGCAGAGGCCTTTTATGGCGACGTGTTAGGTCTGAAGTTGGCCATGGATCACGGTTGGATCCGAACGTACACCAGTGATGCGACAATGACGGCCCAGGTCAGCATCGCGTCTGAGGGCGGCTCCGGAACAGAGGTGCCCCATCTATCTGTAGAAGTCGATGACTTGGTAGAGGCGCTGCGTCGGGTCGAAAAGGCGGGCATCGCGGTCGAGTACGGGCCAGTCACGGAGCCGTGGGGCGTGAAGCGGTTCTACGTACGAGACCCAATGGGCAGGCTCATCAACATTCTTCAGCACCTGTAGCCCGGTGCGCTCTCGTACTCGTCCAAACCGACGTCGCTTCACGGAACGGCTTAACTCATGCGTTGGGCCGGATGACCAGATCGCGAACGGCGGACAGACCAACCTCGGATGCCGAGGCGGCTGTTGAAGGATGTGTCGCTTGGCGGCGAGTCCAGATCAAACCACAGCTGCGCGATGAGAGTGCCGTCATGTACTGGAAGAGCCTCGCTTGTGTTGCTGCGGTTTGTCTGTCGATCGCGTTGTCGGCAACGGGCTGTAGCCCGATCACGCCCGGGGCGCAGACTGCGATCTCAGCGTCTGGGGACGATCACGCGGCGCCCTTGTTCAGCGCTTCAAGATGGGCGCGCGACTTGAAAGCCTTGCCAACCAGGCAGCGGGCGCGACGACGACGTTTGCCACACTGGCGCAGCAGCATGGCGCCGCGAAGGTCAAGCAATTGGTGGCCGCCGAGATTTCGAAGCTGATCCCTGCCTACCAGGCACGGTGGGATCGTAATCTGGCGATGATCTATGCGAAGCACTTCACGCCAGAAGAGCTTCGTTCGCTTGCGACACAAGGGACGCGTTCGCCCCACGCCGCCAAGTTTCGCTCGACCCGGGCGGCCGTCGCGGCCGAGATGCAGGCGGTGTCGCGTCCACTTCTGCAGCAGTTGGTGACGCAAGCACTGCGCAATGTAGTTGGGCGATAGACGCCGCGACTCTGCTTGTTCAATCAGCGCCGAATGGCGAACCCGGCTTTCTGCTCGACATCGAAACCGGGGTCAGAGTGCGATTTCGTGTACGGCATCGCTATGCGCGTGCGCTGCCGTCCAAATGTCGTGTCCGAACATGGCGAGCGCAGCTTCCATTCGACGCCCATGCTCCACGCTCCTTCGAGACGGTGGAGACACGCATGCAACGCTTGCACGGCAAGGTCGCGCTCATCACCGGCGCCAGTTCCGGCATCGGCCAGTCCGCGGCGCATCTGTTCGCGCGCGAGGGCGCCTGTGTGGTGCTGGGGGCACGCCGCGATGCGCGGCTGCGGGCGATTGCGACGCAGATCATCGACGCCGGCGGTCAGGCCGCGTGGCTGGCCGGCGATGTGCGTGAGGAAGCCTATGCCCAAGCGCTGGTCGCGCTGGCGACTTCGCGCTTCGGCGGTCTCGACATCGCGTTCAACAACGCCGGCACGCTGGGAGCGCTGGTTCCGACCCCGCAGCTTGAGGCACAGGCCTGGCACGAGGCGCTCGACATCAATCTCAGTGGCGCCTTCTTCGGTGCCAAGCACCAGATTCCGGCGATGCTGGCGCGCGGGGGTGGGTCGCTGATCTTCACTTCCACCTTCGTCGGCCACACCGTTGGCTTCCCCTGTACCGCTGCGTATGCCGCCAGCAAGGCCGGCCTGATCGGTTTGACCCGGGCGCTGGCCGCGGAGTTCGGTCCGCAGGCGATCCGGGTCAATGCATTGCTGCCCGGCGGTACCCACACGCCGATGGCCGAGGAGATGAACGGCACACCGGAGGCATTGGCCCAAGTCGCGCGGTTGCATGCACTCAAACGGATTGCGCAGCCCGAGGAGCTTGCACGCGCTGCGCTGTTCCTGGCTTCGGACGAGGCCGCGTTCATGACCGGCAGCGCGATGCTGGTCGATGGCGGCGTATCGATCAATCGCAGTTGAACCCAGAGGCATGGCGCACACGTCCGACACGGCAATGCCATGGGTATATGTGTCGCGCTCGACATCGTACTGTGTCGCGAGTGCGCGCCCGGCGGTCGTCAAACCAAGCGCGCTTGGCTAGGCCTAAGATGGACAGATCTGTCTGCACATCGAAGGTGACATCGCGCATGCGCAAGCTCGAGAGTGAAGCGGTCTACCGCGATTACATCGCCTGCCTCAATGGCCGGGATTGGGATCGGCTTGGACAGTTCGTCCATGACGCTGTCCGCCATAACGGCAGGCCGCTCGGGCTCGATGGCTATCGCGCGATGCTCGAAGACGATCATGCGCAAATTCCGGACCTGCACTTCGAGATCGAGATGCTGATCGCCGATTCGCAGCAGGTGGCATGCAGGCTCCGGTTCGACGTCACGCCACGCGGCACGTTCCTGGGTCTGCCGGTGAACGGCCGCCGGGTCACGTTCTGCGAGCACGCGCTGTATGCGTTCCGGGACCGGAAGATCGACGAGGTCTGGTCGATCATCGACAAGGCCGCAATCGAAGCCCAGCTCTAGAACCGGGGTCAGCGTGCCATTGTTGGGGGCGCCCGCGTTCGTGCGCGCGGGCGACCGCTTCAATCTGTCGTGGCGGCGTGTCCCATCTGGGCCACGCGCATCACCGTGTCACGCAACCAGGTGTGCGCGGGATCGCTTTCCCGGCGTTGATGCCAGATCAGGTCGAAGTCGAACGGGGCGATCGCCAGCGGCGGCGCGAAGATGCGCATGCGCGGGTCGGTGACGACCGAATCGAGGTTGCGTCGGGCGACGGTCAGTATCAGATCGGTGCCGGCGATCAGGTCGTTGGCGACGCCCCAGTGCGGCAGGGTCATCGCGACCCGCCTGTGCAGGCCGTCGCGTGCGAGGGCACGGTCGATCTCGTTGTCGCTCTCCGCGCGCAGCGCGACGAGGACATGCGGACGCGCCAGCCAGGCCTCGCGATCGAGTGCGCCGCGTGCCGGCAATGTCGACGCGTCAGCCAGGCAGGCGAAGTCTTCGACGAAAAGCGTGTGCGCGCGCACCGCGTCCGGGTGACGACCGGGAAACACCCCCAGTGCCATCTCGATCTCGCCGTCGATGACGTCGGCCAGCATCGATTCGCGGCTGGCCTGGCTGACGACAAGGTCGATCCCCGGTGACAGGGTGCGCAGCGTGCGCACCAGTCCCGGCAGCAGCACGCGGGCGCCGTAGTCCGACATGGCCATGCGGAAGGTCCGCTGCGCGGAGGCGGGGTCGAACTCAGGCGGGTCGAGCAGCGCGCCCAGTTGCTCGAGCGCCTCGGTCAGCGGCGGCATCAAGGCGCTCGCCCGCGCGGTGAGTTCGAGCTTGCCGGCGCGCCGGACCAGCAGGGGGTCATCGAACAGCCGGCGCAGATGCGCCAATGCGTGGCTCACCGCCGGCTGGCTTCTGTGCAGGCGCAACGCCGCGCGGGAGATGTGCCGCTCCGACAGCAGCGCATGCAGGGTAACCAGCAGGTTGAGATCCATGCGCCTGAGATTATTCATAGAGCGAATAATGGAAGGTCGAAGTTCGAATTTCCATTCGAAATCCTGATTCGTAGAGTGGATTGCCTCCCCTACGACTTGGAGCGAACCCATGTCTTCTCCGCTTTCCTACGCTGGCGCCGGCCTGGCGCTGGCCGCTGTGGTCGCCGGTGCGCTGGTGCCGTTCCAGGCCGGCAGCAACGCGGCGCTGGGGCGCGCGCTCGGCCACCCGCTGTGGGCGACCGTGGCCTCGCTGCTGGTCAGCCTGCTGGTCGTGCTGCCGGTCATCGTGGCCATGCGGGCGCCGTCGCCATCGCTCGGCCAGGCGGGTGCGTTGCCGATTTGGGCCTGGTTGGGCGGTGTCGCCGGCGTGATCTACATCTCCTCGGCGCTGATGCTGACCCCGCGCCTGGGGGCGACCAGCTTCATTGTCTGTGTCGTCGCTGGACAGATGCTCACGTCCCTGCTGATCGATCACTTCGGGCTCATGGGCTTGCCGGTGAAGGCGGCGACCCTGGGCCGCATCGGCGGCGTGCTGACGATCCTCGCTGGCATGGTGATGGTGCAGTGGTCGTCCACGGTGCGTTAGGGCGGCACGCAGGGCGCTCCATCGGATGTCGCCCTGTCCCGACAGCGTGCGGAGATGGTCGGCGCTGCGTGCGCGATGCCATCATCGCGGCATGTCGCCTGACCCCGAGCCGCCAGCGTCGGCCTATGCAGAAGTGCCGCCGCCGGTGGCCTTGCGCGACTGCGTCAGGCGTGTCTGGCGCTACCAGTCCGGCGCCGCGCCTGCCGCACCGTTGGTCTTGCCGGACGGGTGCGCCGATCTGATCTGGGATGGCGTCCGACTGTTCGTCGCCGGTCCCGACCAGCAGGCCATGCCCGCCCAACTCGCGCCGGGCGCCGCACTCACCGGTCTGCGCCTGGCGCCCGGCGTGGCCCATCGCCTGCTCGGCACCCCGATGCACGCGCTCGCCGATCAGCGCATCGCCGCCGATGCCGTGATCGGGCCGCGCGCAGGCGCGCTGGAACGTCGCCTGGTAGACGGCGCCGATCCGGCCCGGACCTTGCTCGCGGCGGTGGCTGATCGCGGGGTACAGCCCGATCCGCGCATGGCGTGGTTGTTCGCACAGCTGAGCGGGCCGGATGCGCCGCGTCTCCCCGAGCTGGCACGGCAACTGGGCCTCAGCGAGCGGAGCCTGCACCGCCACTGCCTGCAGGTGTTCGGCTACGGGCCCAAGGTGCTGGACCGCGTGCTGCGCCTGCAGCGGTGGCTGCGTCTGGCGTCAGACGCGATGACGTTGACACGGGCCGCGCTCGATGCCGGCTATGCCGATGCGACCCATCTGGCGCACGACGTGCGGCGCCTGACCGGGCTGACGCCGACGTCGTTGCTACGCGATCACGGCCATTGAGCCTGCGCAGCCACCGCACGGCCGGCTGTCCGATTCTTGCAAGCCGCCGGGGTCGCGGCGCCCGACAATGCCCGCTCCCCGACTGCCAGGATTCGCCATGACCCGCTCCGACGCGCATCACCGCATCGACTATCTCGAGTACGCCGTGGCCTCCATCGAGGCGTCGCGGCGCTTCTATGGCGAGGCCTTCGGCTGGACGTTCCAGGATTACGGCCCGGACTACTGCGAGTTCCGCGACGGCCGCCTGACCGGCGGCTTCTTCCACGGCACGCCGACGCCCGGCGGGGCGCTCGTGGTGCTGGGGTCCGATGATCTCGTTGCCAGCGAGGCCGCGGTGCTGCGCGCGGGCGGCCGCATCGTCCGGCCGGCGTTCGATTTCCCGGGTGGGCGGCGGTTCCATTTCGCCGATCCCGACGGTTACGAGCTCGCGGTCTGGTCGCAGGCGTGAAGCTGCCGCCGCGTCGTTGCAACGACGCGGCGAGAGGGCATCCATCGCGCGTGGTGATGCACGCGCCGATCTGGCCGATGCCCACCGGCGGATCTGCGCGGCCTGCCGATGGCTGGCCGCGCGTACCGGCGACTGCGCGACGGACTGCTCAGAGAAACGCGAGGATCATATGGCCGGCCAGGAACGCCAGGAAGCCGATGAGCACGTAGGCAGCCATGAACGAGAACACCCAGTCCTGACGTAGCTGCAGGCGCAACGTCTCCTCCGGCGGCAGCGTGCCCGCCTCCAGGCGCTTGCGATCGCCGCGCAGCAACAGCATCGCCAGCACCAGGCTGATCGTCATCGGCACGTAGACCACCACCAGCGTAGCGAGGCTGGAGAACGAACTGCGCCCGGCACTGAAGCGCGCGAGAAACGTGTTCAGGACTTCGTGATGCCCCAAGGGCGCATAGGCGGCCAGCAACGACGCGATGCCGACCGCGTAGAGCGCGACGTACCCCGCACGTTGCCGACCGGTCGTGCCGGCACGCGGCACGGCCGGGCTAGCGACGCCGATCACCGGCACCGGCGCACCGGGGCGCAACTCGCCTGCTGCGGTCTTGCGACTGACCTCCCAGAACCCAGGCCGGTCAGCATCATGTTGACGATGGCGTCGGCCGAGACCTTGGCGGTGCTGTAGATGTTGACGGCGTAGACCAGGCCGATCCATGCCAGCAGCAACGCGGCCACCAGCGCCCCGGCCAAGAGGTAGATGCCGAGCTGACGTGCGAGCTTCATGGGCACGGTCTGGCGATGGCGGAGGTGCCTGCAGGCATCGGCATCGTAGCGGGCGACGAGGCCTGCAGGAACCGGGGAAACAGGAGGGACGGCAGGTCGCATGGCCGATGCCGGGTGCGGCGATGTGGCGCACAATGCCGCTCTCTCCCTGTCGGGCGATGTCTCATGGCGCTGCCGTCTCTGTGTTCCTCGATTCTGCGCAATCTCGGCGATGTCCCGCTCGTCAGCGCGACCGCGCTGCTGTGGAATCGCCACGACCGCGGGCGTGCATCCGAGCGGTGCATGCGCGCATCCGGCCACACCGCCACCGGCTGCCGCGAGGGGCTGCAGCCATGACCGGCCTGCCTGGCGGCAAGCGCACGGTCGTGGGCACCTGCCACTGCAAGGCCGTCGCGTTCGAGGTCGACCTGATCGACGGCTTCGAGAACATCCGTCGCTGCAACTGCTCCTTGTGCAGCCGCAAGGGCGCGATCATGGCCGGCGCGACGCTGGACCGGTTGCGCGTGATCCGCGGCGCGGATGTGCTGACGCTGTACCAGTGGAACACGAAGATCGCCAAGCACTGGTTCTGCAGCGTCTGCGGCATCTATACCCATCACCAGCGCCGCAGCGTGCCGACCGAGTACGGCTTCAACCTGGCATGCATCGAGGGCATCGATCTCGACGCGATCGATGAAATCGGCCGAAGCAACGGTGCCGCGCAGAGCCTGGTCGGCGATAGCGCATGATCCGGCGCTTGGCGTGCGCGGCCCTGCTCGCGGCGTGCGCGACCGCCAGTGCGATCGTCGTGCGCGACGATGTCGACGATGGCCAGTACCGGGTGCCGGACTCCGAGCTCCCCGCGCTGGTCGACATGCCGGGCGAAGGGCATGGCGTGCTGATCGCGCCGAACTGGGTCGTGACCGCCGCGCACACGCTGCCCATGCAGGGTCGGCTCGAGTCGGTCGTGCTGGGTGGGCGATCGCGCGAGGTTGCCGATGTCGTGGTCCATCCCGGCTACAGGACGCTGCCGCAATCGTTGATCGACCAGGCGATGGCCAGTGGCGAGGCGATGCTGATCGTGGTGTTCCTGGCCGGATCGGACGACATCGCGCTGATCCGGTTGAAGCAGCCGGTCGAGGACATCGTGCCCGTCGGGCTCTATCACGGCAGCGACGAGGCCGGGCACGTGGTCAAGCTGCTGGGCAAAGGCGCGACCGGGACCGGGGCGACGGGCCACGATCCGCGCGGCCCGAACCGCACCGCACTTCGTCGCGCGTTCAATCGGGTCACCAGCGCGCACGAGCGTTGGCTGTGTTACGTCTTCGACGCACCGCCGGCGGCGATCGCACTTGAAGGGGCGCTCGGCAATGGCGACAGCGGCGGTCCATTGCTCATCGAGACCGACGGGCAATGGCAGCTGGCCGGCCTGGGGGCCTGGAAGGTCGTGGCAGGCGACGTCAGAACTGCGCGGCCCGGGCGCTACGGCCAGACGACCTGCAACGTGCGCCTGAGTCACTACGCCGATTGGATCGAGGACGTGATGTCCGGGCAGGCGTCGGTCCCCTGATCGACCGCGACGCTGCGGCGCGCGGCCGCAGCCCTCAGCGCGTCGGCGCGGGCTCCAGATGCGCCCGGATCCACAGATAGTCGCGGCGCACCGGTGCGGCCAGGACCGAGGGATCGCCGTCGTAGAGGTAGGTGCCGACCGTGGCGCCGGTGTCGTCGGTGGCCTGCGGGTCGGCGCCGGCTTCCATGAATCGCTTCACCGACGGAATGTCGTTGACCAACGCCGCCTGATGCAGCGGGGTGAGGCCCGCGCGGTCGCGGACGTCGAGCCTGGCGCCGGCGGCGAGCAGGCGTTCGATGTTGTCGGGCTCGCGCGCGCGCAGCGCCTCGAACAGCGCCGTCTGGCCGTTGCGCGGGTTGGGGACATTCACGTCGACGCCGTGGTCGAGCAGCAGGCCGATCCAGTCGCCGTCCTTGGACAGTGCGGCCTCGTGCAGTGCGGTGCGGCCCTTGGCATCGCCGCGGGTGGGGTCGGCGCCGAGCGTGAGCAGCAAGCGCACCGCATCGCGATCGCCCTGCCGGATCAGCCAGTTGAGCGCGGGCGTGCCGTCCTCGTCGGTGGCGTCGGGGTTGGCGCCTGCGGCGAGCAGTTGCCGCGCGAGTGCCGCGTCGCCGCTGCGGACGGCGGCGAGGAACTGGGCCTGGTCGGGATTGGCGAACGTGGGCGCGTCCGGGGTCATCGGCGAATGTCCTTGGGTGCAGCCCGAGGTCGCCAGCAGCAGCGCGGCGAACAGCAGGTGCGGAAGCGGGCGACGGCTCATGGTGCGCAGCATGCCGCAATGGGCGTCAAGCCGGGTGTGAGGTCCGGTCGCGGCCAGCGCTGCGCCGCGTCATGCGGACGTCGCGCACGCACCGAGGCACGGCTCACTTGAACGGATTGAGGAAGTCGACCACCTTGCCGGCGCCCTCGGTCACGCCGCGACCGAAGTCGCGCGCGCCGTCGGCCACGCGCTGCGCCACATCGCCGGCGGTGTCGCTGACGGTCTGGCCTAGGTCGCCGGCGAGGTCCGCCAGCGCCTCGACGCCGTCGCCAAGCTGATCGGTGGCGGTATCGATGGCCTTGCCTGCGCCATCGGCGAAGTTGCTGATCGTGCCGCCGGTGCTCTCGACGAAGCCGGCCACGGCATCGGCCGGCGTCTGCAGGCCGGTGATGCGCCCAAGGTCGCGAACGAAGCTGCCGGTCGCCTGGGTGGTGTTCTGGGCGGCATCGCCGACCAGGCGGACGGCGCCGTCGAGCACATCGCCGGTGGTATCGACGCTGGCATCGGCCAAGTCGCCGAGCAAGCCGCCCGCCGCGGCGACGCCCCGGCCCTGGGCGAAATCGGTGACGAAGTCGCCGACGCCGGTCCTGAGCGCCGACGCCGTGCCAGCCAGGTCGCCGCCGAGGTCGACGACCTCGCGGATGCCGGAGGCGAGATTGTTGAACTGCAGGTCGCCGACCGTTTCCACACCGGCGACGAGGGTATCGGTGCCGAAGGCGGTGGCCGCGCCTGCGACGTCGCCCAGGGCATCGCTGCCGTGCGCGACCACAGCGCCGGCGCCGTTGAGCAGACTGCCCACGACCCAGCTTTCCGGAGTCGCGCCGGGGCCGTTGCGCAGCACCTCGCCGACCGTGCCCAGGCCGGTCGCGAGGCCGGCGCCGAGGGCGTCGATGCCGGCATCGACCCGCCCGCCGAGGGTATCGCCGGTGCTGGGACCGAGCGCGGGATCGGTGGGCGTGCCGTGTTCGAAGGCCTCCACGTAGACCGCATCCGGGCCGCCACCGCCGTGCAGGTCGCCAAAGCCCGTGCCCGGTGGCGGGTCGATGCGCAGGGCATGGCCGACGGCCTCAGGCGGCGAGCCGACCACCGGCAGGAGCGGGATATCCTCCTGCGCGGCCGTCAGTTGGTCGCCGTTGACGGCGTAGCGGCGGACCTGGCCGGTCTCGGCGACGGTGTCGCGGATGGCATTGGGATTGAACCCCAGGCTTTCGAGGGTCTCGTTGCTGAGGCCCGAACTGTTGAAGGTGACCGCCGATGCGCCGGTGGCGAGCGAGGCGGCCGAGGCCAGGCCGCCGCCGAGCGAATGCCCGGTCAGCGCGACGTTGCCGTCGCCGAAGACACGTTCGGCATGCTTGGCCAGCTCGATCGCGCTGCTGTACTGCGCGGACGTCATGCCCAGGCCCTGCTGGCCGTTGTTCACCCAGTCCATGTACTCGCTCGGCTTGCCGCCGACTTCCGAGCCGCGATAGGCGACGACATAGCCGCCGTCCTCGTGCTGGTAGATCTCGGCGTGGAAGCCGGTGCGATCGTCGTTGAGCAAGGCCGGATCGAGCGGAATGCGGTTGCCGTGCGCGTCGGTCATGCTGACGCCGTCGGCGCTGGGCTGCAGCGGGGTCCAGCCGGCCGCGGCGAGGGTCTCGGCGTATTCGGGGCTCTCGGGGGCGTAGGCGCCGTTGGCCATCATCGCGAACAACGGGTCGCGAGGGTCGGGCGCGGTGCCCTTCACGCTGTCGCTCAGGCGGTGGTCGCCGGCCCGGATATTGTCGGCGACCGGTGCGCGCGGCGGCGGCGGCGCCTGTTGCGGCAGCGCGTGGATCCGACCGGAATCAGCGAGAGCGATGGCGGGGGCCATGGGACATCCATCCGCAGGGTTGATGGCACGACAGTAGTCGCCAGGCAGGCGGCGGACCACTCGGGCCGACCCTAGTGGGCCGGCCGGGGTGGGGGTGCCCACGGCGCCCGGGACGCGATCGCAGACGCCGGCCGCGCCCGGCCTCCGCGCCGCATCGCTACAGCAGCGTGCCGCCCAGGATCGCGGCGGCGATGGTGAAATAGATCACCAGGCCGCTGACGTCGACCAGCGTGGCGACGAACGGCGCCGAGGCGCTGGCCGGGTCGAAGCCCAGGCGCTGCAGCACGAATGGCAGCATCGCGCCGGCCAGCGAGCCGAACGTGACGATGCCCAGCAATGCGGCACCGATCGTCAGCGCGATCAGCACCCAGTGCGGGCCATAGTCGTAGAAGCCGGCCAGCTGCCAAATGGTGATGCGCGCGATGCCGAGCAGGCCGAGGATCGCGCCGAGGGTCATGCCGGTGGGCAGCTCGCGCAGCGCGACCCGCCACCAGTCGCGCAGGCGGATCTCCTGCAGGGCGAGGCTGCGGATCAACAGCGACGTGGCCTGGCCGCCGGAGTTGCCGCCCGAGCTCATGATCAACGGGATGAACAGCGTCAGCACCAGCGCCTTCGACAGCGCGTCTTCGTAGTGCTGCATCGCGCTGGCGGTGAGCATCTCGCCGAGGAACAGCACGCTCAGCCAGCCGGCGCGCTTGCGGATCATCGCGAGCAGGCCGATCTGCATGTACGGCCGGCCCAGCGCCTCGACGCCGCCGAAGCGGTGCACGTCCTCGTTGGATTCGGCGATCAGCGCATCGAGCACATCGTCGACGGTGACGATGCCCACGAGCTGGTGCTGCGGGTCGAGCACCGGGATCGCGAGCAGGTCGTGGCGGCGGATCAGGCGGGCGACTTCCTCCTGGTCGGTGGTCGGCGTCACGAACACCGGCGGGTTGGTCTGCGCGGCGTCGAGGATCGGTGCGTCGGGATCGGCGGTGATGAGCCGGCGCAGCGTCACCACCTGCTGCAGCGCGCGGGTCTGCGGATCGAGGACGTAGATCGCGTAGATCGTCTCGCGCTCGCGTTCGACCTCGCGGACATGCTGCAGCACGTCGCCGACGCGCTGGTCGGCGGCCACGCTGACGAACTCGGTGGTCATCAGGCTGCCGGCGGTTCCCGGCGGGTAGTGCATCAGGCCGCGCAGTGCCTGCTGGCTCGCTGCTGGCAGGGCCGCGATGAGACGTTCGCGCGCGTCTGCGTCCAACGCGAGCAGCAGGTCGGCGGCGCGGTCGTCGGCCATGCCGTCGAGCAGTGCGCTGGCCTGCGCGGGCGGCAGCCGTTGCAGGATCTCGGCGGCGTGGATCAGTTCGGGCTGTTCGAGCAGGCGCACGCCGCGTGCAGGGGCGACCTGCGCGAGCAGGCGCGCGGCCTGCGCGACATCCAGTTGGTTGAGATGCTCGACGGCATCGGCGGTGTTGAACGCCGCTAGCGGGCCGGTGGCGGTGCGGTGTTGCTTGAACATGGGCTGCCTCGCAGTGCCGCAACAGCGGCGCGGGCAGCCGGTCCTCGCGGACGTCAGGCCGTCGTTGCCGTGGGCGGCGTCAAAGATCGACTGGGACTGTCGCTGGACATCGGAAGTGGTTTCGCGCATGGGCGACGCGGCTGCGTCGCGGTGCGCGCAGTCTGGTCGCGCGGCACGCTGGGGTCAACACATGCGCCGTCCGCGGGTCGGTCGCCGTTGGGTGGGCGCTGTGCACGGCGGGCTCTGCACGGCATGATCTGCACGGCATGATCTGCACGGCGCGTTCTGCGGCGGGGCGTATGCTCGGCCGCAGCCACCTTCGGGACGCCACGATGCCCTCCGCCGAGCCGCCGTCCTTCGGCCCTGCACGCCGCCGCGCGCTGCGGGCCTACGCCGCGATCGCCGCGATCGTCGGCGCCCTGTTGCTGCTGTTCGCATGGGCCGCCGGTTGGTTGAGCCCCGGCCGGCTGACGCCTGCACGCATGACCGATGCGATCGAGGCGACCTCGACCACGCCGTTTCCCGGCTTCCGACGCGCGCATGCGAAGGGCGTGTGTGTGGCCGGACATTTCGAAGGCCTTCCGGCGGGGGCGGCGTTGAGTCGGGCGGCGGTGTTTGCCAGTCCGCGTACGCCGGTGCTCGGCCGGCTGTCGATCGGCGGCGGCACGCCCTATGGTCTGGATGCGCAGGCGCGCGTGCGCAGCATGGCGCTGGTGTTCGACGGTCCGGACGGCAGCCAGTGGCGCATGGCGATGAACAGTTTTCCGTTCTTCGGTGCGGCGTCGATCGAGACCTTCCTCGAGCAGACGCGTGCGTCCGCGCCGGATCCGGCGACCGGCAAGCCCGACCCCGCGCGCATGGCGGCGTTCGCCGCGCGCCATCCCGAGGCGCAGCGCTTCGCTGCGTGGGCCAAGGCGGCGCCGTGGTCGGACAGCTTCGCCAATACGCAGTACAACGGCATCCATGCCTACCGCTTCGTCGATGCCGCGGGCGTGTCGCGGCTGGTGCGCTGGTCGATGCGCCCACAAGCGCCGTTCGTGGAAATGGACGCGGCGCAACGCGAGGCCGCCGAGCGCGACTATCTGCAGGACGAACTCCGCGCGCGGCTGGCGCGCGGTCCGTTGCGCTGGGACATGGTCGTCACCCTCGCCGGCCCCGACGACGATGCCCGCGACCCGAGCACGCCGTGGCCCGAGGCGCGCGAGCAAGTGGTGGTCGGCACGCTGGTGCTGACCCAGGCGCAGGACCAGGCGACCGGCCCGTGCCGCGACCTCAATTTCGATCCGACCCTCGTGCCGTCCGGCGTGGCGTTGTCCGACGACCCGATCCTGGCCGCGCGCGCGTCGGTGTACGCGCAGTCCTTCGACCGCCGCGAGCGCGAGATCGCGCGCGGTGCCGACGTCGATGGCGCGCCGCCGCAGGAGACCGCGCGATGAGCGCCCGGCCCGATCACCACGATGCGTTCGCCCGCCTGCTGCACTGGAGTATGGCGGTGCTGATCCTGGCGATGCTGTTCATCGGCGTGGCGATGGTCGCTTCGATGACGCTGCGCCCCACGTTGCTCGCGCTGCACCGGCCGATCGGGGCGTTGTTGCTGGTGCTGGCGCTCGTGCGTCTGGCGCACCGGCTGATGCGCCGCACGCCGGCGCTGCCGTCGGACCTGCCGCGGTGGCAGCGCGCCGCCGCGCACGCTTCGCATGTCGCCCTGTACGCGCTGATGTTGGCGATGCCGCTGATCGGCTGGGCGATGGTGTCGGCCGCCGGCAATCCGGTGGTGCTGTGGGGCGATGTGCGGTTGCCGGCGATCGCGCCGCACGACCCCGCGCTCTACAGCGTGTTGCGTGCCGCGCACGCGTGGCTTTCACGCGCGCTGCTGGCGGTGATCGCGTTGCATCTGGCCGCCGCGCTCCACCACGCCTGGGTGCGCCGGGACGGGGTGTTCCGGACGATGGCGCCGTGGCCACTCGGGCGCCGCGCGCGGCCGCGGTAAACGCCTGCCGGAACGTGGGCGGCGGGTGTCCGTCCGGAATGCCGGTTCAGGCCGCGTGGCGGAAGTCGGGATAGGCCGGTGCAGCGGGCGCAGGTCCGGGCGTGGGCACGTCGGCGACGGGCGGCGGCACGGCAACGGCCGGTGGCGGCACATGCGTGCCCTCCATGAGCATGGCCAGCACCTCGAACGCGGAATAGGGCAGGACGTTCATAGCGGCTCCGGTGGCGCGGCGGATGCGCTGGGCATTCGCGGTGGGTGTGGTGCCAAGGTAGAACCGCCGGACAGGCATCGCATTGATGCAGATCAACGGCGCGGTATGCACAGATGGCCCGAAAATGGAGGGCATACCGCTCGCGGCGCACGAGGGTGTGCCGGTGTGATCCGCAGGGGCAATGGGCATCGACGCTTGGCTTCGATCCGGGTCAGGGCGTGAGAACCGCGCGTCCGCGGATGCGGCCTTCGCGCAGGCGTTGGTAGACGTCGACCGCCTGTTCCAGAGGGAAGACCTCGACCTCGGCGCGGATGCGCCCGGCCTCGGCCAATGCGATCACTTCCATCAACTCGGTCCGTGAGCCCCAGTACGGCACGCTGACTTCGCAGCCATAAGGCGGATTGTTCGCCGCGTAGTGCACCACGCCGCCTGCCAGGCCTACCACGGTGAGGCGGCTGCCCCGACCGACCACGCGCTGGCTCAGGTCGACAGTCGACTGCGCGCCCACGAAGTCCAGCGCGACCGTGACGCCGCGCGGACCGGCCATTGCGGCAATGCGCTCGGCCGCGGCATCGCTGTCGTGGGTATCGATCGCATGCTGCACGCCCATCTCGCGCGCATGTGCCAGCTTGCCCGCATCGATGTCGCCTGCGATCAGCCGGGCGGGCGTCAGTGCCTGCAGCAGCTGCACCGCCATGTGGCCCAGCCCGCCAATCCCGAGCACCAGCACGCTGGCCTCGGGCGTGAGCAACGGCAGGGCCGCCTTGATCGCGTGGTAGGGAGTGAGTGCGGCGTCGCTGAGCGGAGCGGCCTCGATCGGATCGAGCTTGCCCAGCGGTACCAGCAGGCGCGGCGAGGGCACGATCATGTACTCGGCCATGCCGCCGTCCGAGCCCAGGCCGCCACCGTAGGAGGGGATGCTCGCGTGGTTGTCGCAGTAGTTTTCCGCCGACCTCTGGCAGCTGTGGCAGCGGCCGCAACCCCAGGGGCCGTAGACCGCCACGGCATCGCCTTCTTTCAGGCCCTCGACGCCGGCGCCGAGCGCGGCCACCCAGCCGGCGTTTTCATGGCCCAAGGTGAATGGGCCGGGCAGGCCGATGCCGTGGTCGAGCACGTGCAGATCCGAATGGCAGACCCCGGCGCCGGCGATCCGTACCAGGACTTCGCCCGGCCCGGGACTGGGAATGGGCAGGTCGACGATCTCCGGGGGACGGCCAGTGGCGATGTAACGGACGGCTTTCATGACGGCTCCTGTGGATTGAGGATCCAGAGGCGGACGTTTGGATCCTACGCCGCCCATCAGGTGGCCGCACGGGCCCCTGCCGCCACCCGACACGGAAGTGCTGGATGGCGAGAACGCCGTCCGGAGTGTGCTTCGAGGCGCAGGTCTACAACGCATCCGGGCTCTGACGTGGTCTGGCGACGCGCCTGTTCGACCCGGCGCCGCGAATACGCGGACGCCCCGACTGGCGGGGCGTCCGGGTCCTGCCGATTGCGGGAAGGTCAGTTGAACTTGAACTTCGCGCCGACCGTGAAGTAGCGGCCGATCGCGCCGCTGAAGTCCATCGGGTTGTAGTTGATGGCGCCGTAGGTCAACGGATCGAGCGGTGCGACGCGATCGGTGAGGTTGGCGACCGAGCCGAACACTTCCCAGTGCTCGGTCGGCATCCAGCGTGCCGACAGGTCGATCGTGTAGAACGAGGCCAGCTTGCAACCGCGCGGGGCTTCGGCGCCGTTCACAAAAGTGTTCGCGCAACCACTGTCTTCGTACGCGAAGTTGCTGATGCTGTCGCGCCAGTTCACGACGCTGCTGATGGCGAACTGGTCCATCTCCCAGGTGGCGCCGAAATTGGCCTTGTTCTTCGGCGTGCCGATGCAGTTGGTCACATCGCAGTTGCCGTGAGTGCCGGCGAACTCATACACCGAGCCATCGACATCGACGCGTTCGAACTTGCTGATGTGGGTGAGCTGCAGGTCCAGCCGCAGGCGGCCCGCATCGCCCAGCTCGATCCGCTGCTCGAGATCGACGTCGAAGCCCTCGACGGTTGTCGACGAGGCGTTCTCGTAACCCACCAGCACCGCGAGGATCGAGCCGCTGCCCGGCGTGCCGGGGATCACGTTGGTGCCGCGGATCACGTTGGCACCGCCGGCGGCGATCGCCGTTACGGCACTGCCGCCGAAGATCTCGTCGGTGCGCTTGATGCGGAATGCGTCGAGTGCGAGCGAGCCGCCGGTCCAGGGTGAGAGCACCAGGCCGAGCGTCGTGCTCTTGGATTCCTCGGGCCGCAGGTCCGGGTTGGGCGAGGTGATCAGCGCGATCGACTGGGATTGGCAGTCCTGTTCCTCGTGGCCCGGCGCGGCGCAACGCACCGGGTCGACCGCGGTGCTGTAGGCCGCCAGGCCGCCGGTGCCGGCTTCGGCCGGGTTCGGGGCGCGGAAGCCCTCGGCATAGGTGCCGCGCAGCGCGATCCAGTCGGCGGGTGACCACTTCACGCCGACCTTGGGCGTGGTCGAGGTCTCGCCGCCGTCGTACTTGTCCACGCGCAGCGCGCCGGTCAGTTCCAGGGTCTCGTGCACCGGCGCCTGCAACTCGACGTAGGCGCTGGAGACCTTTTCCACGCCGCCATAGGCCGAGTAACCCAGGCCGATGATGTCGCCGATGTCGGTGTAGGTCTGCGGGGTGAGTAGCACCGATTGGCGTCGGTATTCGGCGCCGACCGCCAGGCCCAGCGGGCCACCGGCCAGATCGGCCAGCGAACGCGTGGCCTTGGCATCGAGGATGTCCAGGCGGGTGCGGCCGGTGGCGCGGATGCGTGGCGAGATGTAGTCGTACAGCGCCTGGGTGTTGCGGCCGGCATCGTCGCCGATGCGCCACCAGCCGACCGGACTGTTGGGGTCCTCGAGCACGGTCTTGACGTGGCTGTAGCGCAGAAAGCCGGTGCGCTCGTTGGTCAGGTCGGTGCCCGAGTGCAGGTATCCGACGTCGTAGTCCCAGGCCCCGGCCGTGCCCTTGAAGCCGAGCAGAAAGCGCATGAAGCGGCTGTCGTTGTAGGTTGTACGCGGACCGACGTCGAACGCCGCATAGCGCAGGCGGTTGGCGGTGCCGGGGTACGGGTTGTCGGGATGGTCGGGGCCGAGCACGACCGCGCCGGGGCCCGGGTCGGTTGCATTGACCGGGCCGCCCGGATAGCCCCAGGCGCCCGAGGCGCTCGAAGGCGTGTTCTGGAACACCGTCTGCTTGTTGGCGATGCCCAGCTCCATGTAC
This sequence comes from Luteimonas sp. S4-F44, assembly GCF_022637415.1. Lineage (NCBI taxonomy): Bacteria > Pseudomonadati > Pseudomonadota > Gammaproteobacteria > Lysobacterales > Lysobacteraceae > Luteimonas > Luteimonas sp. S4-F44. The sequence goes on from NZ_CP093340.1 coordinate 18,169, forward strand.
ACCTCGCTGCTGTCGCCGACCGCGAACGCCGCGCGCGAGAAGAAGTTCACGTACTTCTCTTCGGGCGACAGGTCGCGGAAGCGCGCAACGTCCCACAGACAGCCGCCGGCCGGATCCTGCGGGGTCACGTCCGATAGACCGGCGCAGCCGGGCAGCGACTCGAAGCGGCCGGTGACCGGGTTCTGGATCGCGCCGCTCGGGCTGGGGCCAGCGTTGCTGCCGCCTCCAGTGATGCGGCCGGGCAGGTTGCCGCCGATGCCGTAACCCCACGGGCGGGTGTCGCCGGTCCCGATCCAGTCGCGGTCGCGACGGTCGTAGAGCCGGATGGCGTCGGTCTTGGCGGCCTCGATGCTGAAGAACGCGTTGTAGCCGTCTTCGGTCAGGCTGCCGGTGCCTGCGGTCAGCGACGCCTTGGGCTGGTCGCCGCCGCCATCGCCCGACCAGCCGTAGGACACGGTCGCCACCGCGCCGGTGAAGTCGGTGCGCAGAATGACGTTGACGACGCCGGCGATCGCATCCGAGCCATAGACCGACGAGGCGCCGTCCTTCAGGACTTCGATGCGCTCGACCGCGTCGAGCGGGATCGTGCTCAGATCGGTGAACACCTTCTGGCCATCGTCGGCCAGGCCGAACGGCGCCATGCGGCGCCCGTTGAGCAGCACCAGCGTCGAGCCCGCGCCCAGGCCGCGCAGCGAGATCGCCGCGCCGCCACCGGCGAAGCCGTTGCCGAAACTCTTGGGCACCGAGCCTGCGCCATCGACCGCCAGGCTTTGCAGGTATTCGCCGACCGTGGTCTTGCCGGTACGGTCGATCTGCTCGCGCGAGATCACCTGCACCGGCGACGCGGTCTCGGTGTCGGTGCGCGGGATGTTGGAGCCGGTCACGGTGATGCGGTCCAGCGTGGGGGTGCTCTGCTGGGCAGCGGCCTGCAGCGGCAGCGCGATGGCCGCCAGTGCAAGGGGAATCGAAAGGGCGAGCGCATGGCGGCGTGGCGCGCGGCGAGTGAACGGAGTCATGGCAACGGGCGTCCTGTGTGCAAGGGGGCAAAGGGGGAATGCGCCGGCCCGCAGCGCTGCCGGGGACGGTCGGCGCAGTTAAGATCTCGTTAATGTGAAACCCGCGTGAGGGTGCTCAGTTCAGCCAGAACGCTTTCAACACGATTCAACGACGGTTAATTTCGTTGAACGGGACTCCATCCGACCGGGATCGCACATCGCGGGTCTTGGCACCGTCGCACCGGGCCTGCGGCTTGATTCCGCCGCGAGCAGACCAATATCGGCGCTCTCGCAACACGCCACACGGACCGTCATGACCGCCACCACCGAGACCCGCAAGTTCGAAGCCGAAGTCGCCCAGGTGCTGCACCTGGTGACCCACTCGCTGTACTCGCACAAGGAGATCTTCCTGCGCGAGCTGATCTCCAACGCCTCCGATGCCTGCGACAAGCTGCGCTTCGAGTCGATCGCCAACCCCGAACTGCTGGCCGGGACCGGCGAGCTGCATATCGACGTGAGCTGGGACAAGGCTGCGCGCACGGTGACCATCCGCGACAACGGCATCGGCATGACCCGCGACGACGTGGTCGCCAACATCGGCACCATCGCCAGCTCCGGCACGCGCCGGTTCCTGGAGGCGATGAGCGGCGAGCAGAAAGCCGACGCGCGGCTGATCGGCCAGTTCGGTGTGGGCTTCTATTCGGCCTTCGTCGTCGCCGACCGAGTGACCGTGCTCACCCGTCACGCCGGCGCCGCCCCCGAGGCCGGTGTGAAGTGGGACAGCGACGGCCGCGGCGAGTACGCGCTGGAAGACGTCACGCTGCCCGAGCGCGGCACCACGGTGGTCCTGCACCTGAAGGCGGATGAGGACGAGTTCCTCGACGGCTGGAAGCTGCGCGCGCTGGTGCGCAAGTACTCCGACCACGTCGCGTTCCCGATCCGCATGCCCAAGGACGCGCCGACGCCGGCCGACGATGCATCGGACGAGGACGCGGCCAAGGCCGACGCCGCGCCGGAATGGGAAACCGCCAACGACGCCTCGGCGCTGTGGACCAAGCCCAAGTCCGAGATCTCCGACGAGGACTATCAGGCGTTCTACAAGGCGCTCGGCCACGACTTCAATGATGCGGCCGCGTGGACCCACAACCGCGTCGAAGGCAGCCAGAGCTTCACCACGCTGCTGTACCTGCCCTCGCAGCCGCCGTTCGACCTGATGATGGGCGGGCGCGACGAGCGCAAGGGTCTGAAGCTCTACATCAAGCGCGTGTTCGTCATGGACGCGGCTGAGGAGCTTCTGCCCAACTATCTGCGCTTCGTGCGCGGCGTCGTCGATGCCGACGATCTGCCGCTCAACGTCAGCCGCGAGCTGCTGCAGCACAACCGCCAGCTCGAGCGCATCAAGGGCGCGTGCGTCAAGCGCGTGCTCGACCTGATCGAGAAGCTCGCGCGCGACGATGCCGACAAGTTCGCCGCGTTCTACAAGGCCTTCGGCAACACCCTCAAGGAAGGCATCGTCGAGGACCCCGCCAACCGCGAGCGCATCGCCAAGCTGCTGCGCTTCGCCTCGACACAGGGCGAGGGCGCTTCGCAGACCGTGTCGCTGGACGACTACGTCGGCCGCATGGCCGTGGGTCAGGACACGATCTGGTACATCACCGCCGACGGCTACGCTGCCGCGGCCGGCAGCCCGCAGCTCGAGGCCTTCCGCGCCAAGAACATCGAAGTGCTGTTGATGTTCGATCGCATCGACGAATGGATGCTCGGCCATCTGCACGAATACGCTGGCAAGTCGCTGAAGAACGTCGCCAAGGGCGAGTTGCCGCTCGATGCCGCCGACAAGGCGAAGCAGGAGGAAGCGGCGAAGGCGGCGGCGCCGCTGGTCGAGCGGCTCAAGGGCCTGCTCGGTGACCGCGTGGGCGACGTGCGCGTCTCTGCGCGCCTGACCGACTCGCCCTCGTGCCTGGCGCTGGCCGACTACGAGATGGCCCCGCACCTGGCGCGTCTGCTGCGCGAAGCCGGCCAGGCGATCCCCGACAGCAAACCGACGCTGGAGATCAACCCGCAGCACGCGCTGCTGCAGCGGATCGAGGCCGAGGCCGACGAGACGAAGGCCACCGATCTGGCCACGCTGCTGCTCGAGCAGGCCGAGATCGCGGCCGGCGCGCCGCTGCCCGACCCGGCTGCCTTCGTGCAGCGGCTCAACCGCGTCCTGCTGGGCTGAGGGTGACATGCCCTCCCCCGCGATGCGGGGGAGGGGCGCCGGTATCGATCAGCGCTGCGAGACCTGCGTGTCGAGGGACTCGCGTTGCGGGAGCGACTGCGGCCAGCCGCCGGCGAGCGCGCGGTACAGGGCAACGGCGCCGGTCGCGGTGCGGGTGCGGCCCGCGGCGAAGGCGTCTTCTGCTTGCAACTGGGTCCGCTCGGCGTCGAGGACGTCGAGCAACCCGGTCGCGCCGGCTTCGAAGCGCATGCGGGCCAGTCGTGCAGCGCGCGCGCTGTCGCGGGCGGCGCGCGCGAGCTCAACGTCCTCGTCGTGGGCGCGATCGAAGCGTGCGAGGGCGTTGCCTGTGTCCTCGAGTGCGCGCAGCACCGTCTGCTGGTAGCGCGCCAGTTCCAGCTCGGCGTCGGCATCGGCCGCAGCGATGCGGGCGCGCACGCGGCCGATGTCGAGGAACGACCAGTCGATACCGAGTGCGACCAGCCGGGTCTCGCTGTCGCGCTTGAACAGCGCGTCGACGTCGCCGGCCTGGCTGCCGATCAGGCCCCCCAGGGTGAGCCGCGGGAACAGGTCGGCGGTCGCCACGCCCACGCGCGCGGTCGCGGCGTGCAGCCGGTGTTCGGCGGCCGAAACATCCGGGCGCAGCCGCACCACGTCGGCCGGCGTGCCGGGATCGATCGCGCGCGGCACGGCGGGCAGATCGCGCGCGGCGCTGAGGGCATCGCGCAGGGCGTCGGGCGTGCGGCCGGTCAGGACCGCGATGCGGTGGGTCGCGACCGCGATCTCGGCCTCCAGTGCCGGAATCCGCGATGCGGTCGACGCCGCCTGCGCCGAGGCGCGCGCGCTGTCGAAATCGCTGTCCTGGCCGGCGTTGCGGCGGGCATCGACCAGCGCCAGCGTGTGCTGCTGGTTGCCGGCGTTCTCGGTCGCCACGCGCAGCCGTTCCTGCAGACCGCGCAGGTCGAGGTAGGCGGTCGCGACCTCGCCGACGATCGCCACCTGCAAGGCGCGCAGGTCGTCGGCACTCGCGGCGGCTTCGGCGCGGCCGGCCTCGACGCCGCGCCGCACGCGGCCGAACAGGTCGAGCTCCCAGCTTGCGCCGATGCCGGCCTCGAAGGCGTCGCTGTCGCGATCGGCGCGCGGGACGCCCGGTGCCTGGTCGGCGCTGGCGCGGCTGCTGGTTGCGCGGCCGCTGGCGTCGATCGTCGGCAACTGGTCGAAGCGCGCGCTGCGCAGCAAGGCGTTGGCGCGATCGAATCGGGCGAGCGCGACGCGCAGGTCGTGGTTGGCGGTCAGCGCCTCGTCGACCAGTGCGGTGAGCTGCGGGTCGCCGAAGGCCTGCCAGAAGGCGCCCTCGGCCGGCGCGGCGACAGGCACCGACGCCGCCGGATCGGTTGCGGGCGCCTGCACGCCGAACGTCTCGGGCACCGCCATCGTCGGACGCACGTGGTCCGGGCCGACGGCGCAGGCGGCGAGCAGCGCCGCGGCCAAGGTGGTGATGAGCGGGCGCGTCACCATGGCAGTGCCTGGTCGAAGTAGAAGTAGCCGCCGGTCGGGCCGTCGTCGTCGATCAGCGCGAGCCGCACGCTGGTACGCGCGCCGTCGACGACCTCGAGCTCGCCGTTCTGTTCGTCGCCCGCCTTGTTCATATCGGTGCGCACGTAGCCGGGATGAATCGTGTTGACCTTGATGCCGGCGTCCTTGAGCAGGTGTGCCAGGTGCACGGTCCACGCGTTCACCGCGCTCTTGGACACGTTGTAGGCCGGTATGCCCTTCATGTCGTAGATGACGGAGGCCGGGTCCTGGTGCTGGCTGATCGAGCCGAGCAGGCTCGAGACATTGACGATCCGGCCCGCCTTGGACTTGTGCAGCAGCGGCAGCAGTGCCTGCGTGGTCGCGATCAGGCCGAACACGTTGGTCTCGAACGTCGTGCGCCAGGTGTCGAGCGACTGGCCGGTGGTGCCCTTCGTCGGGTCGTCGGCGACGATGCCGGCGTTGTTGACCAGGATGTCGAGCCGGCCGTGGCGTGCCTCGATCGTCTTTGCGGCCTCGGCGATGCTGGCCGCGTCGGTGACGTCGAGCGCGATCGCTTCGACCGGCAGACCTTCGGCCTGCAGCTTGAGTGCGGCTTCGACGGCGCGGTCGCGATCGCGACCGGCCAGCAGCGTGTGCACGCCGGCGGCGCTGAGCTGGCGCACGGTTTCCAGGCCGATGCCACGGGTGGCGCCGGTGACCAGAGCGATGCGGGAATCGGAAACGGACATGGAGCAACTCCTAGCGGGGGATCAGGAATGGGCCGGTGCGGCGGGGGCGACCGGTGCGTGCGAGACGAGCGGCCGGTTCGCGAGCTTGCGCATCGTGACGTAGAACACCGGCGTCAGGAACAGGCCGAAGAGCGTGACGCCCAACATGCCGGCGAACACGGTGATGCCGGTGATCGAACGCACCTCGGCGCCCGCGCCGGTGGACAGCACCAGCGGCACAGTGCCGGCGATGAACGCGACCGAGGTCATGACGATCGGCCGCAGGCGCAGGCGGCTGGCTTCCAGCGCGGACGTGATGATGTCCTTGCCCTGCATCTCCAGCTCGCGGGCGAACTCGACGATCAGGATCGCGTTCTTGCAGGCCAGGCCCATCAACACCACCAGGCCCACCTGCACGAACACGTTGTTGTCGCCGCCGGCCAGCCACACGCCGAACAAGGCGGACAGCAACGTCATCGGCACGATCAGGATCACCGCCAGCGGCAGCGACCAGCTTTCATACAGTGCGGCCAGCACCAGGAAGGCGAGCATTACCGCCAGCGGGAACACCACCAGCGCCGCGCCACTCTGGTTGGACTGCTGGTAGCTCAGGTCGCTCCACCCGATGCCCATGCCGTTCGGGAGCACCTGGCCGGCGAGCTCGGTGACCTTGGCCATCGCCTCGCCCGACGACAGCACGCGCGGGTCGGCATCCCCCAGCAGATCGGCGGCGGGATACCCGTTGAAGCGGATCACCGGGTCCGGGCCATAGGTCTGGCGGACATTCACCATCGAGCCCACCGGCACCATCTCGCCAGCCGCATTGCGCGTGCGCAGGGCGGCGATGTCCGCCACGTCTTCGCGGAACGGACCGTCGGCCTGGGCAATGACCTGCCAGGTGCGTCCGAACATGTTGAAGTCGTTGACGTAGGCCGAGCCCAGATAGGTCTGCAGCGTGTCGAACAGTTCGGTCAGCGGCACGCCCTGGGCCTTGGCCTTGACGCGATCGACCTCGGCATCGAGCTGCGGCACGTTGGCCTGGTAGCTGCTGATCGGATAGCCCAGTCCCGGTGTCTGCATCGCGGCGCCCTGGAAGGCCTGCACCGCGGCCTGCAACTCGCCGTAGCCCAGACGCGTGCGGTCCTCGACGAACAACGACCACCCCGACCCGTTGCCCAGCCCCTGGATCGGCGGCGGCATGAAGGCGAAGGTGAAGCCTTCCTGGATGGTCGAGAACTTCTGGTTGAGCTCGGCGGTGATCTCCTCGGCGCTGCGGCTGCGTTCGGAGAACGGATCGAGGGTGAAGAACACCACGCCGTTGTTGGGCGTATTGGTGAACTGCAGCGGGTTCAGGCCCGGGAACGCGATCTCGCTGGCGACGCCGTCGACCTCGCTGGCGAGTGCCGCCATCCGCTTGAGCACCGCGTCGGTGCGTTCGATCGACGCGCCTTCGGGCATTTTGACGCCTGCGATCACGTACATCTTGTCCTGAACCGGAATGAAGCCCGCCGGCACGATCTTGAACATCAGGCCCGCGCCGACCAGCAGCGCGGCATAGACCACGAACACCGCGCCGCGACGGCCCAACGAACGCGAGACCGCGCCTTCGTAGCGTTCGGAGTTGCGCTGGAAGAAGCGGTTGAACGGACGGAACACCCAGCCGAACGCGCGGTCGATGAGCCGGGTCAGCCGGTCCTTCGGCGCGCCGTGCGGTTGCAGAAGCTTGGCCGCCAGGGCCGGCGACAAGGTCAACGAGTTGATTGCCGAGATCACGGTGGAAATGGCGATGGTCACTGCGAACTGCTTGTAGAACTGACCAGTGACGCCGGTCAGGAAGGCCATCGGCACAAACACTGCGCACAGCACCAGCGCGATCGCGATGATCGGCCCGGACACCTCGCGCATCGCCAGGTGGGCCGCTTCCAGCGGGGAGGCGCCCAGCTCGATGTGCCGCTCGACGTTCTCGACCACCACGATGGCGTCGTCGACGACGATGCCGATCGCCAGCACCAGGCCGAACAGCGTGAGCGTGTTGATCGAGTAGCCAAGCAGATACAGCACCGCGAACGTCCCGACGATCGATACCGGAACCGCGAGCAACGGAATGATCGATGCGCGCCACGTCTGCAGGAACAGGATCACCACCAGCACCACCAGCAGCGTGGCCTCGATCAGCGTCGTCACCACCGACTTGATGGAATCGCGCACGAAGATCGTGGTGTCGTAGATCGACTGGATCTCCACGCCGGGCGGGAGCGAGGGCCGCAGCCGCTCCATCGTCGCGACCACGCCGTCGCGGATCTCGAGTGCGTTCGCGCCCGGGGCCTGGAAGACACCGATGGCCGCGGCGTTCTTGCCGTCCAGGCGCGCTCGCAGCGTGTAGTCGCCGGCAGCCAGTTCGATACGGGCCACGTCGGCCAGACGCACCAGCTCGCCGTCGCTGCCGGCCTTGAGCACGATGTCGCCGAATTCCTCGACGGTCTCCAGGCGACCCTTGGCATTGATCGGCAGCAGGAAGTCGCTGCCATTGGGCATCGGTTCGGCACCGAGCTGGCCTGCCGACACCTGCACGTTCTGTTCGCGCACCGAACGCACCACATCGCCCGCGGTCAGGCCGCGCGCAGCAATCTTGTCCGGGTCCAGCCACAGGCGCATCGCATAGTCGCCACCGCCGAAGACCTGGGCATCACCCACGCCCGCGATCTTGGCGATCTCGTCCTTGACGTGTAGGCGCATGTAGTTGCGCAGGTACAGCGAATCGTAGCGGCCGTCCTGGGAGGTCAGGTGCACGACCATCAGAAACACCGGTGACTGCTTCTGCGTGGTCACGCCCTGCCGTCGGACGTCCTCGGGCAATCGGGCCTGCGCCTGCGCCACACGGTTCTGGACGCGCACCGCGGCGTCGTCGGCGTCGGTGCCGGGCTTGAACGTCACGGTGAGCTGCAGCACGCCGTCGGAGCCGGCCACGGACTTGATGTACATCATGTCCTCGACGCCGTTGATGGCTTCCTCGAGCGGGGTCGCCACCGTTTCGGCGATCACCTTCGGGTTGGCGCCGGGGTACACCGTGCGCACGACCACCGAGGGCGGCACGACTTCCGGGTACTCGCCGATCGGCAGCAGGGGCATCGCGATCAGGCCGCCGGCGAAGATCAGGATCGACAGCACCGCAGCGAAAATCGGCCGGTCGATGAAGAAGCGGGAAAAGTCCACGGGAGAATCCTTGTGGGCGGCGCAAAGGCCGCAACGTAAGAAACGCGGAAACAGCGGGGCCCTCTCCGCGGCGGAGAAGCGGCCCCGAGGGGGGCGGATGCGCACCGGGCTTGCTCGGCAAGACCCGGCTTGCACCGGATGTGCTGCGCGCGTCAGCCTCGTCCGGAGACAGAGGCCTCGGCGATGCGACCTCAGTGTTGTGCGACCGCCTCGACGGGCTGGCCGTCGCGCATCGCGACCACCTGCGGTGCGACCGGCATGCCAGGCATGAAGACCTTCTGCACGCCGTTGACGATGACGCGATCGCCGGCAGCCAGGCCCGACTCGACCACGCGCAGGCCATCGACCATGCGCCCGGGGACGATGTCGCGACGCTGCGCGGTGTTGCCCTCGCCCAGCACGTAGACGTACTTGCGGTCCTGGTCGGTCAACACGGACTTGTCGTCGATCAGCACCGCCTCGCGCGCCGTTGCGCCTTCGAGCTGCACGCGGGCGAACAGGCCCGGCGTGAAGCGGCGGTCGGGGTTGGGCAGCACGGCGCGGGCGCGGACGGTGCCGGTCGCCGGATCGACCTGGTTGTCGAGGAAGTCGACGGTGCCGGCATGCGGGTAGCCGGTTTCATCCGACAGGCCCACGCGCACCGCGTTGCGGCCTGCGGTGCGCGCGCCCTCGCGGGCCAGCGCCTGGTGTCGCAGGAACGTGCGCTCGTCGGTCTCGAAGTAGACGTGCACCGGATCCTGCGAGACCACCGTGGTCAGCAGCGAGGCGTCGGCCTGGGCGAGATTGCCGGTGGTCAGCAAGGCGCGCCCGGCGCGGCCGTCGACCGGCGCGCGGACCTGGGTGAAGGCTAGGTCCAGCTTCGCGGTCTCGACCGCGGCCTGCGCGGCACGCACCGCGGCCTCGGCTTCGGCGCGCCCGGCGCTACGGGCCTCGAAGTCGTCGCGCGAGATCGCGCTGGCCTCGATCAACGACTGCGCGCGGTCGTGCCGCGTCGCCGCCAGTTGGGCCTCGGCGCGGGCCCGGGCCAGTTCGGCCTCGGCGCGCTGCAACGCGGCGCGGTACGGACGCGGGTCGATGACGAACAGCAGGTCGCCCTGCTTCACTTCGTCGCCTTCCGCGTAGGCCACGCGCTCGACGTAGCCGCTGACGCGCGGCCGCAGCTCGACGCTCTCGACGGCGGCGATCCGGCCGGTGGCGTCGTTCCAGTCCTTGACCGGCTCGGCGAGCACCGCGGCGACTCCGACTTCGGGCGGCGGCGGCGGGCTGGCCGATTCGGCGCGGCTGTCGCAGCCGGCCACAGTGACGGCGATCGCGGCGGTCAGCAATGAACCGGCCAGGGCGCGAGTGAGGATGGGGGTCATGAGCGGAACTCCTGGGGGGATCGGGAACGGGCCGCGATGCGCTGCAGCAGCGCCTGCGCGGCGGTGTCGTGGGTCGACGCGGGGACGCACGGCGGCGGCGCGAGGTCGATGTCGTCGGACAGGCCGGGCGGGCGCGCCGGGCCGTCGGTTGGGAAACGCAGCAGCGCGGCGTCGGGGCGCAGGCGGCCGTCGACCATGCGCAGTGCGTAGTCGGCGATCGCATCGGCGTCCGGCCACTGGGTGCAGGCATGCGCGGCGTTGAGCGCGGTGCGGACCGGCGAGTCGATCGCCAGCATCTGCACCCGGACCGGCAGCGTCCGCGCTTCCTCGTGCAGCACGCGGGCAAGCATCTGCAACGCGGCCGCACCGATCGAGCGGTGGCCGTAGCCCGACCAGGGCTGCTCGGCGCCGGGGCCGCCGACCAGGACATAGGCGCCACCGGGGATCGGTGCCAGCAGCGGCAATAGATGGCGTGCGGCGGCCAGATGCGGCAGCAGGTCCTCGTCGAGTCGCCGGCGCAGGAAGTCGGCCGGGGCGTCGAGTAGCCGGCGTGCCGGGGCGGCGCCGCGGATCGCCGCGATTACCGCGCCGGGCCGGGGTCCGGCCAGCGCGGCGACGCGGTCGGCGAGCGCGGCGGCGTCGGCATCGCTGGACAGCGTCGCGGTCAGCGGCAACACGGTCGCGCCGTGACGCTCGCGCAGCGCAGCGAGCGCGGCGCCGTTGCGGGCCACCGCGATCGTCCGACGTCCGGCGGCGGCAGCGTGGGCGACCAGACGCGTGCCGATCGTCCCGGTCGCGCCCAGCACCAGCAGCGGAGCCATTGTCCCGATCATGGGATTTTGTCTCCCGAAAAACAGGCTTCGACCGGGGTTGGAGTCTCTTGGCCGGGGGTCGACGCCCCGAGCCAGTCCCACATCCGGCGCCAGTCGAAGCCGCCGCCACGCACCCCGCGGGGGACCGCAAGACGAGCGCTAGATGATTGATTCGGCGGAATTTCCAGCCGACGCCGGGACGCAGCCGGGCGGCCCAGTCGGGCGACGGCATGGGGGCTGGGAACAGGGCGGTCGACGGACATCGGCGGACTCCGGTCGGGGGAGGCTGCAAACGATAGGCCGCCATCGAGGACTTGATTAGTCCCGATTCGAGGGAATAATTGTCCCTCGAACGGGCCAATCGCGTCCGTCCCCCCACCGGAGCGCGCGCATGGCCCACGATCTCAACGACACGCTAATCTTCGTCAAGGTGGTCGAGCAGGGCAGCTTTATCGCTGCCGCCAATGCACTCGGCCTGCCCAAGACCACGGTCAGCCGCAAGGTGCAGGAGCTCGAGCAGCGGCTGGGGGCGCGGCTGCTGCACCGAACCACGCGTCGGTTGGGGTTGACCGAGGCCGGTGCGGTCTACCACGAGCATTGCCAGCGCATCGCGCGCGGACTCGAAGAGGCCGAGGCCGCGGTGGGCCAATTGCAGGGCGGTCCGCGCGGCTGGCTGCGTTTCACCGTGCCCTATTCGATCGGTATCACCTGGATCGCGCCGCTGCTCGGCGATTTCCAGGCGCAGTACCCGGAGATCCTGCTCGACATGCACATGGGCAACGAGCAGCTCGACCTGATCGCCGGCGAGGCCGATCTGGCGCTGCGTGTCGGCACCCTGCCCGATTCGAACTTCGTCGCGCGCAAGCTCGGCAGCCTGCGCACGCAGGTCTTCGCCAGCCCCGCCTACATCGAAAAGCACGGCGAGCCGTTGCATCCCGACGACCTGCAGCATCACCGCACACTGGTGACGCGCAAGAGTCGCAATCCGCACAATGGCCGGTTCGCGTGGTCGCTGACCGATGGTCAGGTGCTGCGCGAGTTCTCGGTCAATCCGCAGCTGGTCGGCAACGATCCGGCCGCCCTGAACTGGGCGCTGATCAAGGGCGAGGGCCTGATGCTGACCGGCGACGTGATGGCCAAGGCCTTCGTCGAGGCGGGCATGGTCCAGCGCGTGCTCGCCGGCTGGACCGGTCCGGAGGTCGACTTCAACGCGGTGTTCGCCGGCGGCCGACTGGTCTCGCCAAAGGTCCGTGCGTTCGTCGACTTCCTGATCGAGCGCCTGAACTTCGACGCCGACCACATGCAGACGCTGTGCATGGTGCAGAAGCAGGCATTGGAGGCCAAAGCCGCCGGCGAGGTCGCGCTGGCGCAGCTGGAGAAGGCGTCGCGCCGGTCCGCAGCGCCGGAGCCGGATCTCGCCGAACCCGCCGCCGCCGACAGCTAACGGCAGCGACGCGGGGATCAGCGCTCGGAGTGCCCGCCCCCCGTCCCGTCGCGCCGTGCGAACAGGTCCGGGCGGATCAGCTCGACGAACGCGCGTGCCTGCGGTGAGAGCAGCTTGCCCTTGCGCACGACGACGCCGTAGCTGCGCGCGGGAAACCAGTCCGATACCGGGCGCGCCGCCAGTCGCGCCGCATCCCCCGACTCCAGGCAGAGCGCGCTGGTGATCGAGATGCCCATGCCCATCGCGACGTACTGCTTGATCACCTCCCAGCCGCCGACCTCCAGCGCGAGCGTGTAGGGCACGCGTGCCTGTTGGAACACCTGATCGACCAGGCGGTAGGTCACATGCCGCTTCGGCGGCAGGATCAGGCCGTAGCGCGCGATCTCCTCGAGCGTGATCCGCCGCGCGCGCGCCAGCGCGTGGTCGGGCGGGGTGAGCAGGACCGGCTCGAAGCGGTAGACCGGTGCGTAATCGAGGTCCGGCGGCACGTCGACCATCGAGCCGACCACCAGGTCGACCGTGTCGCTGCGCAGCAGGTCGTTGCCGTCGGCGGTGATCGCGTCGTGCAGCGTCAGCCGCACATCGGGATGCTGGCGGCGGAACAGTTCGACGATCTTCGGCAGCAGGTACAGGATGGTTGAGCTGTTGGCCGCGATCGTCAGCGCACCGGCGTCCAGGCCACCGACCTCGCGGCGGAACGCCGCCGGCAAGCCGTCGATGCCCTCCACCAGCGGCAGTGCCAGGTCGTAGAGCACTTCGCCGGCCCGGGTGGGCACCAAGCGCCGGCCGCTGCGTTCGAGCAACTTGACCCCGAGCTCGCGTTCGAGCGCCTGCAACTGCAGCGAGATCGCCGGCTGGCTGACGTAGAGCGCCTCGGCGGCCCGCGACACCGAGCCCAGACGGGTCGTCTGGCAGAACGCACGCAGCGGCTTGAGCCGGTCGCTCTTGTACGGAAACCGTAACGGTGGCGGGGACTTGGCGGTCATCTCGGCTCAAGTATCAGCTGAGCTCATAGTTCGCATTGACAGAACTCGTTTGTCAAATACCGGGTGTGGAGAGACGGTCTGCTGCACCGCACCACCATCCGAGAGGCCGAGTTGCCATGAACGCCGTCCACCGCCTGCACGCACCGCCCCCCGATGCCGCGTGCGATCTGCCCGCCGGACTGCCTGCCGGAACGCCCGTCGATCTGCTCGACAAGGCAGCCCAGGCCTTCCTCGCCGGCCTGCATCGCGAGTTCGAGGCCCGGCGCCAGGCTCTGCTCCGCGCCCGGCACACCCGCCAGGCCGCCTTCGACGCCGGCGCCCTGCCCGACTTCCGCGCCGACACCCGTTCGATCCGCGATTCGGCCTGGACGGTCGCGCCGGTTCCGGTCGCGTTGCGCGACCGGCGGGTCGAGATCACCGGGCCGGTCGATCCGAAGATGGTCATCAACGCGCTCAACTCCGGCGCGCAGTGCTACATGGCCGATTTCGAGGATTCGACCTCGCCGACCTGGGCCAATCTGCTGACCGGCCAGCGCGCGCTGCGCGAAGCGGTCGCCGGCAGCCTGACCTTCGAAGGCAACGGCAAGCGCTACGCCTTGCTGCCCGAGGCGCGGCAGGCGGTGCTGATCGTGCGGCCGCGCGGTTGGCACCTGGACGAGAAGCATGTGCTTGTCGACGGCGTGCCGATGTCGGCGTCGCTGTTCGATGCCGGGCTGTTCGCGTTCCACAACGCCCATGCGCTGGCCGCGCGCGATCGCGGGCCCTACCTCTACCTGCCCAAGCTGCAGTCGATGGAAGAAGCGCAGCTGTGGGACGACGCGCTGGCGCACATCGAGCGCGCGCTGGGCCTGCCGGTCGGACAGATCCGGGTCACGGTGCTGATCGAGACCCTGCCCGCCGCGTTCGAGATGGACGAGATCCTGCACGCGCTGCGCGGGCGGATCGCCGGCCTCAATTGTGGGCGCTGGGATTACATCTTCTCCTACATCAAGACCTTCCGACGGCACCGCGACCGCGTGCTGCCCGAGCGCGGCCAGGTGACGATGACCCAGCCCTTCCTCAAGGCCTATTCCGAACTGCTGATCCAGACCTGTCACCGCCGCGGCGCGCACGCGATGGGTGGCATGGCGGCGCAGATCCCGATCTCGGGCGACGAGGCCGCGAACGAGGCGGCGATGGACCGGGTGCGCGCCGACAAGTTGCGCGAGGTCACCGCCGGTCACGACGGCACTTGGGTCGCGCACCCGGCGCTGATCCCGATCGCGCGGCAGGTGTTCGATGCGCGCATGCGCGGCCCGCACCAGCATGCGATGACGCGCGACGATGTGCTGATCGCGCGCGACGATCTGATCGCGCCATCGCTGGGCACGATCACGCACGCCGGCTTCGCCGGCAACGTCGAGGTCTGCGTGCGCTATCTCGCCGCCTGGCTCGACGGCAATGGTTGCGTGCCGATCCACGGCATGATGGAGGACGCTGCGACCGCCGAGATCGCACGTGCACAGCTGTGGCAGTGGCTGCACCACGCCGATGCCGATGCCAGCGGTGCGCCCGGCACGCCGTTGCATCTCGACGATGGCACCGCGATCGACGACGCGCTGTTCGACCGCGTGTTGCTGTCGCTGCCCTCGCGCCTGTCACGCCAGGCGGTCCCCGGCGCCGCCCGGGTGGCTGAGGCCATCGCCTTGCTCGAAGCGCTGACCCGGGCCGACACGCTGGCCGACTTCCTGACATTGCCGGCATACGAGCGGCTGTGAGACGCCCGCTGCGGCGAATCGCTCATCACGCATCATCACGCCCAAGGAATTTCCCATGACCACGCGACAGCACCAGATCGACGCCCTGCAGCACGAATGGACCACTGACCCGCGCTGGAGCGGTATCCGGCGCACCTACACCGCGGCCGACGTCGTGCGCCTGCGCGGCAGCGTGCAGCCCGAGCACACGCTGGCCCGCCGCGGCGCGCAGCGGCTGTGGACGCTGCTCAACGGACAGGCCAAGAAGGGCTACGTCAATGCGTTCGGCGCGATCAGCGCCGGGCAGGCGATGCAGCAGGCCAAGGCGGGTTTGGAAGCGGTGTACCTGTCGGGCTGGCAGGTCGCGGCCGACGGCAACACCTCCGAGACCATGTATCCCGACCAGTCGCTGTACGCCTACGACTCGGTGCCGGCGATGGTGCGCCGGATCAACAACACCTTCCAGCGCGCCGACGAGATCCAGTGGAAGAACATCGCCGACGGCAAGCTTGACGCGCGCGAGGCGATCGACTTCTTCCTGCCGATCGTCGCCGACGGCGAAGCCGGCTTCGGCGGTGTGCTCAACGCCTACGAACTGATGAAGAACATGATCGTCGCCGGTGCGGCGGGCGTGCATTTCGAGGATCAGCTGGCCGCGGTCAAGAAGTGCGGCCACATGGGCGGCAAGGTGCTGGTGCCAACCCAGGAGGCCGTGCAGAAGCTCATCGCCGCGCGTCTGGCCGCCGATGTGCTCGGCGTGCCGTCGATCGTGCTCGCGCGCACCGATGCCGAGGCGGCCACCCTGCTGACCTCCGACTTCGATGCCAACGACGCGCCGTTCGTCACCGGCGAACGCACCGCCGAGGGCTTCTACAAGGTCCGAAACGGCCTGGAGCAGGCGATCAGCCGCGGCGTCGCCTACGCCCCCTTCGCCGACCTGGTGTGGTGCGAGACCGGCACCCCGGATCTGGGTTTCGCACGCGAGTTTGCCCAGGCCGTCCACGCCGCCACGCCCGGCAAGCTGCTGGCCTACAACTGCTCGCCGAGCTTCAACTGGAAGAAGAACCTCGACGATCGCCAGATCGCCTCGTTCCAGGACGACCTGTCGGCGCTGGGCTACAAGTTCCAGTTCATCACCCTGGCCGGCATCCACATCAACTGGTTCAACAGCTTCCGGTTCGCGCACGACTACGCGCGCGGCGAAGGCATGCGCCACTACGTCGAGCAGGTGCAGGAGCGCGAGTTCGCCGCCCGCGACCAGGGCTACACCTTCGTCTCCCACCAGCAGGAAGTCGGTGCCGGCTACTTCGATGATGTCACCACCGTGATCCAGGGCGGCGCCTCCAGCGTGACCGCACTGACCGGCTCGACCGAGGAGGCGCAGTTCTACGCCACGCGCGCAGCGTAAGAGGAAGGGTGCCGGCGGCGGCGGAGTGCACTACATTGGTGCGATGCTCGCCGCCGCCCTGCCCGCTGCCGACTTCGATGCGCTGGCCACGCCCCTGGTGTGGGCGGAGGCCGACGGCCGCATCCGCGATTGCAATCTGGCCTTCGCGCGCTGGCTGGGCGTGGGCCGGCGGCGGCTGCTGGAGCAGCCGCTGGCCGCCCTGGAGGTCGAGGGCGAGACCTTGCGGCAGGCGCTGCGCGAGCCTGGCGACGACAGCGACGCGCCGCTGCGGTTGCGGCGTTTGGCGCTGGCCTTCCTCGGCGGTGAGCCGCGTTTCGCCGATGCCTGGGTGACGCGCGCCGCCGATGGCGGCGTGCTGCTCGAGGCGCACCCGGTGGATGAGTTTCCGGGCGCCGATCCGACGCTGGCGATGCCGCTGGCGCTGTCGGCGGCGCTGCGTGGGCTGGCGCACGAACTGCGCAATCCGCTGGCCGGGCTCAAGGGCGCGGCGCAGTTGCTGGCCCGTCGCGCCGGCGACGGCGAGACCGAGGAACTCGTCGCGCTGGTCGGCTCGGAAGTCGGCCGGCTCAGTGCGCTGGTCGACCAGCTGTTGTCGCCCCAGGCGCCACAACCGCATCGGCCGTTGAACATCCACGGTGTCCTGGAACAGGTGCTGCGGCTGGCCGAGGCCGATGCCGGTTGGGCGGTGCGGATGGTCCGCGACTACGACCCCAGCCTGCCGGAGCTGTTGGGCGATGCCGATCGGCTGACCCAGGCGATCTGGAACCTGGTGCGCAACGCGATCCAGGCGGGCGCGGCGAATGTGACCCTGCGCACCCGCGCCGCACTGGGGGCCCGTATCGGCGACGAGGTGCATGCGATGGCCTTGCGGCTGGAAGTTGTCGACGACGGCCGCGGCGTGCCGGGCGATCTCGTCGAGCAGATCTTCCTGCCCCTGGTGTCCGGGCGTCCGGACGGCAGCGGACTGGGACTGGCATTGGCCCAGCAGGTCGCGCGCGAACATCGCGGCGCGCTCGTCTACCGCTCGCGTCCGGGCCACACCGTGTTCACGCTGCAGCTGCCGTTTCCACCGCTCGACGCCGCGTCCGCGCTGCCGGCCGACGCCCCTGCCGGTACCGGCCCCTCCGAGGCCCCTGCTTCCCCATGACGTCCCCTGCCCGCCGCGTCTGGGTCGTCGACGACGATCGCGCCGTCCGCTTCGTGCTTGCCACCGCGCTCAGTGAGGCGGGCTACGACGTGTCCGGCTTCGACAGCGCGCAGGCGGTGCACGAGGCCTTGCTGCGGCGTGCTGCGCCCGACCTGCTGTTCACCGACGTGCGCATGCCCGGCGACAGCGGCCTGCAGCTGCTCGATGCGCTCAAACAGGCGCATCCGCAGCTGCCGGTCGTGGTGATGTCGGCCTACACCGATGTCGCCAGCACCGCCGGTGCGTTCCGCGGCGGCGCGCAGGAGTTCCTGTCCAAGCCGTTCGATCTCGACGAGGCGGTCGCCCTGGCCGCGCGGGTGCTCGGCGACCGCGAGCCTGCACCGGCCGGCCCCGGCGAGCCGGTCGAGAGTATGGACGCAGGTGCGGACGATGCATTGGTCGGCGACACCCCGCAGATGCGGCAGTTGTTCCGCGCGATCGGCCGGCTCGCGCAGGCCCCGGTCGCGGTGCTGGTGACCGGCGAGACCGGGACCGGCAAGGAACTGGTCGCGCGCGCGCTGCACCGCGAATCCCCGCGCGCGAGTCGGCCGTTCGTCGCTCTCAACACCGCTGCGATCCCAGCCGAATTGTTGGAAAGCGAGCTGTTCGGCCACGAGGCCGGCGCGTTCACCGGCGCGGCACGGCGCCACGTCGGCCGTTTCGAGCAGGCCGACGGCGGCACGCTGTTTCTCGACGAGATCGGCGACATGCCCGCCTCGCTGCAGACCCGGTTGCTGCGTGTCCTGGCCGAGGACGAATTCTTCCGGGTCGGCGGCCGCGAGCTGATCCGGGTCGATGTGCGGGTGATCGCCGCGACCCACCAGGATCTCGAAGCGCTGGTCGCGCAGGGACGCTTCCGTGCCGATCTGCTGCACCGGCTGGACGTCGTGCGCCTGCGCCTGCCGCCGCTGCGCGAGCGGCGCGATGACGTGCCGCGACTGGCCGAACGCTTCCTGCAGGCGGCCGCCGCCAAGCTCGACGCGCCGGCCAAGCGGCTGGGGCGGGCCGCGCTGCAGCGGCTGGCGGCGTACGACTGGCCGGGCAACGTGCGCGAACTGCAGAACCTGTGCTGGCGGCTGGCGGCGCTGGCGCCGTCGGAGCGCATCACCGTGCAGGATCTCGACGCGCTGTTGCCGGCGCAGTCAGGCCTCGCGCGGGCGAGCGAGGCTGCGCCGGGCGAAGCCACGCACTGGGAGGACGCGCTGCGCGCCTGGGCCGACCTGCGACTGCGCGCCGGCGATGCCGATCTCCATGCCCAGGCCCGCGAACGCCTGGACCGGGTGCTGCTGGAAACCGCGCTGGCCCAGACCGGAGGGCGCCGCGCCGAGGCGGCGGTGCGCTTGGGCGTGGGCCGCAACACGCTGACCCGCAAGCTGGGGGCCCGCGGCCGGCGCGGCTGAGCGGTGCCCGGGCCTTCATCCGCACTGAACTCCCGATCCATAAAGGTGTCGTCGATGCTTCGATCGTTCCGTCCCGCGTTGTCCCTCTTCGCCGCCGCGCTGGTCGTGGGCTGCGCCAGCGCGCCGCGTCCGGCGCCGGCGCCGGACGCCGCAGCCTTGCCGCCATCGGCCGGCACCGGCACCGCGAACGCCGCGGTCGCCAATCTCGCGTCGGCATCGGGCACCTTGGTCAGTGGCCGGGTGATGCTCAGCCCCGCGCAAGGCGGCGTGCGCGTGCGCGGCGAGATCGGCGGCCTGGTTCGCAACGGCACCCACAACCTGCGCCTGCACGCCCGCGGCGACTGCAGCGCGATCGATGCCGCCAGCGCCGGGCCCGAGTACGACGCCCAGCGCGGCGCGCCGTCGCAGCTGCCCGACTCGGGCGAGCGCGGGCGCATCCTCGCCGATCCGCGCGGTGTCGCGGTGGTCGACCTGCTGCTGCCCGGCGCCGTGCTGGGCGGCGGTGCGCCCAACGATGTCGTCGGGCGCGCGTTGCTGGTGCTCGGCGCGACCCCCGGCGCGATCAGCGCACGGGTCGCCTGCGGCGTCGTCCGGATCGAATGATCCGCCTGCGTTCATCCCGTTTTCGGCGCACTGCGCCATTCGACCCCGAAGGAGTGTTCCCATGTCCCAGACCCGTCTCCTCATGCCGGCCGTCGCGGTGCTCGCGCTGGCGTTGTCCGCTTGCGGCAACAGCACCACGAGCGCTAACACCGATGCCGCCGCCGAGGCCGATCGCGCCGCCGCGCCCGCGTCAGGGCAGGCATCGGCTCCTGCGGCCGAGGCCGCAGCCGCCAGCGCCAGTGTCGAGCTCGCCCCGACCCAGGGCCACGAGACCGCCGGCACCCTGCGCTTTGCCACGGTCGATGGCCGCATCCAGGTCACCGGCACGGTCACCGGCCTGCCGCCGGGCGGCACGCACGGCTTTCATGTGCATGAGAAAGGTGACTGCAGCGCGCCAGACGGCACCAGCGCCGGTGGCCACTTCAATCCGGCCAGCAGCGATCATGGCCGTGTCGGCCACGGCGCGCACCACGTCGGCGACAGCGACAACATCGTCGCCGGCACCGACGGCACCGCGTCGGTCGACACCTGGCTGGAAGGCGCGACGCTCGGCGATGGCGCCCCCACCGACATCGTCGGCAAGGCGGTCATCGTCCATGCCAACGCCGACGACTACGTCACCCAGCCGACCGGCAACGCCGGCGATCGGCTGGCCTGCGGTGTGATCCGGTCCTGACGGACTGCGGGCTCTACCCGCGGGGACATCGCGTCCTCGCGGGCGGGCATCGTAGGGGCGTGGTGAAAGTCCCGCCCCCGCCCGATGCCTGCGGCATCGACCGTCCCCGTGAGCGCGAGAGGGGGTCAGGTCGGCCGCGAAACGGTCGCACCCGACGACCTCCCGCGCGGCGGAGGTGGCATGCAGCGTTTCAGGGCTGACGGGGCTTAGGCCAGCGCGGTGCGTGGGTCCTGGCCGGGTGTGACGTGCACGAACTCGACCGGCACGCCGTGCGCTTGCAGCACGGCCGCGAACTGACGCTGACGGGCTTCGTGCATCGCCAGGCCATGGGCGAGACGGCCTTCGTCCTGCTCGCCAGGCGCGCAGCGTCGCCGCCAGTCGTCGGGGCCCAGCAGCGCCATGCGCACCTCGCCCTGCGCATGTCGCAGCAGCGGTTCGGGCGGGGCGTCGAGCCAGATTTCGTCGGCCGGCGCCAGCAACGCGGTCTCGAGCACGTCCCACAGCGGCGCCAGCCCCTGGTTGCGGTACTGCAGCGCGGTCATCGCCAACAGGTCGTGCAGCGTCAGGTAGCGGGCGTGTTCGATCCGCGCCCCGAACGCATCCTGCGCCTGCAACGCGGTGTCGGCCTGGACCATGCCCAGGTCGAGCAGCATCGATTCCATATGCGCCGAGACCGCCTCGGTCGCGGCGGCTTCGCCGACGAACAGGTACGGCAGCACGCGCAGACGACCGCCGGCCAGTGCCCGGTCGGCGCGGAACGGCAGCGGCGTCTCGCCCTTGTCATCGGCACCGAAGGCGATGATCCGTGGCCCCTGCCCGGCTTGCGGCGCGCGCGCGCGCAGCTCCTCCAGCCGACGGTGCATCGGCCAGCCGGGGCGCAGCAGTTCGGCCGGATCGAAATGCGCCGCGGCAAAGACCAGGTCGAGGTCGCGCACGCCGGGCACCAACACGCCCAGGTCGCGCCCCAGCCTTGTGGCCAGTGCGCCGGCTGCCTGCTGGCCTACGGCGTCGCGGGTCGGCACCGAGTCGTCGCTCAGTTCCAGGGCCAGGACACCGCGCACGAGCGGCGCGGCATCGTGTCGGGAAATGTCGGGATCTGCGGTCATTGGCCGTCCACACAGGCAGGGATACACTCGTTCACATTATGCCCGTCCCGTGTCGTGGACAGTCTCACGCAAGCCCCTGCGAGGAAAATCCGATGCTGCTAGGTCGTCCCGTCGCCGTCCTCGGTGGCGTCCGCATCCCGTTCTGTCGCCAGAACACCGCGTACGCCGACGTCGGCAACCTGGGCATGTCGGTGCGCACGCTCGGCGCCCTGGTCGAGAAGTTCGGTCTGCATGGTCAGCAACTGGGCGAGGTGGCGATGGGGGCGGTGATCAAGCATTCGAGCGACTGGAACCTCGGGCGCGAGGCGGCGCTGTCGTCGGGGCTGTCGGCGCTGACGCCGGGCATCACGATGCAGCGCGCCTGCGGCACGTCGCTCGACACCATCGTCGCGATTGGCAACAAGATTGCGACCGGCCAGATCGAATCGGGCATCGGCGGCGGCTCGGACACCACGTCCGACGTGCCGATCGTCTACGGCCGCGCCTTGCGCCACCGGCTACTGGCGGCCAATGCGGCCAAGTCCACCAAGGACCGGATCGCGGCGTTCCGCGGGTTTCGTCCGCGCGAGCTCAAGCCCGATTTTCCGGGCGTGGCCGAGCCGCGCACCGGCAAGTCGATGGGCGAGCATTGCGAGGACATGGCCAAGGAGTGGAACATCTCGCGCGATTCGCAGGACGAGCTCGCGGTCGCCTCGCACCACAAACTCGCCGCGGCCTACGAGCGCGGGTTCTTCGACGATCTGGTGGTGAGCTTCCGCGGCGTCGCGCGCGACAACATCCTCAGGCCCGACACCTCGATCGAGAAGCTCGCCACGCTCAAGCCCGCGTTCGACAAGGTCTCGGGCCGAGGCACGCTGACGGCCGCCAACTCGACGCCGCTCACCGACGGCGCGGCCGCGTGCCTGCTGGCCAGCGACGACTGGGCGGCCGCGCACGGGCACGAGGTGTTGTGCCACATCCGCGACGCGCACGTGGCCGCGGTCGACTTCGTGCACGGCGAGGGTTTGCTGATGGCGCCGACGGTTGCGGTCGCGCAGATGCTCGCGCGCAACGGCCTGACGCTGCAGGACTTCGATCTCTACGAGATCCACGAAGCGTTCGCCGCGCAGGTGCTGTGCACGCTGCGCGCGTGGGAGAGCGCGGACTACTGCCGCACGCGGCTGGGCCTGGAGGCGCCGCTGGGACGCATCGAGCCGCAGAAGATCAATCCGCTGGGCTCGTCGCTGGCGACCGGCCATCCGTTCGCGGCGACCGGCGCGCGCATTGTCGCCACCACCGCCAAGCAGCTCGTCGAGCGTGGGGGCGGTCGGGCGTTGATCTCGATCTGCACCGCCGGCGGTATGGGCGTGGTCGCGATCCTCGAACGTTGACCGCACGTCCATCCAAGGCCGTCTCCATGTCTGTTCTCCCGTCCACCGCGCGCCGGCTCGGGCCGCTCGCCGCGGCCCTGCTCGTCGCGCTGGCCGCTTGTGGTGAGGCCCCCGCGCCGTCGCGTGGGCCTGCGGTGCTCTCTGCGCCACCCCCACCCGAAGCGCTGCCGGATTGCGATGCGATCGCCACCGCGCTGGGCGAGTTGATCGCCGGCCTGGCGGTGGTCGACCCCGCCGGGACCCGGCAGGACACCGCGGATGCCTTCAGCCTGAGCTGCGCCTGGCGTGGGGCGGACGATGGCGCCGCGTTAGGTGCGATCGTGATTGTCGACCAGCAGCCGCTGACCGAGGCCGACATGCGTCGGGCCGGCTTGTACGTGGACGATCCGCGGGTCGCCGCGCTCGGCGGCTTCATCGCCTATCCCGAAGGGCGCCTGGACGGCGCCGAGATCCTGGGGCCGGTCGGGCCGCAGGTGATCGTCGGTCCGGTCACGGTGACCCTGGCCGCGAACGCGCGTGGCGCGGTCGCCGATGTGACGCTGGCGCAGGCCGTCGATGGCGCCGTGGCGATCCATCGCCTGATGCGCTGACCGGCGGCAGGCGCCGACGGTCCCGCGGTCGCCGCCTGCTTGGGCGACCGCGGCATCCGGGTCAGGGCCGCGGGGTGAGGTCGTCGGGATCGCGCAGGTGCGGCAGGCCGTGATCGTCCCGCCGTTCGGTGGCCGCCATCATCGGTGCCGATGCGTCCACGGGCAGGGCCACGATCGGTTCGTTGCGTGCCACGCGCAGTGCGTTGGCGTAGCACAGACGCGCAGTGCGCTCGTCGCCTTCGGCCGCGTAGCCGTCGCCCAGCTGGACCCAGGCTTCGCTGCCGGCGCCCTGCTCTGCCGCGCGCTGCAGCAGCGTGCGGCCGCGACCCCAGTCGCGGCGCGCATGATGCAGCCGCGCCAGGCCCAGCATCGCCGCCGGGCTGGCCGGATGCGCCTGCAGCCAGCGCTCCAGGCGCGTGCGCCGATGCTCGGGGTCGCCGACATCGAGCATCGCGTAACGGGAGGCCAGTTGTTCGTCCCACCGGGTATCGAGCGCGGTTTCCAGGCTGCGCAGCGCGGCGTCGTGCCAGCCCAGCGCGAACGCGCGGTCGACATAGGCAAGCACCACCGGGGTCTCGGTGCGCAACCCCTTGGGCAACGCTTCCCAGCGCTCGGCGAGCACGTTGGCGTCGGCCGCTTCGTGCAGCGACGCCGCGGCCCAGCGGACCTCGCGGGCGGCGAGCTCGACTTCAGGCAGTGCCTGCTGGCGCCGCAGTGCGCCGAGCAGCCCATAGGCTTCGGCCGCGTGCCCGGTCTGGGCCCAGGCGTCGGCGCGCAAGGCCAGACCGCGCGGCGGCAGCGGCTGCGCGCCCGGGGCATCGAGTGCGGTCAGCGCATCGATCGGACGATCTTCGAGCATGGCGATCTGCGCCAGGGCGATGGCGCGCGTGGCCGGATGCCGGTCGCCCAGGCCGTCCAGATGCGCACGCGCCGCGGCCGCGTCACCGCGCGCGAACGCCGCCTGCGCGGCCGCCAGGCGCGCGGCAGGCTCGTAGTGCGGATTCTCGTTGGCCGACTGCGTGAGCAACTTCTCGGCGCGCGCGTAGTGGCCCTGGTGCAAGGCGTCGAGCCCCTCGCCCAGGCGGCTCTGGGCGCGCGATTCGCGATAGCGTCCCCAACTGCGGAACGGCAAGGCGATCAGGCTCATCACGAGCCAGAGCAGCACCAACGCACCCAGCGCCATCGCGATCGCGTTGACCAGCGTGGTACTGCGGTCGAGGCCGCCGTAACGGACGATGACCAGGCCAGGGTCGCTGGACAACAACAGCTGCGCGGCCAGCGCGCCCACCAGGGCAATGACGATCCAGATCAGCAACGCACGAAGCAGAGACATGGGGAGGCTTCCGTAAAGGCGATGCGAAGACAGACTACGGTGCCTGACAGCATCGTGATGGCCCCGTGGTGGGCCTGAGTGCCATTCAGGATACGTGCGCAACCGCCTGCGAGGCCGGCACTGCGGCCGCCAGAAGTGACTCTGGCCGGGCATCGACGGCGACCCGGACGTCCGCAAATCCCAGCGTGCGCGCCAGCACGGCCAGCCGGTCGCTGGCGGCGAGCGCCTGCGCGCGCTGTAGGCGCGTTCGCACCGGGTCGGGCAACTGCGCCAGCAGCGCGGTCAGCGCCTCGCCGCTGCTGATCGGCAACAGCCAGGGCTCGGGCAAGGCCTGCAGCGCCGCCAGCCGCCGGGCGGACGGCCGGACCGGCACGCGTGCGTAGACATCGGCGCGCCGCAGGTGGGCGCCCGCGGCCTCGAGCGCGGCCGCGATCATGCCGCGTCCGCCGGGTGCGGTGACCAGGCCGACGCGGCGTCCGGCCAGAGCGTGCAGCGGCAGCAGCGCCAGCAGACCCTCGCTGTCCATGCGCGTCGGCGCGCGCACCGGCGCCACGCCACGTGCCGCCAGCGCTGCGGCTGTGCCGGCGCCGACCGCAAACCAGTCCTGGCCTTCGCGGCGCACCAAGGGCTGCAAGGCCGCGGCCGCGGCCACCGCCGGCGGACTGGAGAAGATCACGATCTCGGCGTCGAGTGCGGCCTGCAGCGCGGCGCGGACGGCGTCGCTGTCGCGCTGGACGATACGCCACGGCGACAGCGCGAATGTGCGTGCGCCCAAACGCGCGGCGGCGCGCCGCAATGCGACGTGGGCCCCGACCGGGCGCAGCGAGATGACGTAGTATCCCGCCAGAAGCGAGGAAGCCGGCGCGACATGCATGCGCGAAGCTTGGTGGCTGCCGGGGAACGGCGCAAGCCGGACGACTCTTCCCCCCGACAGGACACTCGATGCAACACGAAGACCCGCTGCGCAGGCTCGCGGCGCACTACGCTTCCATGCCGCCCGTCGCCGCGATGCGGATCGACATCGCCGGCTTCGACGGCGAGCGCCTGCGCTTGCGCGCGCCGCTTGCCGAGCACGTCAACGACAAGGGCTCCGCGTTCGGCGGCAGCCTGGTGTCGCTGATGACGCTCGCCGGCTGGGGACTGACCACGCTGCGCACCGAAGCGGCCGGCCTCGATGCCGATGTTTACGTCGCCGATTCTCAGATCCGCTACCGCGCACCGCTGTGCGACGACCTGCAGGCCGAGGCCGTGCTGTCGGACGGCGACTGGGACACCTTTGTACGGACCCTGCGCACCCGGGGGCGCGCACGCGTGCAACTAGCCGCGCAGGTGGTGCTGCCCGACGGCGCGGTCGCGACCGGCATGCAGGCCCGTTACGCCGCGATTCTGCGGCCCAGCGCCGAGCGCTGAGCCTCCCGGGCTGAACGCCGTGCGCAGCGCGACGGGGGGCCTTGCGCAGGCCGCCGGCGCGGTCGAGAATCCGCGCCCCGCCTGCCTCCTTCCACCCGGTCGCGCCATGCCGCATCCGTGTCTGTCCTGTGGTGCGTGCTGCGCGCATTTCCGCATTGGTTTCCACTGGAGCGAGGCTGATCCCGAGCTCGGTGGGCGGGTGCCGCCAGCGCTGACCGAACCGCTGCGCACGCACGAGCGCGCGATGCGCGGCACGTCCTGCGCGCAGCCGCGCTGCATCGCGCTCGATGCCGACATCGGACGCTACTCACGCTGCACGATCCACCCAGTGCGCCCGTCGGTCTGCGCGGCGGTGCCGGCCTCGCTCGAGTTCGGCGAGCGCAGTGGCCAATGCGACCGGGCCCGGCTGGCACACGGCCTGCCGCTGCTGTCGGCCGCCGATTGGCGCTGGCGTGACGCATCGGCCAACGACGACGAACCCGACGACAACGGTCACAGCCCGACCACGCCGACGGTTCCGCCCATTGCCGCTTGAACGGAACCCGCGCCCGCGCGGATTAGGTCGGCAACGGATGACGCTCGAGGAAGGCACGGATCCGCGGCACCAGCACCGCGTGTCGGTCCTCCAGTACGTAGTGGCCGGCGTCGTCGAAGGCCTCGACCTCGGCCTGCGGCAGCGCCTGGCGGAAGCCGTCGAGGAAATGGCGGTCGAAGACGAAGTCGCGCAGGCCCCAGCCGATGAACGCCGGGCGATCGGCATAGCCGGGCAGGGCCCGGCCCGCGGCATCGAGCAGCGGCCAGGCGCGGTCGCCCGGCGCCAGCGGGATGTCCTGCATGAAGCGCACCGTGGAGATCCGGTTGCGCCAGCTGTCGTACGGGGCGACATAGGCGCGGCGCACGTCGGCGGGCATGCGGCGCTCGACGCCCAGCCAGGAGGCCCCGGCCGAGAACGCGTTGAAGCCACGGATGATCCATTCGCCGACGGTGTAGTCGCGGCCCAGCGCGATCTGCCAAGGCATCGCCTTGGCGGCCGGCATCGGGAACGCGGCAGTGTTGGTGATCACCAGCCGCTGCACCTGCGCCTGGTGCGCAAGCGCCCAGCCAAAGCCGATCATGCCGCCCCAGTCGTGCACGGCGAGCGTCAGCGGGCCGTCGATGCCCAGGTGCGCGAGCAGCGTGCCGACGTCCTCGACGCGCGAGGCCAGCGTGTAGTCGTAGCGAGGCGAGGCGCGCGGACCGTCGTCGGGCTTGTCCGACAGGCCCATGCCGACATGGTCGGGCACGATGCAGCGATAGCGATCGCGCAGTCCGCGCACCAGATGTCGCCAGTAATAGCTCCACGACGGATTGCCGTGGAGCATCAGCACGACCTCGCCGTCGCGCGGGCCCTCGTCGAGGTAATGCAGGCCGATGCCGGGCCGCACCTCCAGACGATGGCTGACGAAGTCGTAATCCGGAAATTTTTGCACGGTGTCGTGAATCCAACGCGGGCACAGAGGCGCGCCATTGTAGGGGCCAGGGTCACAAATGCCCGGCGCGGCGGTGATCTGCGTGCAATGTCGGATTCCAACAGATGGCGACCATGCGGGTCGGTATGCTTTTTTCGATGAATGCGAGCGTTCACCAGCCGGTCGACCTGCCAGTCGATGCCCGGCAGCTTCTGCGTCGCCAGACGCGGCATCTGCACGCGCGGGTGGACGCGTTTTTCGTCGACGGATTGCAGAGCGAGGGCGACTACGCGCGTTACCTGGTCGGCATGCATCGCTTTGCTGCCGACCATGAGATCGCCGTCGGCGCAATGCCGCGCCAGTCGTTCTGGCTAGCCTGCGATCTGCAGACGCTCGGGCTGGCGCCGTTACCGCCGGGGGGCATCTGCACGCCGGTGGCCAACGCCGACGAACGCCTGGGCTGGGAATACGTGATGGCCGGTAGCAGCGTCGGTGCCCGCTATCTGTTGCGGCACGCGCTTGCGCTCGGTCACGACGAGGCGGCCGGTGCGCGGTTCCTCACTCGGCATGCGGCCGATGGCGGTTGGGCCCGCGTGCTCGAACGGCTCGCGGCTTGCGCGCCGGAGGACGGTGCGCTGATGGCGCGGCTGCAGCGCGGTGCCTGCGATGCATTCGTCCAGGTGCAAGGTTGTTTCGAACGCAGTTTTCACACTCACCCGGCCCCCGCTCAGGAGTCCGCCGCATGAACACCGTCCTCGAGCGCGCGCTGCAGGTCTGTGCCAACGAACCGATCCACCTGTCGGGGGCGATCCAGCCACACGGGTATCTGATCAGCTGTCACCTGCCCGATTGGACCATCCACCATGTCTCGGCCAACATCGAATCGCTGATGGGGGTGGGCCCGGAGGAGATGCTGCGGCACACGTTGCGGGAATTCTTGACCGATGACCTGATCCAGGCCGTGGCCGAGACCATCGGCTTTGGCGAATCCGGCGCACCGCCGCAGCGCGCGGCCGTGGGCAACATCGGTCCGATGGCGCATCTGTGCGATGTCAGCGTGCACGTCGTCGACGGGCTCGTGCACCTTGAGATCGAGCCGCAGCCGCGCAGCGCCGCCGAGCGTTCGCCGACCGTGGTCGCGCAAACAATGATTGCGCGCGTGGCCGGCAGCGACGACATCGGCGACTTCCACCAGCGGGTTGCAGAGCAGGTGCGCCTGCTGACCGGCTACGACCGGGTGATGGTCTATCGTTTCCGCCATGACGATTCGGGCGAGGTAGTCGCCGAATCGCGCGATTCGGCGCTGACGTCCTATCTGGGCCTGCGCTATCCCGCGTCCGACATTCCGGTGCAGGCACGCACGCTGTATCTGCGCAACCGCATCCGCGTGATTCCCGATGCGACCTACGTGCCGGTGCCGATCCTGCCCGATCGCGACGGACGTGGGGCACCGCTGGATCTGGCGCAGATGGCACTGCGCAGCGTCTCGCCGGTGCATCTGGAATACCTCGCCAATATGGGCGTGGTCGCGTCGATGTCGATTTCGATCGTGTCCGCCGGCCGGTTGTGGGGGCTGATCGCCTGCCATCACCGCACGCCGCGCCGGGTGCCGCCGGGCGTGCGCGCGGCGGCCGATCTGTTCGGTCTGTTCGTCTCGATGCGCGTGGCCGCGCGCGAGCAGCAGCGGGCGCTGGCGCTGGAGGAAGGCGCACGCGGCGTGCGCGAGACCCTGGTCCTGCGGCTCGACAATGCGATCGACCCGCGACTGGCGCTGGCCACCGAACTCGACCTGTTGTGCCGCGCGGTCGACTGCGACGGCGTCGGCCTGTTGCAGGGCGGGCATTGGCACAGCGCCGGGCGTACGCCCGGCCAGGACCAGGTGCCGGGCCTGATGGATTGGATCCAGCGCAACGACGCAGGCACCGGCCTGGTGAGCACCGATGCCGCTGCCGATTGGAGCCATGACCCCGACGAGGCCGACGGCATCGCCGGCGTGCTGGCGTTGCCGCTCGACCCGGCGCGCGAGGAGTGGCTGTTCTTCTTCCGCTGCGAAGAGGTCCAGGACGTGCGCTGGGCCGGTCGCCCGGACGCGCCGTTCCTGATCGACGAGGAAGGCGACCGTATCGGCCCGCGGGCGAGCTTCACCGCCTGGCACGAGACGGTGCGCGGCATCGGCGTGCCGTGGTCGGATGCCGACCGCCGGATCGTCGGCCGCCTGCAGGTCGCCCTGCGCGAGCGCTACCGGCACAGCGTGCTGCATGCCGAGGTCGGCGACCTGCGCGCGCATCGCGCACGCATGGACGTGCGCGAGCAGCGCACCCGGCTGATGCAGATGTCCGAACTGCTCGACGGTCTGGTGCACGTCAGCCCACAGGAAGCGGCGCAGCTGTCGGCACGGATCAACGGCCTGGAGGCCGAACTGCAATCGCTGATCGGGCCGGCGCACGCAGTCGAGGAGTGACGCCTCGCCGCGCGCCTGCACGGCCGGCCTGCGACGACGGCAGGTGCGCCAGGCGCCCGCGCGCTGCGCGGGACGCCGGAGAGATGGTTACCAGACCACCTCGGCCATCGAGCAGTTCAGGCCCGAGCCGATGCCCAGCAGGGCGACCCGGTTGCCCTTCTTCAGGCGGCCCATTTCGCGCAGCTTGCTCAGCACGATCGGCACCGAGGCCGGGCCGATGTTGCCGTGCTCGCCGAAGATCGTGTGGACCTTCTTCGGGTCGATGCCGAACGCCTGCACGAACGACGCGGTGTGGACCTTGCTGACCTGGTGGATCACGAACTCGTCGAGCTCATCGACGACCCAGCCCAGCGCATCGCGCGCAGCGACGAAGGTCTTCTGCGCCAGCTTCATGCCTTCGAGCAGCAGCATGCGAGTGTCGGTGACCATGCGGTCGAGGTTGCCGCGGCACAGCGTGTTCCACTCGGTCGCCGAGCGGGTCACGCCGCCCTTGTAGCGCGGTGCGTCGGGCACCAGGTCCGCGCGCGCAAGCACCATCGCCGCCGAGCCGCAGCCCAGCGTCAGCGTGGCCAGCTCGTTGCGGAAGTCCTCTTCGGTCGCGTCGGGGTGCAGCAGACGCTCCATGGTCTTCTCGTAGGCGAGATTGGCGGTCTCGCCGTCGACGATCAGGGCGTAGTCGATCTCGCCCAGCTCGATCATGCGGCTGGCGACGTCCATGCCGTTGACGAACGCCAGGCATGCATTGGCCAGGTCGTAGTTCTGACAGGTGTCGCCGATGCCGAGGTTGCCGCCGACGATGCTCGCCGTGGACGGCTCCAGGTAGTCGCGGCTGACCGAGGTGTTGACCAGCAGGCCCAGCTGGGTGGCCTCGATGCCGGCATCGTCGAGCGCCTTGCGTCCGGCCAGCGTCGCCGCGTCCGACGCCAGCGTGTCGTCGTCCCACAGGTGGCGTGCGTGGATGCCGGCGATGTCCTTGAGGACGTCGGTCTTGATGCCGAGCCGGTCGAGGGTCGGCTTCAGCCGGGCGTTGATGTCGTCGCTGGACAGACGGTGCGGCGCATCGACATGGGCGAGGCCGGCGATGGCGACGTTTTCAAAAAGCATGGGCTGGGCGCCGGATCTGGCAAAGGGAGCCGTATAGGGTAACCGCTTCGCCGAGGCGACGCATGTCGCGGGCGCGCCCTGCGCGGCCCGCACATTCGAGGAGGGCCGGACAGCGCCCCTGCGGAGCGATCAGCAGGGCGCCGAGGCCGTGTTCAGCGTCCGCAGCGCCAGGCGGCGAAGCGCTGGCTGCCCGCGGCGGGCTCGCCCAGCGGGTGGATGGTGTCGGCTCCCAGACCGGGTGCTTCGTTGCGCGCCAGGGTCTCGAGCTCCTCGCGCACGCGCAGCGCATTGCGCTCCACGAACGCGATGCTGTGCTTGACCGAGACCTCGACCTCGCCGCGTTTTTCGCAGTTGCTCGGCGCCGCGTTGACCACACGCACGGCGCTCGCACCGGGCGCCATGTGCACCCAGGTACAGCCGGTGGCGGACACCGTCAGCAGCAAAACCAGCAGGGACTTGCGCATGGAGACTCCGGACGTTCGAGGAAGGGCGCGATGCCCGCCATTGTGGCGGGCATCGGCTGAGCAGGCGAGCATTGCCGCCGTTACGTGTCAGCGGCCGACCGGCTTGCCGTCCGCGTCGAGCACCTGCACCTCGCCCAGCTCCAGGGCGCGGATCGGCGCTTCGATCTGCTTGAGATCGCCCACGACCACCCAGGTCAGGGTCTTGGGATCGATCGTCGTCACCACGCCGGTGAGATCGGCCACCGTCATCGCCTCGATCTCCGCCTTGCGCTGGAACACATAATCGTCCGGTCGGTTGAAGCGGACATTGCCGCCGATGGTGTTCATCACCGACCACGCCGTTTCGTAGGCACCGGGCAGGCTCAAAGTCTGGATGGCCTTGGCGCGGGTGAGCTCGGCATCGGTGGGGGGGCGTTGGCCGCCGGCGAAGTCGGAGAGCTCGCGCTGGATCTCGGCCATCGCCTCGGCGGTCTTGTCGATCTGCACCGGCGCCGAAGCCGCCCACGGCCGCTGACCAAGCGCTGCGCTGGCCGAGCTACGCGCCCCATACGACCAATGCTTGTCCTCGCGCAGGTTCATGTTCAGACGCGCGGTGAAGTTGCCGCCGATCACGGTATTGGCCATGTCGAAGCGGGTTGCCGACGGATCACTGGTGGACGGGATCACCTGGGCGGCGAAGATGTTGGCTTGCACCGCGCCGGGCTGATCGATCAGGAACACGCGCGATGCCGTCGGGCGCGCGACCTCGGCGATCTCGATCGCCGCCGGCGCCGGGCCAGTGCCGCGCCAATCGCCGAAATGGCGCTCGAGCATCGGCACGATCTCCGCCAGCGTGGTGTCGCCGACGACGATCAGCGTTGCGCCTTCCGGACGCACCCAATCACGGTGGAACGTCACCAGCTCGTCGCGCGTGAGGCGCGCGATGGCGTCCTCGTTGCCGGTGCCCGAGAACGGGATCCCATACGGATGGTCGGCGCCGTAGATCAGCGGCGGCAATACCCGCATCGCCGCACTCGATGGGCGCGCCTTCTCCTGCGCGATGCTGGCGATCCAGGTCGCCTTGACGCGATCGATCTCCTTCTGCGCGAAGTTCGGCCGACGGATCATATCGGCGAACAGCGCCAGCGACGGGTCGAGATTTTCCTTGAGCGCCGACACGTAGGCGTTGCTGCCGTCGAGCGAGGCGCCCGCGCCGATGCTTGCGCCGAGTGCCTCGGCGCGGTCGGCGAACGCCAATGCATCCAGACCGCCGGCGCCTTCGTCGAGCACGCTCATCGTGAAGCTTGCGGTGCCCGGCGTGCGGCCCTGGTCGGCGGTATACCCGCCCTTGAATTCGTAACTCAGCTGTACCACCGGGATCTCCGGCCGCCGCGCCAGGATCACCTGGGTGCCGTTGGACAGCGTCGCGCGTTCCTGTGCGGGGAACTTCAGTTCGGGGAACGTGGTGGTCTTGGGAACCCCGGCACTCCGGTCGACGGTGCTGCGTGTGGTGCGGTATTTCGGATCCGGCGCGGGCGGGGTGAACGGCGCTGGCGTCACCGCCGGCTCCTCGGCGAGCGGCGTGCGTGCGCCGGGCACCACGGTGATGGTGTGGCTGCCGACGTCGAGCCACTTGGCGCCGGCTGCCTTGACGTCCTCGGCGGTGGTCGCGGCGATGTTGGCCAGCGACGTGCGGAAGCAGCCAGGGTCGCCCTCGTAGACCGTGCATTCGGCCAGCGCGTCGGCCTTGCCGCCGAACCCGCCGATGCGCTCGATGCCGCGCACGAAGCCGGCGCGGGACGAGGTCTTGGCGCGTTCGAGTTCCTCGGCCGTGGGGCCCTGCTCGATCAGGCGCTGCAGTTCCTCCTCGATCGCCGCGTCCACTGTCGCCGGGTCCACGCCCTGCTTGACCGTCGCCATGACGATGAAGTTCGAGCCGAGCTGCGAGCCGTAAGCGCCGGCGCTGATGCTGTCGACCAGACGCTCGTCGTGCAGCAGGCGCCTGTCGAGGCGCGAGGCCTTGGCGCCGCCCAGCACGTTGGCCAGCACCTGCAGGTGGTCGATGTCAGTCGTGCCCAGTTCGGCGACATTCCACGCGCGATAGATCCGCGCCTGCGGCACCTGGTCCTCCATGGTCTCGCGGGTGTCGGCCGTGCGCCGGGCAACATCCACCTGCGGCTGGGCCATCGTCGGGCCGGCCGGGATGTCGCCAAAGTACTGCGCGACCTTGCGCTTGGCAGTCTCGACATCGATGTCGCCGGCCAGGACCAGCACCGCGTTGTTGGGGCC
The DNA here is from genome assembly GCF_022637415.1 of Luteimonas sp. S4-F44. Lineage (NCBI taxonomy): Bacteria > Pseudomonadati > Pseudomonadota > Gammaproteobacteria > Lysobacterales > Lysobacteraceae > Luteimonas > Luteimonas sp. S4-F44. Next base: position 52,004 of record NZ_CP093340.1, read on the forward strand.
GTACCACGTGCGGAACCACTGTTTGACGTCCTCGAGCGAGGCCGCGTCGAGGTCGTTCATCGAGCCGATGACGCCGTGGTGGTAGGGGTGGCCCTTGGGATAGAGCGCGCGGGTGAGCTTGTCCCACACCTGGCCATAGGGCTGGTTCTCGCCCTGGCGCTTCTCGTTCTGCACCACGCCGCGCTGCTCGTCGAGCGCGGCCTGGTCGATCGCGCCGAGCAGGTGGCCCATGCGGTCGGATTCCATCCACAGCGCCATGTCCAGCGCGGTGGTCGGCACGTTCTGAAAGTAGTTGGTGCGATCGGTGTTGGTCGTGCCGTTCTGGTCGGTCGCGCCGACCTGCGAGAACGGATCGAAGAACTCGCCGTCGTGGTGCTCGCTGGCCTGGAACATCAGGTGTTCAAACAGGTGCGCAAAGCCACTGCGGCCGGCCGGCTCGTCCTTGCTGCCGACGTGGTACCAGATGTTGACCGCGACGATCGGCGCCTTGCGGTCGGTGTGAACCACCACCCGCAACCCGTTGGGCAGGGTGAAGCTCTCGAAGGGGATGTCGACGCCGGCGGCGGCCGCGGCGGGCGTTTGCGCCAGGGCCGACGGCGCGAGACCGGCGCCGGCCAGGGCGAGCCCGGTGGCCAGCGCCATCAGCGCGCGGCGGGGACGGAAGGAGGCGGAACGGGAGAGACCGACGGACATGCGCAATTCCTGAGCAACGGGCCGCGCGGGGGCGGACGATCCGCTCATCCTAGCCATACACCCGCGCGCTGGCACGGGTCGCAGGTCATGGCCGACGGCCGGGCGTACGCACGACCACCGGCGGCAGCGACGACTTCGTCCTCATCGCCGGCCGGCTAGGGTGAAGGCCTTACCTGTGGGAGTCTGCCGCCATGCCCGAGTGGACATTGGTCACCGGCGCGAACCGGGGCCTTGGCCTGGAGTTCGTCCGTCAGCGGCTTGCGGCCGGTGCGCCGGTCGTCGCGACCTGCCGGCAACCCGGGCGCGCGACAACGCTCAACGCGCTCGCCGGTGAACACCCCGGCCATCTCAAGATCCTGCCGCTTGATGCGATCGACCCGCGCTCGCGCGCCGAGCTGGTGCGCGAGCTGCCATTGGCGATCGGCAAGGGCGGCCGGATCGACCTGCTGATCAACAACGCCGGCGTCCTGCACGGCGGCGAGCGGTTCGGACACCTGGACGGCGAGACCCTCGAGCACAGCCTGCGCACGAACGCGATCGCACCACTGCTGCTGACCCAGGCGCTGGCGCCGTGGCTGGCCGGCGGCGCCTGCGTGGCGAACCTGTCCTCGCAACTGGGCTCGATCGCCGGCACCACCCGCTTCGGCACGCCCAGCTACGCGATCAGCAAGGCTGCGCTGAACATGGCGACGGTGCAGCTGGCGCATGCGCTGCGCGAGCGCGGCGTGGTCGTCGTGGCGCTGCACCCCGGCTGGGTCCGCACCGACATGGGCGGCGGCCAGGCGAGCGAGGCACCGGATGCGTCGGTGGCCGGGCTGCTGCGGGTGATCGACGGCCTGTCGGCCAACGACAGCGGGCAGTTCCTCGACTGGACGGGCGCCCGCTTGCCCTGGTGACGGCTCGAGCGCGGACAATAGCCGCCCGCGCGCCCGGCTCCGTCCATGTTCGACGTCATCCTGCACACCCCCGAGATCCCGCCCAACACCGGCAACGTCATCCGCTTGTGCGCCAACACCGGTGCCCGGTTGCACCTGGTGCGTCCACTGGGCTTCGACCTCGACGACCGCAACCTGCGGCGCGCCGGGCTCGACTACCACGAGTACGCCCCCTTGCAGGTCCACGACAGCCTGGATGCGGCGCTGGCGGCGATCGCGCCGCCCCGGCTGTTCGCGCTGAGCACCCGCAACGCGGTGCGCTACGACACGCCTGCGTTCGCACCGGGTGACGCCTTCCTGTTCGGCAGCGAGACCCGGGGCCTGCCGGATGCGGTGCTGGCGTCCGTGTCGGCCGGCCGGCGGCTGCGACTGCCGATGCGACCGGACAACCGCAGCCTCAACCTATCGAACGCGGTGGCGGTGGTCGTCTTCGAGGCTTGGCGGCAACAGGGCTTCGACGGCGGGGCATGACCGGACTGAATGCAGCGGCAAAAGTTCCTGTACTGGAAAGTTCAATATTCAGCCGGGATTTCAGCGCCCGGGCCGAAGATGCGCGTCACGGCCCGGGTGGTCGTGCTTCCCCTCCCCCTCGAAGCGCCATCCCCTCCCGCCACCCGGGCCGCCCCTTTTCGATGCGTCAGCGCATCGCGCAACACCCACAAGACCTATAACAAGCAAGACCGGTGTCCGTTGTTCCGATTCAAAAAGAGAGAGTTGTCCCCATGAAGTGCATCTTGCCGATCGCGGCCCTCGCCGCTGTCCTCCCGTTCGCCGCCAACGCGGCCCAGGGCCTGTCCTACAACTACGTCGAAGGCGGCTACTCGGCCAGCAAGGCCGATATCGCCCCGATCAACCGCGACGTCGATTCCGACGGCTGGTCGATCCGCGGCGCCGCCGCGTTCCACCCCAACTTCCACGCCTTCGGCGACTACACCCGCGAAAGCATCGACAACACCCACCGCGACCGTGACCAGTGGAGGTTGGGTATCGGCTACAACCACGAATTGTCGGACCGCACCGATCTGCTGACCCGCGTGGCCTACCAGAGCATCGACTTCGGTCAGGGTCTCGACGCCAGCGGTTACGCCGTCGAAGTGGGCGCGCGCAGCGCGCTGCTGCCGGCGCTCGAAGGTTATGCGCTGGCCGGCTACGAGCATTACGGCCGCGGCATCGACAGCGAGTTCTACGGCCGCCTCGGCGCGCAGTGGAAGTTCAACCCCAACTTCGGCGTCGCCGGCGACGTCAAGCTCATCAAGGGCGGCGACGTGCAGTGGTTCGTCGGCCCCCGGCTGAGCTGGTAAGTCCCCCGCGGCATCCGGTCCGCGCTTCCCCTGGCGCGTCCCCTCTCCCTACTGGATGCTGCACCGACCCGGCCGGAAACGGCCGGGTTTTTTTGTGGCTTCTTTTGAGATCAGAGTGCTCCTGCGCCTGCCGCTCGATCGAGCCGCTCGTCTCCATGGGAGGCGTAACGTGCCGTTACGGATTGCTCCCTTGTTCGATCAGCATCACGACTGACTTGCCGCCGCAGATCACCTCGCAGCGAGGTCCGGCAGCGATCACGTCAGTTCTTCAAGTCACGCGACAGCACAAGCGGGCCTGACTCATCCGTGGCCAGCTATCGCGGCTCTGTCCAGCATGATGCACAGGGCAGAAGGCGCGCGTCTTCTTCTCGCGGATGACTCTGTATGCGCACCTACCCGAAGGTGGGTGCTGAAAGTTCAAGGCAGCGGACGGACGGTCGGTGGCTGCGTCGAGCGCGCCAGGGATGGCGCGCGCCCGAGTCAAATGTCCTGACCGAGGGGAGAGCGGCTTGCTGCCGGCCGACTGCTGTCCATCCGAAGGTGCGGAACACCCCGTCGCCAGCTTGCCCCGAACGCAAACAGCTTAGAACAGCGCGCCGGTGTATTCGGGCTTGCGTTCGCGGGCCATCAGCCGGGCGAGGCCCTCGGCAGGGCTGATCTCCCCGTGCAGCACGGCCTGGACATTGCTCGAGATCGGCAATTCGATCTCGTGGCGGTTCGCCAATCGCATGACCTCGTCGGCCGTCTGCACCGACTCGACCACCTGGCCGATCGCGCGCACCGCATCCTCGAGCCGTTCGCCCCGGCCCAGGGCCAGGCCCAGCCGGCGATTGCGCGACAGATCGCCCGAACACGTCAGCACCAGATCGCCCAGGCCCGCCAGCCCCATCAGCGTCTCCGGGCGACCGCCGATCGCACGGTTCAGGCGCAGCATCTCGTTGAGGCCACGGGTGATCAGGCCGGTGCGGGCGTTAAGGCCCAATTCCATGCCGTCGGCCGCACCGGTGGCGACCGCCAGCACGTTTTTCATCGCACCACCGAGCTCGGCGCCGCGCATGTCGGTGCCGGTGTAGGCGCGGAAGCTCGGCCCGTGCAGCACATCGGCGACGCTGCGGGCGAAATCCTCGTCCTCGGATTGCACCGTCACCGCAGTCGGCAGCCCGGACGCGACCTCCTTGGCGAACGACGGCCCGGTGACCACGGCCAGCGGCACATCGTCGCCGACCAGTTCGCCGGCGACCTCGTGCAGGAACCGGCCCGAGCCGGGCTCGAAGCCCTTGGTCGCCCACGAGATGCCGACGCCCGGCGCCCGCAGCGGCGCCAGCTCGGCCAGCGTCTCGCGGAACGCATGCGAAGGCACCACGACCAGGATCAGCCCGGCGCCATCGAGCGCGCGTGCCAGGTCGGTGGTCGCGCGCAACCGCTCAGGCAATGGGATGCCGGGCAGGTAGCGCGGATTCTCATGGCGCTGGTCGATCGCCTCGACCGTCGCCGCGTCCCGGCCCCACAGCGTGGTGGGGTGACCGTTGCGGGCGATCAGCGAGGCGAGCGCGGTGCCCCAGGAGCCCGCGCCCAGCACCGCGACGGCAGTCGCGCGATCGGTCACGCTCAGGCGTTGCCGATCTGGTCGGTCGTCGGCTGGCCGGCGGCCTGCTGGTTGCCGCGCTGGCGCAGGCCCTCGGCGTACAGCGCGTCGAAGTTGATCGGCTGCAGCAGGAAGGGCGGGAAGCCACCGGCCTGGATCAGGTCGCCGATCAGCTGACGCGCGTAGGGGTAGAGCACGTTCGGGCACTGCGTACCCAGCAGCGCGTCGAGCGTGCCGCTGTCGAAACCGGCCAGGCCGAAGACGCCGGCCTGCTTGACCTCGGCGACGTAGACGGTGTTGTTGTCGTCTTCGCCGATCGTGCAGGTCAGGGTGATCGCCAGCACGACCTCATAGGCGTTGTCGCCCACGCGCTGCACGCTCTGGTTGAGGTTCATGTTGAGCTGCGGCTGGGCCTGCTCGTTGAAGATCTGCGGGGCCTTGGGCGACTCGAACGAGACGTCCTTGACGTAGATCTTCTCGACACTGAACTGCGCGCCGGCCGGCTGCTCCGGCGCTGCGCCGTTGGCGCCGTTGTTGGCCTGTTCTTCGGACATGGGATCGACTCCAGCGATAATGGGGATGAGGCGGATCGCCGATTATGGCACCCGCGAAGGACGGTCAGCGGTCAGCCGCGGCCCTTGACCAGCGGCAGATCGGCTTGCTGCCAGCCGGCGATGCCGCCGTCGAGTACGTAGACGTTCTGGAAGCCGGCCTTCTTCAGGCGTTTGGCGGCATCGCCGGCGGTGCTGCCGGTCTTGCACACCAGCACGACCGGCAGCGCCTTGGCCGCGGCGAGCTGTTTGCTCTCCGGGTCTAACTGGCTCATCTGCACGTTCTTGGAGCCGGGAATATGGCCCTTGCCGAAGTCGGCGCTCGGGCGCAGGTCGACGACCAGCGCGTTGTCGCGGTTCACAAGCGCGGTCAGCTCGGCCGGGCGCAGGGCCTTGAAGCCGCGGAACAGCCGCGAGATCTCATTGAAGACGATCGCCACCGTGAGCACGGCGAGGATCAGCGACAACATCTGGTTTCGGCCCAGGAAGGCCAGCAGTTCTTCGAAGTTCACGACACGATTCGCGCAGCGTCAGCGGGCGGCGATTGTCGCACACCGCGCCGGGCGCACCACCGGGGCCCGCGATCGGGGGGCAGGGCGGCTGCCCGGGCCGGCTATTCGCCTTCCCAGAAGTCGGGCAGGCCGCTGACGTTCCACCAGGTGCCGGCGTCCGGGTCCCAGCGCCAGCGCTCGGTGTGGCGCAGCGTGCGTTCGGCCATCGAGTGGCGGTTGACCACCCGGATCTCGACCTCGCGCAGGGCCTCGTCCTGGCCGGCCTGACCGCCGAGCGGGCGGTAGCCGGTGACCTGTAGCTGGGCGTAGCGGGCGAACGCCAGCTCGCCCATCGGTCGCTCGGCACGCACGTCCGGGTCGACCAGCTGCCAGGCGCCCTCGATGTCGTTCCAGCGCATCGCGCTCGCCCAGGCGTTATGCACTCGCTCCAGTGCGCTGCGTTGCTTGCCACTGCTGGCGCAGCCGCCGATCGCCAGCGCCAGTGCGGTGAGCAGGACCAGCAGCGGCAGGGAGGAGCGGCGGATCGCGCGCATCGGCAGGGTCCAGGACAACGGGCGTTGGTGCATCGTAGCCGCAACGCCGGTCGGCCGGGCCCGGCTCGCCGGTATCCTGTCGCCGATGACGCCTTCTGATGCCCCCAGCCCCGCCGGCGAGGCGGTCAACATCGCAGCCGCGTTGCCGCGTCTGGCGCGCGAGCGCCCGGCGCAGATCGCACTGCGCTGCCCCGGCCCCGATGGGCGCTACCGCGATGCGCATGCGCTCAGCTACGCCGCGCTCGATGCGCGCAGCGACGCGATCGCCGCGGGCCTGGCCGCGCGCGGCATCGTCCGCGGCACCCGCACGGTGCTGATGGTGCGGCCCAGCCCCGAGTTCTTCCTGCTGATGTTCGCGCTGTTCAAGGCCGGCGCAGTGCCGGTGCTGGTCGATCCGGGCATCGACCGGCGCGCGCTGCGACAGTGCCTGGACGAAGCGCAGGCGCAGGCCTTCATCGGCATTCCGCTGGCGCAGGTCGCGCGCGTGCTGCTGGGCTGGGCGCGCTCGGCGGCGATCCGCATCACCACCGGTCGCCGCGCTGTGCTGGCCGACGCGACCCTGGCCCAGGTCGAGCGCGACGGTGCGCGCGCCGGGCCGCAGTTGGCGGCGACGGCCGCCGACGAGGTCGCCGCGATCCTGTTCACCAGCGGCTCGACCGGCGTGCCCAAGGGCGTGGTCTACCGGCACCGCCATTTCGTCGCGCAGATCGCGATGCTGCGCGACGCGTTCGGTATCCCGCCCGGCGGCGTCGACCTGCCGACGTTTCCGCCGTTCGCCCTGTTCGACCCGGCGCTGGGGCTGACCTCGATCGTCCCGGACATGGACCCGACCCGCCCGGCGCGGGCCGACCCGCACAAGCTGCACGCCGCGATCGCGCGCTTCGGCGTCGACCAGCTGTTCGGCTCGCCGGCGCTGATGCGGGTGCTCGCCGAGCACGGTGCGCCGCTGCCGGGCGTGCGCCGGGTCACCTCGGCCGGGGCGCCGGTGCCGCCGGATGTCGTGGCGACGATGCTCGCGCTGTTGCCGCCCGAGGCGTCGCTGTGGACACCGTACGGCGCCACCGAATGTCTGCCGGTCGCGGTCGTCGAAGGACGCGAACTGCTGGCACTGCGCAGTCGCACCGAGCAGGGCGCAGGCACCTGCGTCGGCCGGCCGGTCCCGCCCAACGAGGTGCGCATCATCGGTGTCGACGATGCCGCGATCGCCACGTGGTCGGATGCGCTGGAGGTGCCGCGCGGGCAGATCGGCGAGATCACCGTCGCCGGACCCACCGCGACCGATACCTACTTCGGCCGCGAAGCGCAGACCCGGCTGGCGAAGATCGCCGAGACCCTGCCTGACGGCAGTACGCGCGTCGTCCACCGCATGGGCGACCTGGGCTATTTCGACAGCGAGGGCCGGCTGTGGTTCTGCGGGCGCAAGGGCCATCGCGTCGTTACCGCCGGCGGCACGCTGTGCACCGAACAGGTCGAGCCGGTGTTCAACGTCCATCCCGATGTGGCGCGCACCGCGCTGGTCGGCGTGGGCCCTGCCGGTCGACAGACCCCGGTGCTGTGCGTGGAGCTGCAACCCGGTGTGGGCAAGAGCGAGCACGCCCGCATTGCCGACGAACTGCGTCACATCGGTGCCGGCTTCGTGCACACCGCCGGCATCGCGACGGTGCTGTTCCACCCGCGCTTCCCGGTCGATATCCGCCACAACGCCAAGATCGGCCGCGAGACGCTGGCGGCTTGGGCCGCCGCCCGTGTCTGAGTCCGCCGCCGCGTCGCCTGCGCACTATCGTCTCGACGATCTGCGCATCGACGTGGCCCGGCAGCGGGTGGTGCGCGACGACGGCCAGGTGCTGGAGGTGGCCGGGCTCAGCTTCCGCCTGCTGCGCTACCTGCTGATGCAGGGCACGCGGGTGGTCGGCTTCGACGAATTGATCGCACAGGTCTGGGCGCCAGCGCTGGTCGGCGAGGAAACGGTCACCCAGCGCGTGCGCCTACTGCGCCAGGCGCTGGGCGACGACGGACGCCGGGCGCGTTACCTGCGCTCGGTGCGCGGCTGCGGCTATCAGCTGTGCAGCCCACCACGTCCTGACGACGACGCGCTGCGCGTGTCCGACGTCCGCGGCCGGACGCTCGTTGCCGCTGCGGTGCTGGCGCTGCTGCCGGTGATCGCTGCGGTCGGCTGGTGGTCGTGGCCGAGGCCGGCTGCGCAGGCGCTGTCGCCGCTGCTGCAGCGTGCCGACTACTACGCCAGCATCGGCCAGCGCGAGAACAACGCGCGTGCGCTCGCGCTGTACCGCGAGCGGCTGCACGAGGCCCCCGACGACATGCAGGCCGCGCTGGGCTTGGCCCGCGCCCATGCCGCGCGACTGTGCCTGTATGGCGGCGACCTCGCCGATGCCGACCGCGCGCAGGCGCTCGCCGAACACGTGCTCGCGCGCCAGCCGCGCCTGGCGGCCGCGCACGCGGCACTGGCCTATGCGCACGACTGCCGGGGCGAGGTGGCCGCGGCGCTGGCCGGCTACGAACGCGCGGTGGCCCTGGACCCCGACGCCGATGCCGCGCGGGCGTCGGCCGCCTACCTGTACGCGCGCCAGGGCCGGCTGGCCGATGCGCTGGCGGCCAACCTGGCCGTGCACCGTCCCGAGGATGCGCGGTTTCTGGCGCTGCAGATCGCCGCCGACCTCGACCTGCTCGGCTATACCGACGCGGCCGAAGGGCGCTACCGGCGCAGCTTCCAGCTCTACCCCGACAACGTGTTCTCCAATCTCGCTTGGCCGAACTTCCTGTACCGCCATGGGCGCGGCGCGCAGGCGCAGGCGGCGCTGGACGAGGCGCTGTCGCGCGGCACCGACCACGCGGGCCTGCAACTGCTGGCTGCCGAACTGGCCTTGCAGCGCGGCGATCTCGATGCCGCGCGGTATGCGGCGCAGCGTGCGCGTGCGCTCAAGCCGCATGCGAGCCTGCCGGAGACGGTCGCCTGGATCGTCGCTGCCGAGTCGCGGCCCGCGGCGCCGGCGCTGCGCGCACGCATCGCCGCGCTGCGTACGGGGCTGGCGGCCGGTGGCGATCCGCTGGACGGACTCGATGCCGCGCTGCTGGCATCGCTGGCCGGCGATCGCGCCGCGGCACTCGATGCGCTGGACGCCGCGGTCACGGCGGGCCACCGCGATGCGGACTACCTGCGCGTCTCGCCGCTGTTCGCCGACCTGCGCGGCGAGCCCGGCTTCGCCGCGGTACTGGCGCGGATCGATGCCGGCATCGCGCGCGAGCGGGCGCGCGTTCGCGCCGAAGGACGCTTGCCGGCCGACGCGGTTGCGGTCACGGCAGCGCGCTGAGCACGTAGTCCGACAGCAACGCCCGGGTCTGCGTGTGCATGCCCGGCTGGTTGTAGTGGGTCCGGGTCACGACCACGACCAAGCGCGCTTCGGGGATCACGAAGACCGCGTTGCCGCCATTGCCCGACATCGTCCAGGCCTGCCACCGCCGCGCGCCGGCGGCGACGTCGAAGCGCCACAGCTGATACCCGTAGTCGGCCTCGAACGGCGTCCGCGCGCGCGGCTGCAGCATCGCGTCGATCCACGCCGCCGACAGCACGCGGCGGCCGTGCCAGCGTCCGCCATCGGCGAGCAACTGGCCGAGCCGGGCAAGATCCCGGCTGCGGTATCCGGTGCCGCCACCGCCCATGCCCGTGCCCTCGGGCGCGCGCTTCCAGGCTGCCTCCGCGATGCCCAGCGGCCGCTCCAGCGTCTCGCGTGCAAAGTCGGGCAGCGCCAGGCCGCTGGCGCGCTCGACGATCGCACCCAGCAGCAGGCTGTTGGCGGTGCAGTAGGCGAACGCCCGCCCGTACGGACTGTCGGCCGGTCGCGTCTGCCACGGCGCGTAGCCGCGCTCGGGCAGATCGAGCGCGAAGCCCGTCCAGTCCGCGCTCACGTACATGCGTTCCTCGTGGCCACTGGAGAAGGTGTTGTTGTCGTCGCACTCCCACTGCGCGCTCATCGTCAGCAGGTCCTCGACGGTCGTCGCGTCCTTGAACGCGCCGGGGTGGGCCGGCCGGCGGTCGGGAAAGAAGCCCAGCACCGGGGCCCGGACATCGGCGATCAGGCCGCGATCGATCGCCGCGCCCACCAGCAACGCGGTCACGCTCTTGGTCAGCGAGCGGGTGTCGTGCAGCGTGCTGCGATCGGCACCGTCGAAGTAGGCCTCGTGGATCAACGCGCCACGGTGGACGACCAGCACGCTGGTGGTGTCGGGCGCCGCGCCTGCGTTGATCGCGGCATCGAGCGCCGCGAGCTTTGCGGCGTCCCAGCCCAGACGGACGGGATCGGCGACCGGCCAGCCGTCGTCCAGCGCCGGGGGCGATGCGGCGGCGGTGGACAGCGGACAGGCGAGGGCGGCCAGCAGAAGCAGGCGCGGCAGGATGGACATCGTCGGCACTCCGTTCGGGGAGCGGCCAGCCCACCAGAGCGGCGGATGAAGTGCCCGGTGGCGGGATGAAGGTTTCTGAAGGGCTTGCCGATTAAGCGCTTGCACGCGCCTGCGTCGCCAGTCCGGCAGGCGCCCGCTATCGTGTGCGCTCCTCAAGCGTGGAGCGCGACATGCAGATCCTGGTCACCGGCGGCGGCGGCTTTCTCGGGCAGGCCCTGTGCCGCGGCCTGGTCGCGCGCGGCCACACGGTCTCCAGCTTCAACCGCGGTCACTATCCCGAACTCGAGGCGCTGGGCGTGCGCCAGATCCGTGGCGACCTTGCCGACCGCGACGCCGTGCGCGCGGCGGCGGCCGGCATGGATGCGCTCTTCCACAACGCCGCCAAGGCCGGCGCGTGGGGCGACTACGACAGCTACCACCAGGCCAACGTCGTCGGCACCCAGCACGTGCTCGACGCCTGCCGGGCGCAGGGCGTCGGCCGGCTGGTCTACACCTCCACACCGAGCGTCACTCATCGCGCCACGCACCCGGTCGAAGGCGGCACGGCCGACACTGTGCCCTACGGCGAGGGGTTCAAGGCGCCGTACGCGGCGACCAAGGCGATCGCCGAGCGCGCCGTGCTGGCGGCCAACGGCCCGGAGCTGGCGACGGTTGCGCTGCGACCGCGGCTGATCTGGGGGCCGGGCGACCAGCAACTCCTGCCGCGCCTGGTCGAGCGGGCTCGCGCCGGCCGCCTGCGCTTCGTCGGCGATGGCGAGAACCGCATCGACACCACCTATATCGACAACGCCGCGCAGGCGCACTTCGACGCCTTCGCGCATTTGGCGCCGGGCGCGGCCTGCGCGGGCCGGGCGTACTTCATCAGCAACGGTGAGCCGACCACGGTCCGCTGGATCATCAACGCGCTGCTCGAGGCGGCCGGTGCACCGCCGGTGCGCAAGACGATCCCGTTCCGCGCGGCGTATGCGGTGGGCGCGATGTGCGAAACGCTGTGGCCGCTGTTGCGCCTGTCCGGCGAGCCGCCGATGACCCGTTTCCTCGCCGAACAGCTGAGCACCGCGCATTGGTACGACATGGCGCCAGCGACGCGGGACTTCGGCTATCAGCCCGCTGTGTCCCTTCACGACGGACTCATCCGGCTGAAAGATTCGCTGGAATCGTCGGCGCGCCATCACCTGATCGCGACCTGACCGGGCATACGGTGGGGCCCGCAGCCGCTACTGGCCGAATCCCACCAGGAGACCACCATGCTCAGATATGCCGTCATCTTCCTCGTCGTCGCCATCATCGCCGGTGTTCTCGGCTTCAGCGGCGTGGCCGGTGCCGCCACCAATATCGCTTGGATCCTGTTTGTGGTGTTCCTGATCCTGGCTGTGATCTCGATGCTGCGTGGACGAGGGGTCTGACGCCCCGACCGCATCGTCGCGATGACGCAAAAGGCCCGCCACCGGCGGGCCTTTTGCGTTGCGGCGCGAGCGCTGCGGCCTGGGCCCGACGCTACAATCGGGCCATGGCCGACCTTCCGTTCTCTCCGTTCTCCCTGCTCAAGCCGATGGCCGGCCGCGCGCTGGAGACCGCGCTCAACCGCGCGATCGCGCTCGATGCCGACACCGGGGCGGCGCTGCGCGCGCTCGACGGCCAGCAGATCGCCCTCGCGCTGAGCGCGCCGCCGCTGGCGCTGACCCTGCGCGTGGACGGCGACCGCCTGCGCGTAGGCCCGGTCGATCCGGAGGTCGAGGCCCACCTGTCGGTGCGGACCACGCTGGCCGGCGCACTCGGCCAGCTGCCGTTTCTGCGTCGCGGCGACGCGCCGCCGATCGGCCAGGTCCGGGTCTCGGGCGATGCCGAGCTCGCGCGCCGGCTGCAGCGCATGGCCGCGGGCTTTGATCCCGACTGGCAGCGCCCGTTCGTCGCCGTGCTTGGCGAGGTCGTCGGCGTGCAGGTCGCCAACGCCTTCGCCGCGGCCCTGCGCCAGGCACAGGACGTCGGCCGCAACCTGGCCCAGAGCGCGGCCGAGTACGTAACCGAGGAAACGCGCGATGTGGTGCCGCGCGCCGAACTCGACGCCTTTCACGACGATGTCGACGGCCTGCGCGACGACGTCGAGCGGCTCGCAGTGCGAGTGGCCCGGCTCGATCGCGGGACCGCCGCATGAAGGGCCTGCTGCGCGCCTCGCGCATCGGCCGGGTGCTGTTGCGTTACCGGCTCGACGACCTGCTCGACGGCACGCCGGCCGAGCGCTGGCTGCGGCTGGCACGGCCGTTCGTGCCACGGGCCTCGACGGCGATCGCGGCGCAGTCGCGCGGTGCCCGGCTGCGACTGGCGCTGCAGGAGCTTGGGCCCATCTTCGTCAAGTTCGGGCAGATCCTTTCGACCCGTCGCGACATCGTGCCGCCGGACATCGTCGACGATCTGGCGCTGCTGCAGGACCGGGTGGCGCCGTTCGACGGCGCATTGGCGCAGGCGATCGTCGAGCGCGAGCTGGCGATGCCGATCGCGCAGGCTTTCGTCGCCTTCGACCCGGTGCCGCTGGCCTCGGCGTCGATCGCGCAGGTGCACGCGGCGATGCTGCCCGGCACCGATGATGGCCCGCCGCGCGAGGTTGTGGTCAAGGTGCTGCGCCCGGGCATCGAAAAGCAGATTGCCGCCGACGTCGCCCTGCTGCGCAATCTCGCCGCGCTGGTCGCGCGCACCCATCCCAACGCCGACAAGATCCGCCCGCGCGAGGTCGTGGCCGAGATCGAGAACACCCTCGCCGCCGAGCTCGACCTGCAGCGCGAGGGCGCCAACGCCTCGGTGCTGCGCCGCTTCTGGGCGCAGTCGAGCGATCTCTATGTGCCGGCGCCGGTCTGGGAGCGCACCGCCCAACGCGTGCTCACGCTCGAGCGCGTCTATGGCATTCCCAGCGACGACATCGCCGCGCTCGACGCGGCGGGCATCGACCGGTCCGCGCTGGCGGCCAAGGGCGTGCGGGTGTTCTACACCCAGGTCTTCCGCGACAACTTCTTCCATGCCGACGCGCACGCGGGCAACATCTGGGTCGATCCCGAGCGCACGACCAATCCGCGCTTCATCGCGCTCGACTTCGGCATCATGGGCCAGCTCTCGCGCGAGGATCAGTACTACCTCGCCGAGAACTTCATGGCGATCTTCCGGCGCGACTATCGCCGCATCGCCGAACTGCACGTGCAGGCGGGCTGGATGCCGGCGCATCTGCGCATCGACGAGCTCGAGGCGGCGGTGCGTGCGGTGTGCGAGCCGTACTTCACCCGCCCCCTGTCGGAGATCTCGCTGGGCGAGGTGCTGGGCAAGCTGTTCCGCACCGCGCAGCGCTATGAGCTGACGCTGCAGCCGCAGCTGATCCTGCTGCAGAAGACCCTGCTGAGCATCGAAGGCATCGGCCGGCTGCTCGACCCGAAGCTCGACATCTGGGCCGTCGCCCGCCCGGTGCTCGAGCGCATCCTCGTCGAGCGCTACAGCCCGCCGCGGTTGCTGCGCGAGTTCCGCGATCGCCTGCCCGAGCTGGTCACCCGCGCGCCGGAAATGCCGCAACTACTGCACACCTGGCTCAAGCAGCAGGTCGAGGGCCGGCACGAACTGCGCATGCGCTCCGATGACCTGGCGATGCTGACCACGACGATGCAGGGCATGCAGCGGCGGGTGGTCGCAGCGATCCTCGGCGTGGGCCTGTTGATCGTCGCGGCGGTGCTCTACGCGCTCGAGGCCGGCGGCCCACGCGTCGTCGGCGTGCCGGTCGCGACCTGGGTCGCGGGTATCGGCGGTGTCTGGGCCCTGCTCGCCGCTTGGCCGCGGCGCGGGCGCGTGCTGCGCTAGCCGTGTCGCGGGTACGCGCTCCTGCGCTCGCTCGCGTTACGACATCGCCGGTGGCGCCGGAAACGGCGTGTTGTCGGGAAGCGGGATGAACTCCGCATCGTCGGCGTCGGGCAGTTTCATCCGGCCAGCCGTCCAGTCCGCGGCCGCTTGTGCCAGACGCTCGCGCGAGGACGAGACGAAGTTCCAATAGATGAAGCGCTCGCCGACCGGCTCCCCGCCCAGCACCATCACCGTGGCCTGCTCGGCGGCGCGCACGCGCGATGCCGCCGCGCCCAGCACCAGCATCGTCCCGGCGCCGTAGCGCGCGCCGTCCAGTTCGACTGCGCCGGTGGCGACGTAGAGGCCGCGTTCCCGGTAACCGCCTGGAATCTCCGCGACCGCGCCGGGGGCCAGGTCGAGGTGGGCGTAAAACAGCGGCGACAGCGTCTTGGCGCCCGCGTGCAGCCCGTAGGCGCTGCCGGCGATGAGATGACCGGTCACGCCCGCCTCGTCCCATTGCGGCAGGTCGTGCCCGGCGTGATGCGAGAACGCGGGCGCGATCTCCTCCTGCCCATCGGGCAACGCCACCCAGGCCTGGATGCCGTGCACGCGGTCGCCGTGCTGCCGCGCATGATCGAACCGCTCGCTGTGGGTGATGCCGCTGCCGGCGGTCATCCAGTTGACCTCGTGCGGTTTGACCGCCTGGGCGTAGCCGAGGCTGTCGCGATGCATGATCTGGCCCGAGAACAGATAGCTCACGGTCGACAGGCCGATGTGCGGATGCGGACGGACATCGACGCTGCGATCGATGCCAGCGGGCAGGTCGACCGGGCCCATGTGGTCGAAGAACACGAAGGGCCCGATCATGCGTCGCTTGGCGAACGGCAGCACCCGGCCGACCGAGAAGCCGCCCCCCAGGTCGTGGCGGCGCTGGGGAATGATCATGTCGATCATGCGGTCTGTCCTGATGGCGGAAGGGCGAGCATCGCATGCCCGCCATTGGCGGTGCGTCGCACCGTGCGCGGGCGCGACGCGGTGGGCCCGGATCACCGGCATCGCGATGCAGACTCCGGTCCACGGGGCAGGGAATGATGCGCTGCCTGGGGCCGTTGGCCCGACGGCGTCACCGTTGGCCGGTGTTTCCGGGGGCGGGTGACATGGGGCGCATTGCACCGGGCCCGGGTGATCAGCCCAGACCGAAGAATGCCGCCGCGGTGGCCGTGGTCGCCTGCGCGGTCGCCTCGGGCGTTTCGTTCCGGTCGCGTGCGAGCTCGGCGACGATGTGCGGCAGGAACGCCGGCTCGTTGCGACGGTCCTTGGGCATGGGATCGAGCGTGCGTGGCAACAGATACGGCGCGTCGGTCTCCACCATCAGCCGATGCGCGGGGATGTTGGGCACCAGCTCGCGCAGGTGACGGCCGCGACGTTCGTCGCATAGCCAGCCGGTGATGCCGATGTGCCAGTCGCGGTCGAGGCAGTCGAACAGTTCGCGCCGGCCGGCGGTGAAGCAGTGCACGACTGCCGGTCCGATCCGGCCCTCGAAGTCCTGCATGATCGCGACGAAGTCGTCGTGCGCGTCGCGCTGGTGCAGGAACAGCGGCTTGGGCGTGCCGGCGGCGGCGAGATCGGCCGCGATCTGCAACTGGCGTTCGAAGGCGCGGCGTTGCGCCGGCCGTGGCGAGAAATCGCGGAAGTAGTCGAGCCCGCATTCGCCCACCGCCACCACTTCGGCGTGCGCATGCAGCGCGCGCAGTTCGGCGTCGCATTCCTCGGTGTACTCGGCCGCATGGTGCGGATGCACGCCGGCGGTCGCGTACAGCAGGCCCGGGTGCTGGCGCGCGAGTTCGAGCGCCTTGGGCGAGTGCTCGCGGCTGGCGCCGGTGACGATCATCCGGGTCACGCCGGCATCGCGCGCGCGCGCCAGCACGGCGTCGCGGTCGCGGTCGAAGCTGTCATGGGTGAGATTGGCGCCGATGTCGATCAGGGGCGAGGTCACGCGCGAGCACCTTGGGAACGGGCTGCGCATTGTAGGCCGGCCCGCACATTTCGCCCGGCAGGTGCCGCGTGCCGGACGCGCGCGCGGGGCGTTCAGTTCGCCAACTGGCAGCTGGTCGGCCGGCTGCTCTCGAACAAGGCGCGGGTCGCCCACTCGGGATGGTCGACGAACGGGTTGCGGTTGCCCTGGAAGCTGTAGACGACCTCGTTGCGTGCGCGCTCGGCGGCATCCGGCGGGTCGGCCTGGTGCCAGGCCAGCAGCGTCGACAACAGCCCCATGTAGGCCGGCGAGGCCGAGGTGCCGACGATGCGGCTGCGGTCGTCGGTCAGTTCCAGATCGGGCTCGGACTGGCCGGTCGACGGATGCGTGCCGCCTTCGTAGCGGATCGCCATGTACAGCACCGCGCGCGCCATGTCGCCCTTGCGATGGCGCCAGACCTGGAAGCCGGCGTTGTCGGTCCAGTTCGAATTGCCTGGGAACGTGCCGGTGCCGCCGCCGACGCCGTGATTGGCCTCGGTTGCGCGCTCGCTACAGTTGGCCTGCGTGCCGCAATCAGCGAACGGTTTGTTGCCGCGCGCGGCGTTGTGGTCGGTATCGGTGAGATAAAGCATGTGCGCGTCGGTGTGCGGCGCATGGGGCAGGCCTTTGTCGCCGGTCGCGCTCGGGAACCCCAGCGACTTGGGCCAGGTGTGCTCGCGGTTGTAGGTCAGCCCGCTGCCGGTGCCCGCGCGGCCCGATACCTTGGTGTAGCTGCGGTTGCGATAGGCGTCGAGGATGCGGCCCGGATCGTTGGGGTCCTCGTCGGCGATCTCCAGGATCGTCCAGGTGCTGGTGCCGCTGCCGCTGTAGGGATACGAGGTGTGGCCGCGGATCGTGGCGTGCAGCGAGCAGCGCAATTGCGCGGCGCTGCTGGTGTTGACGCGGGCGTAGTAGTCGCCGCCGCCGGTGCTGCTGCTGGCGACGGTGAACGCGACGCTGGCATCGCCGGCCGGCTGCCGCCCGTCGGCGTCATGGATCGCTGCGGCGCTGATGCTGAGCGTGCAGGCCTCGCCGCCATGCAACGCAGTGCCGGTCGACAATGCGAAGTGCGCGCCGCTGGTCGGGTGGTCGAGCGCGATCGTGCCCGAGGTCGCGCATTGCAGTGCGAACGCACCCGGCGACAGCGTGACCGCTTCGCTGAAGTCCACCGACAGATCGCCGGCGGGCGGGAAATCGCCGGCCCCGGCTGCCGGGTTGGTTGCGACCACTGCCGGCGGCGTGCCCGGGCCTGCGTCGCTGCTGGCGAAGGTCTGGCCGGTATTGCAGGCGCCGAAGGTCTGCGGCGCCGACGGGGCCCAGTCGAAGTCCTCGGCGGTCGCGCCGCTGCCGGTGAGCTGCAGCGAGGTGCCGACCGGCGCCGACGCGCTCTCGGACACCGGCAGGTTGCGGCTGGACCACCCGGCGGCCGGGCCGTTGCCGGCGACGATCGTGCCTTCGTAGCTGATGAACTGCACGACTTTGCCGGCCGCATCGACGAGCGCGATGCCGTCGTTGGGGCCGTTCTGCAAGCCGTCGCGCGGGAAGCTCACCGTCGCGATCGATACCGCCGCCCCGCAACTGCGCGGCTGGCCGGCAGGGACCGCCACGTTGTTGTAGGTCGTCGCCGCAGTCGGCGTGTTGCTGCCGTTGTAGAGCCACAGCCGGTAACCGGCGAGGTTCTCGCCGGCGGTGGCGACGATCTCCACCGCCTCGCCGACATCGGCGCCTGCATTGTCGTAGTGCAGCTCGTTGACGAACACCTCGGCCTGAACGGCTGGGGCGACCAGCAGGGCGAGCAGCCACGCCGCGGTACGGGTGGGACGGGCAGGGCGACGGGACATGGCGGTTCCGGGCACGGAGACGTGCCGACCTTAAGCGGCGCAGATGACGGTCGCCACCCGGGCCGACCCTTGGGCGTGGCGTGCGCCGGGGTTGCACGCCTATCGCGCGGCCGACCGGCCCGCTAGCCTGTGCGCCGTGACCACCGCCGCTGCTCCCGATTTTCCGATTGCCCCGTTGCTGCCCGAGCTCCTCGCCAGCCTGGCCGTGCACCCGCGGCTGGTGCTCGAGGCGCCGCCTGGTGCCGGCAAGACCACACAGGTGCCGCTGGCGCTGCTCGAGGCGCCTTGGATGGCCGGCCGTCGCATCGTGATGCTCGAGCCGCGCCGGGTCGCGGCGCGTTCGGCGGCGATGTTCATGGCCCGCCAACTCGGCGAGGAGGTCGGCGGTACGGTCGGTTACCGCATCCGCTTCGAGCACCGGGTGTCGGCGCGCACGCGCATCGAAGTCGTGACCGAGGGCATTCTGACCCGGATGCTGCAGGACGATCCCGAGCTCGGCGGCAGTGGGCCGGGCGGCATCGGTGCGCTGCTGTTCGACGAATTCCATGAGCGTCACCTGGCCGGCGACCTGGGATTGGCGCTGGCGCGCGAGGTGCAGGCAGGCCTGCGCGATGACCTGCGGATTGTGGTGATGTCTGCCACGCTCGATGGTGCGCGCATCGCGCAGTGGCTGGACGCGCCGCAGCTGTCGAGCGCGGGGCGCAGCTTCCCGGTGGAGATCTCTTACACGCCGCCGCGTCAGGGCGAAGCGCTGACGCAGCAGGTCCGCCGGGTGCTCGCCGACGCGCTCGCCTCGCACCCGGGGGATGCACTGGTGTTCCTGCCCGGCCAGCGCGAGATCGCGCGCGTGCAGGCGCAGCTGACAGCCGATGCCGAACGACTCGGCGCCGGCGTTGCCGGTGGCACGCCCGAGGTGCTTGCGCTGCACGGCGAACTGCCGGTCGAGGCGCAGGCGCATGTGCTGCAGCCGGCCGCCGACGGCCGGCGCCGGATCGTGCTCGCGACCAACGTCGCCGAGAGCAGCGTCACGCTACCGGGCGTGCGCATCGTGATCGACAGCGGACTGGCGCGCGAACCGCGCTTCGATCCCAACAGCGGGTTCTCGCGGTTGGACGTGGTGGCGATCAGCCAGGCCTCGGCCGACCAGCGTGCCGGCCGCGCCGGTCGCGTCGCGCCGGGCGTGGCGCTGCGCCTGTGGCCCGAATCGCAGCGGCTCGAACCGCAGCGTCGTCCCGAGATCGCGCAGGTCGAACTGGCGGCGCTCGCGCTCGAGCTGGCGGCCTGGGGCGACAACGCGCTCGCGTTCCCCGATGCGCCGCCGGTCGGCGCACTGGCGGCCGCACGCGATCTGCTGCGCCGACTCGACGCGCTCGATGCGGCGGATGCGATCACGCCGGTCGGCCGGCGCATGCTCGCGCTGGGCACCCATCCGCGGCTGGCGGCGATGCTGCTGGCCGCCGACACGCCGGCCGCGCGTGCGCTGGCCTGCGACCTGTGCGCGCTGGTCGAGGCCCGCGATCCGATGCGCGGCGCGACGCGTTCGGACGCGCTGGCGATACGTTGGCAGGCACTGGCCGCGTTCCGCGCCGGACGCGTGCCCGCCGATGCCGCGCGCTCGGCGCTGGCGGCGATCGACGCGGCGGCCCGGCAATGGCGGCGACGCCTGCGGGTCGAGATCGCGCCGCCGTCGAGCGTGCCGGCGCATGCGCTCGGCGACCTGCTGGCACACGCCTTTCCGGACCGGATCGGCCATCGCCATGCCCGCGACGCGCGGCGTTACGGCCTGAGCAACGGACGCATGGCCCGGCTGTTCGACGACAGCGCCTTGCTCGGCGAGCCGTGGATCGTCGCCAGCGACCTGCGCTTCGAGGCGCGCGACGCGCTGCTGCTGCGCGGCGCACCGGTCGACGAGGCACAGCTGCGCCGGGCCTGGCCTGCGCGCTTCGTCATCGCCGACGAGACCCATTGGGATGCCGGCAAACGCGCGCTGGTGGGCATGCGTGTGCAGCGCTTCGACGGCATCGTGCTCGACGCCCGGCCCAACGGCCGGGTCGATCCGACGCAGGCCGCGCGCGCGCTCAGCGACGCGGTCGGCGAACTCGGACTCGATGTGCTGCCGTGGCGCGACGGACTGCGCCAGTGGCAGGCGCGTGTCGAAGGCCTGCGGACGTGGATGCCAGAACTGGGCCTGCCCGACTTGTCCGATGCCGCGCTGTTGACCACCCGCGAGGACTGGCTGGCGCCGGCGTTCGCCGGTTGCACGCGGCTCGACGCGCTGGATGCCGACACGTTCGCGCAGGCATTGCAAAGCCGACTCGACTGGGCACAGCGCCAGCAGCTCGACCGCTGGGCGCCGGTGCGGATCACGGTGCCGTCCGGCCAGGCGCGCGCGATCGAGTACGGCCTCGAGGCCGACGGCACGCCGCGCGCGCCAGTGCTCGCGGTCAAGCTGCAGGAACTGTTCGGGCTGGCCGACACGCCGACGATCGCCGACGGCCGCGTCGCGCTGACGATCCACCTGCTGTCGCCGGCCGGCCGGCCGCTGCAGGTCACCCGCGATCTGCAGGGGTTTTGGGCGCGCACGTATCCGGAAGTGCGCAAGGAGATGAAGGGGCGGTATCCGAAGCATCCTTGGCCGGAGGACCCGTGGAACGCCCCCGCAACGCATCGGGCCAAACCGCGCGGCACTTAGCGACGTTGGGATCTGGACCCGTGGCGACGGTGGGACGTTGTCGCGGCTGTCGGGTGTGCGTGGCGCGGAACGCGCCGGCCACCCATCGTGCAAAGCCAAGAGGGACTTAGCGGCGTT
Organism: Luteimonas sp. S4-F44; assembly: GCF_022637415.1. Taxonomy (NCBI): domain Bacteria; kingdom Pseudomonadati; phylum Pseudomonadota; class Gammaproteobacteria; order Lysobacterales; family Lysobacteraceae; genus Luteimonas; species Luteimonas sp. S4-F44. The sequence continues at coordinate 73,010 of NZ_CP093340.1, forward strand.
GGGGGCCGGACCCGTGGCGACGGTGTGGGGTGACTGCGGCTGCTGGGTGTGCGTGGCGCGCGCTATCCGCGGACGACATCGTAGGTCGTGCGAACAAGTCCGTCGTCAGTCGCATGGCTGCCGCGCACGGTGAGGTGCAGTTCGGTATCGAGCGCGCCAAACAACGCGCGCCCTGACCCAAGCACGATGGGCGCGACCGAGATCGTGAGCTCGTCAACAAGACCTGCACGGAGGAACGTCTGGATAGTGCGGCCACCATCGATATACACGTCGTGGACGCCGAGCGCATCGAGGAGGTGGGTGGCCTCCTCGATCGACTCGGCCGTCCGAACACGTGAGTCGTCGATGTGGCCACGTGTGGTGAGGACAATCACATGCGTACCGTCGAACGGCCACTCTCCGAAGCCGAGGATCGTGTCGTAGGTAGCGCGCCCCATGACGATGGCGTCGACCGTCTTACAAAACGTTGTCCAGATAAGCGCGGGATGCGCGGCGGACGTGCCGACCTTGTGCTGGCGGGCCGGCAGGTCGGTCAGCCATTCGAGCGTGCCGTCTTCGCGGGCGATCTTGCCGTCGACACTCGTGCCGATGAACACGCGTCCGCGCCAGGTTCGAGCCGTCATCTCCACATCTCCAGGAATCGTTCGAGCGTGAGCAAGGGGGCCGTCTGGTCGAGGTCGACGGCAGACCGGAACAGCGCGCCATGCAGGGCATCGAGCAGCATCGTGCCGCCGGCCGCTGGGTCATTGAGTCTGGGCAGGTTCATGGATTCGAGCAGGTACGCAATTCTTTGCGCCTGGAGGGTCCAGCCTGTCGCCAGGAGCGCAGCGAGCGCCGGGTCCTGCAGATCGCTCATCGCTTCCGATAACGCGTAGACCGCGCCGGCAGTCGAGTTGGCGCCGAACTCGCGGCCAACATACGCCGCGAGGATGGCTGCAGGGTCATCACCGTCGGCGAGCGGTTCCCGCGGGACGAGTTCGATCCAGCGTTGAGTGAGGGCGCGCTGCAGGCCTGCCTTCGATCCGAATCGCTTGATGAGACCGGCTGGGCCGATTCCGGCAGAGGGTGCGACATCCGACAGCGACCAGGGCGTCAGTTCGGATCGCTGCTCAAGAAACGCCACAATGCGCGTGAGCAGCTCGTCGTCGGAAAGGCGGCGTGGACGGACCATGCTGTTAGTGAATGATAATTTACTAATCTTATCACGATAACGGACCGCGGTGCCGTAGCGGCGTTGCGGCTTGGTCACGGCGGTTGGTGATGCGTGGCGTGGCGCGGCCGCACAACGTTGGTTGAACGCACGAGCGTGCAGGGCCTGCGCTCACGCTGGATCGACGGTCGGCGACGCAGACTGGTCGCCTTTCCTCATGGTCATTTTCAGGAGCCCCCGATGAGCAAGTTCGAAGCGCTGTCCGACAAGGCCGTGTCCCTGGTCGGCCAGGCAGGTGACAGCCTGCGCCACGCGATTCCGGACACCGCGGAAAAGTGGCTCAAGACCGGCCTGACCGTGGGCGCGGCGCGTACCGGGGCGAAGGTCGCGGGCGGCTTCCTGCGCCGCAACCCGGCGATCGTGGCGGCCAGCGCCATCGGCCTGGGCCTGGTGTGGGTCGCGGCGCGGCAGTACCGCAAGAAGCAGGCGAACGGCGCCATCCAGGGCAACTCGCGTCGGATTGAGGCCGGCAACGCGGCCGCGCGCCAGCGTTCGACCAACGCCGCGCGCGGACACACCGCCCCGAGCAGCGCGGACGAGGCCTGAGCCATCCCAGGACGCCGCGTCGCGGCGTCAGTTTCGCGTGTCGATGAGGCGGCCGACCCCGACAGGGGTGGCCGCTTTTTGTCGTGCCGGTCCGACAGGCAACGATCGCCCATGCGCCTGAACGCGTCGCGCCGTGTCGCCCGGTCTCTGCCGGCGCGGGATGTGCCCCGGTATCCTCGCGCCTCGTCCCTTTGATGCCGCTGCCATGCGTCCACGCCTCCCGTCTTTTCCTGTCCCGCGCCGCGCACCGCGGATGCTCGCGCTGTGTGCATTGGCGATGCTCGCGGCGGGTTGCGGACGCGACAACGTCAAACCCGTGCCGGTCGCGCCGGCCACCACGCCCGCGGCGCCTGCGACCCGGACGCCGCCGGTCCGCATCGGCCTGGCGCTGGGCGGTGGTGCGGCCAAGGGTTTTGCGCACATCGGCGTGATCAAGATGCTCGAAGCCAATGGCATCAAGGCCGATTTCGTCGCCGGGACCAGCGCCGGCAGCGTGGTCGGCGCGTTGTACGCCAGCGGCATGGATCCGTTCCGGATGCAGGAGCGGGCGGTCGCGCTCGACGAATCGAGCATCCGCGACGTGCGGCTGTTCTCCGGCGGCCTGGTGCAGGGCGTCGCGCTGCAGGACTACGTCAATCGCGAGGTCGGCAACCGCACGATCGACCGTCTGCCGATCCCGTTCGCGGCGGTCGCCACGCGCCTGGAGACCGGTGACCGCATCGTGTTCGTCCGCGGCAATACCGGCCAGGCGGTGCGCGCTTCGAGCAGCGTGCCGGGCGTGTTCGAGCCGGTGAAGATCGGCGACCGTCACTACGTCGACGGCGGGGTCGTCAGCCCGGTGCCGGTGGACGCGGCCCGCCAACTCGGCGCCGACCTGGTGATCGCGGTCGACATTTCCAGCAAGGCCAGCGGCAGCACGCCCGGCAGCATGCTGGGCATCGTCAACCAGTCGATCGCGATCATGGGCCAGAACCTCGGGCGTCAGGAATTGGCGCGCGCGGACGTGGTGATCCGACCGCAGGTCAACGACATCGGGCCGGCCAGCTTCGAACAGCGCAACGCGGCGATTCTGCAGGGCGAGCGTGCCGCGCTGGCCGCGATGCCGCGCATCCGCGAGAAGCTCGCCGAACTTCAGCGCGCACGTGCGGCCGCGCGTGCGCCCGCCAAGCCGGTCGAGCCCGAGCCGGTGGATATCGACTGCGGTGACAGTTGGGTGCGCCGGCTCAACCCATTCGCCAAGGAGCGCGCCTGCTGACGCGCCGGGGCCTGGCGCTTTGCGGATGGGCCGGCCCGCCTGCGGCCGGGGAGGGGGCGCTGTGGCCGAGCGGCGCTCGGCTTGCCGGCGGCTTGGGGTCGACGTTGCCGTCCGTTCACTCTGAGCCGACATCGCCGTCACCAGACTGGACGCGGCCCGGTTTCGGGGATGCCGACACGGGCATCGCCCAGGCATGGGGATCGATCCTGCTTCGCCGTCGCATGACGGTGCGGTCCCGGTGCCGCCGAGTGCCTTCCGCCGTCGGCACTGCCGCCTGCGCTGCCGGCGCCATCGACGCGATGCGGTTCGTCCGCATCCCTGCGAGGAGAGACGCCCCATGCAACCCCATACGCTCGCCCGGCAACTCGAACTGAGCCTGGGCCACTATTTGCCGACCGTCCTGGCGGCGGTGGCCGTCCTGATCGTCGGACTGATCGTCGCGTTGGTCGCGCGCGGCCTCGTGCGCAGTGGACTGACCCGATTGCGCCTCAACGAACGCGTGAACGCCCAGACCGCTTCGCGCATCGACGTCGTCCGGGTGGCGGCCTCGGTCACGTTCTGGTTCGTCATCATCGTTGCGCTGATCGGCGTGTTCAGCGTGCTGCGCTTCGACGGCCTGTACGGCCCGTTCTCGGCGCTGGTGGCCGAGGTCATGCTGTACCTGCCGCGGATTATCCTGGCTGGGGTCCTGGCGCTGGTCGCGTGGCTGCTGGCCACGGCGCTGCGCGCGGGCGTCAACCGGCTGATGGCCGCGGGGCGCTGGGACGAGAAGCTGTCGGCTTCGGCCGGCGTGCGGCCGATCTCGGCGGTGCTCGGTGATGTCGTCTACTGGCTGGTGCTGCTGCTGTTCCTGCCGGCGATCGTCGCGGCGCTGCGTGTGGAAGGCCTGATGGCGCCGCTGTCGCAGATGACCGCGCAGGTCACGTCGATGCTGCCCAATGTCTTCGCCGCCGTCGTGATCGGACTGGTCGGCTGGCTGATTGCCAAGGTGTTGCGCGGTCTGGTGAGCAACCTGCTGGCGGCGACCGGCATCGACCGCTTCGGCGATCGCGGGCACACCGGCGCGGGTGTGCGCCTGTCGCAACTGGGCGGGACGCTGGCGTTCGTGCTGGTCATCGTGCCGACGCTGATCGCCGCACTCGACGCGCTCGCGATCCGCGCGATCTCCGAACCGGCCGGCGAGATGCTCGGGCTGTTCCTGACCGCGGTGCCCAACCTGCTGGCGGCGGCGCTGATCCTCCTGGTGGCGTGGTACCTGGGCCGGTTCGTCGCCGGGCTGCTGACACGCCTGCTGGAGAATCTCGGCTTCGACCGCCTGCCCGAGCGTCTGGGGTTGGGCGCTGCCTTCGGCACCACCCCGACCCGGCCGGCGCCGGTGGATACGGCGCTTGCAACCGCCGATCCGGTCGCCGCCGCCGGCACGCCCGAACCCGGGCTGCCGCTCGAGGCCACGCCGGTCGCCGCCCCGGCAGCGCCGCCTGAGGGCAACGGCCTGTCGGCAGGCGTCGGGCGCGTGGCGCTGTTCTTCATCCTGCTGTTTGCGACCGTCGAGGCCGCGCATCGGCTCGGCTTCACAGGCGTGCGCGACCTGTTGGCGACTTTCATCGCCTTCGGTGGCGACATCCTGCTGGGCGGTGTGATCCTGGTCGTCGGCTACTGGCTGGCCGACCTGGCCGCACGCGCGATCCAGCGCGCCAATCCCGGCGGCGGCGTCGGCCTGTCGCGCATCGCCCGCGTCGCGATCCTCGGTCTGGTGATCGCGATGGGGCTGCGCGCGATGGGAATCGCCGACGACATCGTCAATCTTGCGTTCGGGCTGGTGCTCGGTGCGGTCGCCGTCGCGGTCGCATTGGCCTTCGGCCTGGGCGGGCGTGCGGCGGCCGGCAAGGTCGCCGACCGGTGGGCGCAGGCGTACCTGGACCGTCGCCGCGACGACGATCCGTTGCCGTAACCCGCAGCCAGTGGTCCTGGCGGGCGCGTCCGACGCCAGGACCGCCCGCCGACGACCGCGTGATCTGCCGCCACCCTCATCGGGGCGACGACGTGCCCGGACGCCCGCCGGCACCGGACAACGGGCTGGGCGGTTCATCGTCGCGCACCCGCAGGAAGCGCGCGAAACGCGGCAGGCCGGTGCCGGTCACCCCGTTGTGGCGGTAGGTGACCAGACTGCCAATCACAGGTGGATCGCGCCGCTGCGCGTCGCGCAGCCCGCTGCCGATCCGGAACCGGCGCCCGTCGGCATGCTCGACCAGGAGTGCGCCTACCATGCCGGTGTACTGGCCTTTGCCCGGCAGATAGCCCACCACCCGCGCCTCGGCATCGTCGAACGGCTTGAGCTTGCGCAGCGCGGCACTGCGGCCGGCGGCATAGCGCGCGTCACGGTGGTGCAGCATCAATCCCTCGCCGCCGCCGTCGACGACCTCCGCCAGGCGGGCGTCGAGCGCGCTCCGCGACGGCAGTCGTGCCTGCGCAATCATGGCCAAGTGCGGATGTGCCGTGCGCGTGGTCAGCCCTCGCATCGCGGCGATGCGTTCGGAGAACGGACCGGGATGGCCGGGCAGGTCGAAGACCAGGAACCGCAACTGCCGCCAGCGCGGATCGCTCGGATCGGCGCCACGCACGAGCGCGCTCGTTTCGTCGAACCGGCCGCGGCCAAGCCACAACTCGCCGTCCATCGGCGCGTCGGGCCAGCCGCGGGTGAACGCCGCCGGGACCGCGATGCGGTGGCCGCCACGCGTCCACAGCGCGCGACCATCCCAGCGCCCGCGCACGCCGTCGAGTTTTTCGCTGACGTAGTACGCGGCCACGTCGATCTCGCCCCTCAGGTCGGTGGCCAGCATGAGCGCATCGGCGGCGGGCTGTGCAGGCACCGGCATCGGTGCGAGGCCGGTGCACAGCCACAGCAGGCAGGACAAACGGATTGGCATCGACATGACGGCACTCCTGCAAAGGTGTGCCGTCAGCCTCGATCACTGCGTCGATGCGCGGCATCGGCCTGTCGCCCGTGCCGATGTCGGACTCGGCCGCGAGCGCGGGTCAGGCGCCGCGCAGTGCGCACGTTAGAACGGCAGCGTCAGTCCCGGTTCGATCGCGAGCAGGCGCTCGCGGAACGATGCCTGAATCCGTGCCAACGCCTGCGCGTCGTCGGCATCGAAGCGCAGCACCAGCACCGGCGTCGTGTTCGACGCGCGCACCAGTCCCCAGCCATCGGGCCAGTCCGCGCGCAGCCCGTCGATCGTCGACAGCCGGGCGCCGTCGAATGCAGCCTGCGCCATGAACCGGGCGACAAAGGCCTGCGGGTCGCCGCCGGGCACGTCGACCTTGAGTTCGGGTGTCGACACGCCGACCGGCAGCGCGTGGAGCGCGGCGGTGGGATCGGCCTGAAGCGCGAGGATCTCCAGCAGCCGCGCGGCCGCGTAGAGGCCGTCGTCGAAACCGAACCAGCGCTCGGCGAAGAAGAAATGGCCGCTCATCTCGCCGGCCAGTTCGGCGCCGGTCTCGCGCATCTTGGCTTTGATCAGCGAGTGGCCGGTTTTCCACATCAGCGGGCTGCCGCCGTGGCGCAGGACGTGGCCGGTCAAGCGCCCGGTGCATTTGACGTCGTGGACGATCAACGCGCCGGGATTGCGTTCGAGCAGGTCGGCGGCGAACAGCATCAGCAAACGATCGGCGTCGATGATGGCGCCATCGGCAGCGACCACACCCAGCCGGTCGCCATCGCCGTCGAAGGCCACGCCCAGATCGGCGCCCATGCGCTTGACGACGTCGATCAGGTCGGCCAGGTTGCGCGGCTCGCTCGGATCGGGGTGGTGGTTCGGGAAGGTGCCGTCGATCTCGCAGTGCAGCGGGATCACGTCGGCGCCGATCGCCTCGAGCACGCGCGGGCCCAGGATGCCGGCCGCGCCGTTGCCGGCATCGACGACGACCTTCAGCGGCCGTGCGATCTGGATGTCGTCGACGATGCGCCGGATGTAGTCGTCGGCGAGGTCGCGTTCGACCAGTCCGCCCGGCACCGGTGCGGCGTACAGGCGCTCGCTGGCGATGCGCGCATGCAGGTCGGTGATGGCATCGCCCGACAGCGTCTCGCCGCCGACGACGATCTTGAAGCCGTTGTACTCGGGCGGATTGTGGCTGCCGGTGACCGAGACGCAGCAGCCGGTGCGCAGGTGGTAGGCGGCGAAGTAGCTCAGCGGTGTCGGCACCAGACCGATGTCGACGACGTTGCGTCCGCTCGCGCGCAGGCCGGCGACGAGGCCGGCGGTGAGGTCAGGGCCCGAGAGCCGACCGTCGCGGCCGACCACGATCTCGTCGAGCCCCTGTTCGTGCATCAGCGTGCCGATCGCGCGTCCGATCCGCTCGGCGATCGCCACATCGAGGGTGCGTCCGACGACGCCGCGGATGTCGTAGGCGCGGAAGATAGACGGATCGAGCCGCGCCGCCGCCGGCTTGGGCGCCGTTGTCGGCGCAGGACGGGGCGCCGGGCGGTGCACCTCCACGGTGTGCAGCGATTGGGCGAGCGTGGGCTCGGCATCGGGCTCGCTGCCGACACGCGAGCGCCGCCGTGCAAGCCATCCGGACACGACGGCCAGGGCCAGCAGCGCCGCGGCGAGTACCCACAACGGCAATGCGGACAAGCCGAACGGTGGACGACCCACGTGCGGAGTCGCCGCGACGATCCGCAGTTGCGTGCCCGGCACCGGTTGGCCCAGGCGCTCGGCGACGTTGGACAGTGCCGGCTCACCGCGCGCCATCAAGGTATGGCTTCCCTGCCGCAGCGCGACATAGGTTGCCGGGTCGACATCGACCGCGGCCAGGCCGGCGGTCGCGCGCTCGAGCGGGAGCGTGGCGATCGCCACGCCCACCGGGCGCTCGCCCACGCGCGCTGGCGCAGTGACCAGGACCTGCGGACCGGCGGGGCCGCCGGCCACCATCAGTACCGGCTCGCCAGCGGCGAGTGCGCTCTCCAGGGCCGCGAGCCGGCCGAAGCGGCCCTGGGCCAGGGCGTTGTATTCGTTGCGCAGGTCGCGCGGCACCACGGCGACGCCGGTCGCGCCGGGCCAGTCGCGGCCGAGTTCGACGCCGGCGGTATCCAGGCGGCCGTCCTGCAGCGCGCGCTGCACCGGCGCGCTGGCCAGGCGTTCGCCCATGCGCCGCAGTTCGGCCTGCAGCGCCTGTCCGGTCGCGTTGACGGCGGCATCGCGCGCCTGCGCCACGCTGGCGCTGCGCTGCCCGGCCTGCCATTGGCGGACGCCCTGCCAGGCGCACCACAGGGCCAGCAGCGCGAGCACCACTGCGAGCAGCGGTGCGACGCGTCGCAACTGCGTCGTCAGCTCGCGTGTGCGATGCGGATCCTTCTCGCCCATGGCCTGTCCCCGTCAGCGTACGCCCGAGTGCCCGAATCCCCCGGCGCCGCGTGCGGTGTCGACGAAAGTATCCACCACGTTGAGCGTCGCGCGCACCACCGGCAGCAGCACCAGCTGTGCGATGCGGTCGCCCGGTTCGATGGTGAAGGCGTCCTTGCCGCGGTGCCAGACGCTGATCATCAGCGGGCCCTGGTAATCGGCGTCGATCAGGCCGGTGCCGTTCCCGAGCACGATGCCGTGCTTGTGGCCCAGCCCCGAACGCGGCAACACGACCGCACACAGGCCGGGGTCGCCGATATGGATCGCCAGCCCCGAGGGCACCAGCGCGACGTCGCCGGGCAACAGCGCCAGCGGCTCGTCGAGCGCCGCGCGCAGGTCGAGACCGGCGCTGCCTTCGGTGGCGTACGCCGGCAGCGGCCACTGCTGGCCGAAGCGGGCATCGAGCACGCGGACATCGAGGACGTGGTTCATGGCGGCTCCGGATCGAGGCGGCGAGCGATCAGCGCGACCAGGTCGGCCGCGACCGCGGTCTTGGGGCCGGGCCCCAGCGCATGCTGGCCGGTGGCGTCGTGCACCACCAGCAGGTTGTCGTCGCCCTCGAACCCGCTGCCGGCGACGCCGACGCGGTTGGCCGCGATCAGGTCGGCGCGCTTGGCGGCGAGCTTGTGGCGGGCGTTGCCGTCGACGTCGTCGGTCTCGGCGGCGAAGCCGACCACCAGCCGGGGACGGCGTGGGTCGGTGGCGAGCTCGGCGAGGATGTCGCGCGTGCGCACCAGTTCGAGCGTCAGGCCGGTTTCGCCGACGCGCTTCTTGATCTTCGACGTCGCGACCTGGACCGGTGTGAAGTCCGCGACGGCGGCGGCGCCGACGTAGATGTCGGCGGGCAGGGCATCGAACACTGCGGCATGCATCTGCGCGGCCGAGCGCACGTCCACGCGTGTCACGCCCTCCGGCGTGGGCAGGTGCACGGGACCGGCCACCAGCAGCACGTCGGCGCCGGCCTGCGCGGCGGCTGCGGCGACCGCGAAGCCCATCTTGCCGCTGCTGCGGTTGCCCAGAAACCGCACCGGATCGAGGTCCTCGTAGGTCGGTCCGGCACTGACGATCACGCGCCGGCCGGCCAGCGGCCCGCTCATGCCGGCAGCGCCGCGACGATCGCGGTCGGCTCGGCCAGTCGACCGGGGCCCGATTCGCCTTCGGCCAGCGGACCATCCTCCGGCCCCACGACCTGCGCGCCGCGCTCGCGCAGCAGCGCGAGGTTGGCCTGCGTGGCCGGGTGCAGCCACATGCGGTGGTTCATCGCCGGGCACACGGTCAGCGGCGCGGTCGTCGCCAGGCACAGCGTGGTCACCAGGTTGTCGGCAAAGCCGTGCGCGAGCTTGGCCAGCGTGTTTGCAGTCGCCGGCGCCACCACCACACGCGTGGCCCACCGCGCCAGCTCGAGATGGCCCATCGCGGCCTCAGCGCCCGGGTCCCACAAGGTGGTGCGCACCGGTTCGCCCGACACCGCCTGGAAAGTCGCGGCCGAGACGAAGTGCAGCGCGCTGTCGGTCATCGCCACGCGCACCTGGGCGCCGGCATCGCGCAGACGCCGCACCAGATCGGCGGCCTTGTAGGCGGCGATGCCGCCGCACACGCACAGCAGGATGCGCTGCCCATGCAGCGAGGTCGACGCGCCAGCCATGGTCGGGGAAGCCCTACCGGAAAATCGACCGACAGCTTACCCGAAGCGGGGGGGACCGCCGGCTGCGCCGGGACCGGCGCACGCGTTGCAATACAGGTCCCGCCGGCATCGGCGATGCGCGTCCGACGCCCTCCCCGTCGCGTCGCGCCGGTGCCGGCTCCCCCAACGGAGGCGGCGATGCACATCTCGAAATGGCCCAAGAGCGAGCGACCGCGTGAAAAACTCTTCGCACGGGGCGCCGTGGCGCTGTCGGATGCGGAGTTGCTGGCGATCTTCCTGGGTTCGGGCCTGCGTGGCATGGACGCGGTGGCGACCGGCCGGCAACTGCTCAAGGACCACGGCTCGCTGCGCGCGCTGCTCGAGCGCGGGCCGCAAGGGCTCGTTGAACTGCAGGGCCTGGGCATGGCCCGCGCCAGTCGCCTGAGCGCCGCACTCGAAGTCGGCAACCGGGTGCTGGCTCAGACGCTCGAGCGCGGAGAGGCGATCACCGATCCCGGCGCCGCCGGTCGCTACTTCACCCAACGCCTGCGCGGTCTTCCCCACGAAGTCTTCGCCGTGCTCTACCTCGATGCCCGGCACCGCGCGCTGGCGTTCGAAGAGGTGTTCCAGGGCACGATCGACAATGCCGAGGTGTATCCGCGCGAGCTCGCCCGGCGCGCGCTCGCGCACAACGCCGCCGCGATCATCGTCGGCCACAACCATCCCAGCGGCAGCAACCGTCCGAGCGGCGCCGACCGCACGGTCACCAGCATGATCCGCCAGGCGTTGTCGCTGGTCGATGTACGCGTGCTCGATCACTTCGTCATCGGCGAGGGCGAAGCGGTGTCGCTGGCCGCGACGGGCTTTCTGTAAAGCGCACAGCGCGCTCGCGATCGCGCCACGCTGCTTGCACAATGTCCGGATGCCCGCGTCCGATATGTCCTCCCTGACCGCTTGTCCCTGTGGCCGCCACCTGGCGTTCGACGACTGTTGCGGTCGCATCCACGCCGGTATGCCGGCGCCGGATGCCGAAAGCCTGATGCGCGCGCGCTACAGCGCCTACGTGCGCGGCGACGTCGACTACCTGCGCGCGAGTTGGCATCCGCGTACCTGCCCGTCGGATCTCGATCTCCGCGGACCGCAGCCCACGTGGCTGGGTCTGGATGTGCGTGCATTCGACGTGCTGGACGACAATCGCGCCGAGGTCGAGTTCGTCGCGCGCTATCGCATCGGCGGCGGCAGCGTCGTGCGCATGCGCGAGCGCAGCCGCTTCGTGCGCGAGGACGGCCACTGGTACTACGTCGATGGCGATGTGGCTTGAGGCCGGGTCCACCTTCTGCGCGTTCCACCGTGGGTCGTGCGCTGTCGCCTGAGCGGCGCGTTAAACCCGAATCCACGCACGCGTCCGCGGCCGGCCTCGTGAGGCACAGTGGCATGGCAGTTCTGCCCAGGAGTTCCGTTCAATGAAGACCCGTCTGCGTGCCGTTACGACCTTTGCGCTGCTGGGCGCGGCTGGCGCCGTGTCCGCGGCCACGCCGTCGCCACCGCCGGCCGACCCGGCCGCGTTCGCCCAGTGCCTGGCCGGCCTCCGCGGCGATGCCGCCAAGCGCGGTATTCCCGGTGAGGCCTTCGACCGGCTGACGTCCGACCTGCAGCCGGACATGAGCGTGTTGCCGTTACTCGATGCGCAGCCCGAATTCACCACACCGCTGTGGGACTACCTGGCCGGGCTGGTGGACGCGCAGCGCGTCGAGGATGGCCGCGCGATGCTGGCCGAGCACCGCGACCTGCTGGCGCGGGTGTCGGCGCAGTACGGGGTCGACGCCGAGACCGTCGTCGCGGTCTGGGGCGTGGAGAGCGACTACGGCCGCATCTCGGGCAAGCGGCCGCTGCGCGTGTCGCTCGCCACGCTGGCCTGCAACGGGCGCCGGCAGCCGTTCTTCCGTGGCGAGTTCTTGGCGCTGCTCAAGCTGCTGCACGACGGCGATCTGCGCGATCCGGGCTTGACCGGCTCCTGGGCCGGCGCGTTCGGCCACACGCAGTTCATGCCCAGCACCTACGCGCGTATCGCGGTGGATTTCGACGGCGACGGCCGCCGCGATCTCGTCGACAGCATTCCCGACGCCCTGGCCTCGACGGCGAACTACCTCGCGCGCGCCGGCTGGCGCAGCGGTCAGCCCTGGGGCTACGAGGTCCGGCTGCCACCGGGCTTTGCGATCGCCCAGGCCGGCCGCACGAACCGCCGGCCGGTGTCCGACTGGGCTGCGCGCGGCGTGACCCGCGTCGATGGCGGCGCGCTGCCGGCCGGCGACACGCGCGCGGCGGTGATCGCACCGACCGGGGCCTCGGGCCCGGCGTTCTTGGTGCTGCGCAACTACGACGCGATCTATTCGTACAACGCCGCCGAGAGCTACGCGCTGGCGATCGCCTTGCTCGCCGACCAGTTGCGCGGCGGGACGGGCCTGACGACGCCGTGGCCGACCGACGATCCTGGGCTGTCGCGCGCCGACCGCCGCGCACTGCAGACCCTGCTCGCTGCGCGCGGACACGACATCGGCGAGGTCGACGGCATGATCGGGACCGCCACCCGGCGTGCGATCCAGGCCGAGCAGCGCCGTCTCGGGCTCACCCCCGACGACGGCCGGGCAGGGCGCCGTATTCTCGAGGCCTTGCAGGCCGGCCGTTAGCGTTCGTCCTCGCGTGCTCGTTTTCCGGTGCGCGTGCCGTCCGAGCGCGTACGCGGACGGCGACGGCGTGGGTCCCCCAGCGCGCTGCGATCACTGGTGGGGTTGGTAGCGCCCGTTGAAGCCAGCGCCGTTGCCGCATAGTGCGGCGTTGGCCTGGACAACGACACTGGCCTCCTCGAAGCGGACCGTCACCGATGCCGGGACGCGGTTGAGGTAGGCGGCGACCGCGCACGCATCAACGGCCGGCGCGAGCGGTGCGGACGGTTCAGGCGAGGCGTGCAGGCCGCCGTTGGCGGGCCGCTCGGCATCCGGCAATCGGCTCAACGCGCCGGGCGCGGTCGGGATATCGCATCCCCACGATGTCGACGGTGTCGGCGCCGGCCGTGGGAACCGCAGCGCTGCGCACAGCGAATGGTCGACTGGCCCGCCTTGCAGAAGCGGCGCGTCCCTGCGATCGTCGAGCCCCTCACGCAACGGAGCTTGCAATCATGCGCAGCCTGGGGAGCTTGGCGGCGGCCTTGCCGCTCGCCGCCTGCGGCACGATGGACTATCGCGACACCAACGTCGCGGTCGACAACAACCCCTTGTGCGTCAGCCAGCCCGACCAGCCGGGCGAGCCGGTGTCGCGCGAATGCGAGCGTTACAGCGAGTGGCGTTGGCGCAACAAGTCCGACGCCCAACCGGTCGAGTTCGGCAGACGCGACGAGCGCTGATCGCCGCGTGCTGCCGAACTGCTCGGTGCCCGCGGACACGATATCGGCGAGGTCGACGGCATGATCGGGGTCGCCGCCTGGCGCGCATTTCAGACCAGCAGCGCCGGCTCGGGCGCACGCCTGAGGACGGCCGGGCGGGTCGCCGCAGGCTCGACGTGCTGCAGGCCGGCCGTTAGCCGCTACACCCCAATTCGGAAGACCGTGCCGGACCGCCACACGCCCTGATGCCAGTCACGATTCTGGCGGCGGTGCCGCTGTGCGCAGGGGGCGCGTTCGGCGCGCTGCTGCTGACCCAGAGCAGCTCTCGCTGCCCGCGCTGCCCGGCCTGCTGATGCTGATCGGCATCGCCCCCCAGAACTCGATCCGGCTGGTTAACTATGCGGTGATCGCCGAGGACGAGCTGGGCATGAGCCGGCACGACGCGCTGGTCGACGCCTGCCGCAAGCGCGCCCAGCCGATCATCATGACGACGCTGGCGATGGGCGCGAGCATGATGCCGATCGCGTTGGGCTTTGCGGGCGATTCGAGTTTTCGCGCGCCGATGGCGATCGCGGTGATCGGCGGCCCTGATCACCTCGACGCTGCTGAGCCTGATCGTGATCCCGGCCGCGTTCACGGTGATCGACGACCTGGGCGACTGGCTGTCGCGCAGGTTCCGCCATCGCGCGTCGCATCCGGCCGCGCACGGCGCGGCATGAGGAGCATGGGGCCCGGCACAGACGTGCCGGAGCCCCGGGGGATGGCGGTGCGCCCAGGCGCGCCGCCTGCAACGGCATCAGCCGCAGCGGAATCCGGTGATCCGGCCTTCGGCGTCGAGGTCGATGTTCAGCCGGTCCTCACGGAAATCCATCGTCACCGCATCGCCCGGACGGATCACGCGATGGGTACGGGCGCCGGCGTCCTGCCGGGCCTTGTCGAAGAGTGCCTCGCTGCCGGCCTGACCGATCATCGCCTGCACCGCTTCGGTGTCGCAGGGCGTGATGCCGATCGCGCCCTCGGCCGACGGCTCGCCGGCCGCCGCTTCGGTTTCGATCGCACTGCCGGCGCCGGTGTTGGCATCGGCGACGTCGGCGGCGGGCGGCTCTTCCTCGAAGCCCTCGTCATGGGCGGGTGCGCAGGCGGCCAGTGCGAACGCGGGCACCAGCAAGGCGGCCAGCATGGGCCGGGGCAGCGAAACGCGGAGGCGTTGTGACATGCAGTGCTCCTGTCGGGGGGACCATTCTCCACTGTAGCCGCTGGCAGGGGCCCGGGCCAATTGCGGCATGATGGGAAGAATTCATGTGAGGAAGCCCCCACCGATGCCACCCCGCGCTGTGCCTGTCGCTCTCCTGTCTACCGCTCTGGCGCTGTCGTTCGCCGGCGGACCGGTGCTCGCCGCTGTCGCCGGTCCCGACCCAGGCCCGGCGCCGGCCACAACAGCCGATGTGCCGGGTGGCGGGATCGTCGCCGACAACCTCGCGCGGCACCTGTCGGTGCTCGCCTCCGACGCCTTCGAGGGCCGCGCGCCGACGACCGAGGGCGAGCGCAAGACCATCGCCTACATCGCCGAACAGTTCGCGCAGGCCGGGCTGTCGCCGGGTGGCGACGACGGCGGCTGGACCCAGGCGGTGGTGCTCGAGCGCAGCGCGATCGTCGGTCCGGTCGAAGCGCGCGTGCACGTCGGCGGCCAAACCCGCGCGCTCGCCAATGGCGACGACATCGCGGTCGAGACCTTGCGTCCGGGCGGACGCGTGGACCTGGCCGATCTGCCGGTGGTGTTCGCCGGCTACGGCATCACGGCGCCGGAACTCGACTGGGACGACTACGCCGGGCTCGACGTCGCCGGCAAGCTGGTCGTAGTGCTGATCAACGATCCCGATTTCGAGGCCGAGGCGCCGGGGCGCTTCGGCGGGCGGGCGCTGACCTGGTACGGCCGCTGGACCTACAAGTACGAAGAGGCCGCACGACGCGGCGCGGCCGGCGTGCTGATCGTCCACGAGACCGAGCCGGCGTCGTATCCGTGGGCGACGGTGCGCAACGGGCGTGCCGGGCCGCAGTACGACATCGTCCGCGCCGACGCCCAGACCCATCACCTGCCGATGCGCGGCTGGATGCAGCGCGAGGTCGCCGTACGCTTGTTCGCCGATGCCGGGCTCGATTTCGACGCCGAAAAGCGCCGGGCGCAGCAGCCGGGCTTTCGCGGCGGCGCGCTCGGCGATGCACGCCTGGACATCGCCTTCGATGTGCAGCGCGAGCGCGTGACCAGCCACAACGTGGTCGGCGTGCTGCCGGGCGCGTC
The DNA here is from genome assembly GCF_022637415.1 of Luteimonas sp. S4-F44. Lineage (NCBI taxonomy): Bacteria > Pseudomonadati > Pseudomonadota > Gammaproteobacteria > Lysobacterales > Lysobacteraceae > Luteimonas > Luteimonas sp. S4-F44. Next base: position 88,725 of record NZ_CP093340.1, read on the forward strand.
GCGTCCCGACGAGACGGTCGTGCTGTCGGGGCATTGGGACAGCTTCGGCGTTGGCGAGCCCGATGCCAGCGGCGATGCGATCATCAACGGCGCGGTCGACAACGCGACCGCGATCGCGTCGCTGATCGAACTGGCGCGCGTGTTCGCCGCCGGCCCGCGCCCGGCGCGCACCCTGCAGTTCATCGCGTTGACGGCCGAGGAGAACGGCCTGCTCGGTGCGACCTACTACGCGGCCAATCCGCTGCGTCCGCTCGAGACCACGGCCGCGGTACTGAACATGGAAATGTGGAGCCCGGACGGCGAAACCCGCGACATCTCGTCGTGGGGCAACGGCCGCGTCTCGCTCGAGCGCGACCTGGCTGCGGCGGCCGCCATCGACGGCCGCAGCTGGTCGCCCGATCCCAATCTCGAAGCGGGGCTGTTCTACCGCGCCGACCATTTCGCATTCGCCCAGGCCGGCGTGCCGGCGCTGACGATCGGGCCGGGCATGGATCAGCTCGACGGCGGTGTCGCAGGCGGCAAGGCGGCGCGCGCCGAGTACTTCGCCCACCGCTATCACCAGCCCGGCGACGCCTTCGACGACAGCTGGGACATGGCCGGACCGACTGCCGACACGCGCACGGTCTACCGTCTGGCGGCCGCGCTCGCCAACACGACCGACTGGCCGCAATGGAATGATGACAGTGAGTTCCGAGCGCGTCGCGTCGTCAGTGACGACGCCCGGCACGGCGCGCCGCGCTGAGGCGCGGATCGACCAATTGGGAGAATTCGCAATAAAAAGCCGCCCGTGAGACACGGGCGGCAACACCGGTTGAGAGAGAGTGTCGCGCCTGCTGCGCGCCGAACCGGCAGATCAACAGGTCGAGCGCCGCGCGATCAGGTACCGGTGGTCGACTCCTGGCCGGTCGGCGCCGGCGGCGTCGTGGTCGGATCGGTGGGCGGCTGCATCGTGGGATCGGTCGGCGGCGGCATGGTCGGATCGACCGGATCGTTGGGCGGCAGCGTCGGGTCGGTCGGCGGCGGTGTCATCGGATCGCTCGGCGGGGGCGTCTGCGAGTCCATCGGTGGCGGTGCGGTGGCCGGGTCGGTCGTCGGTGCAGGACCGGTGGCCGGTGTGTCGTGGTTGTTGCATGCGGTCAGCGCGAAGACGGCCGCGGCCGCGAGCGGAAGCACGATACGACGCATGGAAAGCTCCTGGGTCGGTCGGAAGTGACGCGCCCAGTCTTCCGTGCCGCGTGTGGCGGATGTGTGGTGGTTTGGCTCAAATTGCGTGAGTTGCTCGCCCAGGTTGGCCTCGCTCGTTCAGGCTCGTAGCACCCATTGAGACACGTCCCGCGGCACCGTACGCGCCTGTGGACGGCGTGCTGGCGGCATTCGAGCGTGTGCTCAAATAGTGTACTTGCGGGTTCAAATATTGCTAGGATGAACACGTCCTGCCATCGCAGGCCCGGCTCAGACCGCGACCATGGCGCCCGATTCCCGCACAACCCCTCCGCCCACGACATCCCGCAGCCTGGCAAGGCGCTGGCTCGGCGCCGCCGTGGCCGCGCTGGCTGTCGTGCCCGTGGCCGTGTGGGGCGCGTTCGCGCTGGGCTACCAGGCGCCGGCGCCTTGGCGGTGGCTGCTGATCGCAGGCTGGCTGGCCGTCGCCGTGGCCGTGCTGGTGTCTCTGCCGCCGCGGCCGCTGCGGGCGCGCGGTCGCATCGCCCCGGTTATCGGCGGGATCGCGCTGCTGATGCTGCTCGGCTGGTGGCAGACCTTGATGCCCTCGCACGCGCGACTGTGGGCTGACGATGTCGCGCGATTGCTCGAGGCCGACGTCGAAGACAATCGGGTCACGCTGCGCAACGTCCGCAACTTCGACTGGCGCAGCGACGATGACTACACCGTGCGCTGGGAGACGCGGAGCTACGACCTCGAGCGCCTGGTGTCGGCCGACCTGATCCTGTCGTACTGGATGGGCCCGCACATCGCCCACACGCTGGTTTCGTTCGGTTTCGACGATGGCCGTCAGCTGGTGTTTTCGCTGGAAATCCGCAAGGAGCGCGACGAGTCGTTCTCCGCGGTCGGCGGCTTCTTCCGCCAGTTCGAAACGGTGCTGGTGGCCGCCGACGAACACGACATCGTGCGCGTGCGCAGCAATGTCCGTGGCGAGGATGTGTACCTGTACCGGCTCGACGTGCCGCCGGCGCAACTGCGCGAGGTGTTCCTGGGCTATCTCGACGAGGCGGCCCGGCTGCGTCGCAAGCCGCGTTTCTACAACACGCTGACCAGCAACTGCACGACGATCGTGTTCGCGCTCGCGCGACGCATCGCGCCGGCGCTGCCGCTCGATTCCCGGCTATTGCTGTCGGGGCACTTCGCCGGCTATGCCTACGATCATGACGGGCTGGTGCCGGGCTACGACCTGGACACCTTGCGTGCGACCGGTCGCATCACCGCGCGCGCCCGCGCCTTCGACGGGCCGGAAGCCGACTTCTCGCGCGCGATCCGCGAAGGCGTGCCGGTCGTGCCCGCCGCAGCGCCATGACCAGCCATCCGTCTACGTGGCTGTGGCGGACCGTCACCGCCGCGCTGCTGGTGGTTGCGCTCGGCGGCTGCGCGATCCTGCGCGAGTTCGGCCCCTCGGTCGCCGTCGAGTCGATGACGCCCGGCGAGACCATCGCGCTGCAGCGTGGTGACATCCTGACCACCGGTCGCCTCAGCGCCGCCACGGCGCAGACGATCCGCGTCGCCGGCCTCGACACCGCCGCTTGCGCGCAGCCGTCGATCGACTGCATCCGCGCATTGCCGGACGTGGAGGGGGTCACGGACGAGCGTCTGCAATCGGCGCTGTCGGAACTGTGGTTGCAGCACGCTCTGGCGCTGCCGACGCCGGTGTCCGGGAAGCCGGTCGATCCGGCGAGCGCCGACGCCCGGCTGCAGGCGCTGTTCGAAGCCGCGCGCCATGCCTATGTCTACCTGTTCTACACCGCGCGCTCGCCAGGGGAGCGGGCATTCGAGGATCGCCAGACTCAGGTTCGCGACTGGTACAACTACGCTGTCCAGGCGGCGGCGACGCAACTGTTCGACACCCGGGTGCGCAACGCGCCTGCGGCCGAGCGCATCGAGGTCGCCGGTTGGACCTTGCACCTGGACATGGATGGCGTGCGGCTTCCCGGCGGCACCGATATGCCGCAGGAAGTGCTGCCGGCGACGGCGCTGTCGTTCAAAGGGCTGCGCAGCATCTACCGGCGCGATGGCTTTGGCGCCGAACTGGTGGCGGTAAGGGACGACCCGGTGGCCGCTGCCGTTCTGGCCACGCCCGAAACGCACGCCCGTCGCGGCCGGGCCTCGCCGGCGTGGAGCGAGATGCCGTCTCCGAGCCTGACCCTGCTGTTCCGCTTCCCGGGCGAGAATGCGGCCGAGGTGCTGGCCACGCGCGAGGTGCTGGCTAGTGCGCACGACCCCTATATCGAAGACACCGTCGTGCTGCGCGGCCAGCCGGTGCCGCTGGCGGCGAACTTCAGTGCCGGCTACGGACTGTGGTTGGCGCGCTCGGGGTTCGCCGCGCAGTCGCTGCGCACCCTGCTCGGCCGCGAGCGCGGGATCGAGCGCCCGCACCTGTACATGATGCAGCCCTACGATCCGCAGCGGCGCATCGTGCTGATGATCCACGGCCTGGCCAGCAGCCCCGAGGCCTGGGTCAATGTCGCCAACGAGATCATGGGCGACGAGGCGCTGCGCCGGAACTACCAGGTCTGGCAGGTCTACTACCCGACCAACATGCCGATCGCGCTGAACCAGGCCGCGATCCGGCGGCTGGTGATTGACGCGCTGGCGCATGTCGATCCAGACGGGCAGGCGCCGGCCTCGCACGACATCGTGCTGGTCGGCCACAGCATGGGCGGAGTGATCGCGCGATTGCTGGTGTCCTCGTCGGGCGATGCGTTGTGGGACGCGGTGGTCGAGGCGCGCGAGATCGAGCCGGCGCGGCTGGCGCGGATCCGGCCCAGGCTCGAGCCGATGCTGCGCTTCGAACCGCTGCCCCAGGTCGGGCGCGCGGTGTTCATCGCCGCGCCGCACCGCGGCACCGAGGTCGCCGGGACCCGGCTCGGGCGCTGGGTGTCGGGCCTGGTGCGCTTGCCGCTGACCTTGCTCGAGGGCTTTGGCGACGTAATCCAGGCCTTTGCCGGCGAGGACCCGGGCAGGCGTGGGGGGCGTTCGCCCAACAGCATCGACAACCTATCCAAGGACGATCCGTTCGTGCGGGCGTCGGCGCAGTTGCCGCTTTCGCCCACTGTGCGGCTGCATTCGATCGTGGCCCGCCGCAGCGCCGAGGGTGCGCTGGAAGACAGCGACGATGGCCTGGTGCCCTATCGCAGTGCGCACCTGGCTGGCGCACTGTCGGAGAAGGTGATCGTGTCGGGGCACAGCGTGCAGGAGACGGCGCCGGCGGTTCTGGAGATCCGCCGGATTCTGCACGAGGACATGGCGGGGCGCACGGACACCACGCCGGCGCAGCCTGCCCGTGAGGCGGTTGCCGACCCGGGTGCCTGAGGCGCGACGCCGGCCGGGCGATCGAGGAGATCGGCGTTCGGCCAGCCAGCGGACGCGACCCTGCTGCAATCCAGCGAGCACGCGGCTGTGCATGCCGGGGCGTTCAGGCAGTCGGGAATTACTGTACTATTCGGTTCAGTCACTCCGCCTGTGTTCAGTTGCACTTCGCCAACCTTGACGGGTTTTTAACTTCGGCTGCCTGCGTGTCCTTCGATCCCGCCCCCGACATCACTGTCCGTCTCGACCGGGTCCGCCTCGATCGCGGCGGCCGGACCGTGCTCGCGGACATCGACCTGACGGTGCCGCGCGGCAGCGTGACCGCGGTGCTGGGGCCGTCGGGCAGCGGCAAGTCGACCCTGCTCTCGGCGCTGACCGGCGAGCTGGTGCCCGCCGCCGGCACGGTCGAGGTGTTCGGCCGACCGGTGCCGCAGCGTCAGCGCGCACTGTTGGAGATGCGCAAGGGCATCGGCGTGCTGCTGCAGGGCAACGGCCTGCTGACCGATCTCACCGCCGCCGAGAACATCGCCTTGCCGCTGCGCATTCACACCGACCTGCCCAAGCCGGTGATCGCGCGGCTGGTCGACATGAAGCTGCAGGCGGTGGGCCTGCGCGCGGCTGCCGACCTGTACCCGCGCGAGCTATCGGGCGGCATGGCGCGCCGCGTCGCGCTGGCCCGCGCGCTGGCGCTCGATCCGCCGCTGATGATCTACGACGAGCCGCTGACCGGCCTGGATCCGATCGCCTCGGGCGTGATCATGAGCCTGATCGCCCGGCTCAATACCAGCCTGGGGCTGACCAGCATCGTGGTGACCCACCATGTGCACGAGACGCTGCCGGTCGCCGATCGCGCGGTCGTGATCGCCAACGGCCGGATCGTATTCGCCGGCACCCCGGCCGCGCTCGAGGCCTCCGACGACCCGCTGGTGCAGCAGTTCCTGCGCGGCGAGCCCGATGGGCCGATCGCGTTTGACCGTGCCGACCTCGCCCGGACGGAGGCCGCATGATGCGTTCGATCCGCCTGTGGACCGCCCGCCCTCGCTGCCCGGAGGGCCGCCGATGACCGCCGCCATCCGCTCGCTCGGCCGCGCCGGGCTGTTCTCGCTGTCGGTACTGCGCGCCTCCCGGCCGACCGCCGATTTCTTCGCCGAGCTGCTGCGCGAGGTCTACAAGATCGGCGGCCGTTCGTTGCCGATCATCGCCGTGGGCGGCGCCTTCGTCGGCCTGTCGCTGACGCTGCTGGGTTATCGCGCGCTGGAGACCTACGGTGCCAGCAACCAGGTCAGCGTGCTGATCGGGCTGGGCCTGTACCGGGAACTGGCGCCGGTGCTGACCGCGCTGCTGTTCGTGGGCCGCGCCGGCAGCTCGATCGCCGCCGAACTGGGCCTGATGCGGGCGACCGACCAGATCACCGCGCTCGGCCTGATGGCGATCGATCCGGTGGCCAAGGCGGTCGCGCCGCGGTTCTGGGCGGCGGTGCTCTGCGTGCCGCTGCTGACCGCGTTCTTCTGCAGCCTGGCACTGTCGGCGAGCTGGTTCCAGGCCGTCCAGGTGCTGGGCATCGACAACGGCATGTTCTGGCAGACGATGCAGGACGCGGTCGACTTCCGCAGCGATTTCCTGACCGCGTTCCTGAAGTCGGCCGTGTTCGGCGGCACCGCGGCGCTGGTCGCGTCCTATGTCGGCTTCCATGCCGAGCCGACGATCGAGGGCACCTCGGTCGCCACCACGCGCGCGGTGGTCAACGCCTCGCTGCTGGTGCTGATGTTCAACTTCGTGATGTCCGCATTCCTGTTCCGTTGATGCCCGTCCCGGCGTCCGGTCCTTTCCTTCACCGCCGCGCAGGCGGCCCGCTGCAAAGGTGACACCCATGACAAGCGCCCGTGGTCCCCGTCTCGAGTTCGCCGTCGGCGCGTTCCTGCTGCTGGCGCTCGGCTCGCTGCTGGTGCTGGCGATCGCCTCGACCAACGGCAAGTTCGGTTTCGGTCGTGGCGGCACGTACGAACTCACCGCGCGTTTCAGCAATCTCGGCCAGTTGCGTCCCAATGCGCCGGTCAAGATCGGCGGCGTGACCATCGGCCGGGTCGAGAAGATCGACCTGGACCCGGTGAAGTTCGATTCGATCGCGACCCTGGCGATCGAGGACCGCTACGCCGAGATTCCGGCCGACACCTCGGCCGCGATCCTCACCGGCGGTCTGCTCGGCGAGAGCTACGTCGGCCTGTCGCCCGGCGGCGATCTCGAATCGCTGCAGCCCGGCGAAGAGATCGCGTTCACCTCGCCGGCAGTCGACCTGATCCAGATGGTCGGCAAATACATGTTCAGCGGTGGCGGCGATGCCGCCCCGTCGGCGGACGAACCACCCGCCGCCGCGTCCCCCCACGCGTCCCCCCGTGACGAAGGAGTGCTCCCATGATCCGCATGCCCCTGATCCGCCGTGCGCTGCCGTTGGCGCTGGCCGCCGCCCTCGCCCTGCCGGCCGCGACCGTGTTCGCGCAGGCCCGCCCGGCCGCCGCACCGGCCGCCGATGTCCAGGCCGGCTCGCCGAGCCAGCTGGTGCTGGCCAACAGCGAGCGCGTGCTCAAGACCATCGAGTCCCGCCGCGCGGAGTTCAGCCGTGACCGCGCCGCGCTGCAGCGCTTCATCACCGGCGAATTCGACACCATGTTCGACCGCGACTACGCCGCGCGCCAGGTGCTCGGCCGGCATAGCCGCGGGGCCTCGGACGCCGACGTCAAGGCATTCGGCGATGCGCTGGCCGAGAACCTGATGCGTCGCTACGGCTCGTCGCTGCTGGACTTCAACACCCAGCTGCGGGTGCGCATCAAGTCCGAGGCGCCGCTGCCGCGCGGCCTGGGCGTGCGCGTAACCAGCGAACTGCTGCGCAGCGGTGGCGAGCCGGTGCCGGTCGATTACCTGATGCGCCAGAGCGGCGGCACCTGGAAGGTGTTCGACGTCATGGTCGAGGGCGTGTCGTTCGTGCGCACGTTCCGCGAGCAGTTCGATCCCGAGCTGCAGCGCAAGTCGATCCAGCAGGTCGCGCGCGAGCTGCGCGCCGGGCAGATCCAGGCCGACGCCGGCAAATGAGCGCGCCTGCCGCCGCCTCGGTCCGGCGCGACGGCGATGCCCTGGCGTTCGCCGGCGCGGTGTCGGCGGCCACGGTGCCGGCGCTGTGGCCGCGCGTGCAGCCGCTGCGCGCCGGCGCCCGCGCGCTCGACCTGACCGCTGTCACCGTGGTCGACAGCGCCGGACTCGCGCTGCTGGCCGAACTGGCCGGCGACGGCGCGCTCGCGATCCAGGGCGAGCCGCCGGGCCTGGCCGAACTGCGCAGCGCCTACCGGCTGACCCCGGCGCTGGCCTACGTGCGCGCGTGAAGCGCGGCGCGCAGGACGGCCGGGTGTATCGTCACCGTTGCCGACGCGGTCGGTCCCGCCCCGAGGTCGCACCTGCGCGACCGACCGGCGCAGGACCCCGGGGGGACGACGGCGCCGCCGCCGCGCCCCGCACGACGCGATCCCTCCCGATGTTCCACCGGCACCCCCACCGGACTTCCCCGATGTCGACTCCACCTCGCACTTTCCGCCCGCTCCTGCCCCTGCTGGCCGCGGCCACGCTCGTCGCCTGCGCCGGGACCGGCACCCCGCGCGACCGGGTTCCTTCGCCGGTCGCCGTCGATGCGCCTGCGCCGACCACCGTGCCCGATGCCGTCCAGGCGGACGCGTCCGAGCAGCCGGCGCCCCCCGACACCGCGACAGTGGTGGAGGCCTTCGACGATGCCGCGCGCATTGCTGGTGATGCCACCCCCGCCGGCGGCACGCCGGTCGCCGACGCACCGACCCAGGCCGAACTCGACTATGCGGCCATCTACGGCGAGCCGGTCTACGATCCGGTCGCCGATCCCACGCTGCCGGCTGCCGCACAGATGCCGCGCAGCTACGACCCGTGGGAACCGTTCAACCGCAAGATGTTCGCGTTCAACAGCGCGGTCGATCGCGGCGTTGCCAAGCCGCTCGCCAAGGCGTACGCAAAGGTCGTCCCGCGGACCGTGCGGTTGGGCGTGAGCAACTTCTTCAGCAACCTCGGTCAGCCGGTCGCCGCGCTCAATGCGCTGCTGCAGGGGCGGCCGAAGGACGCCGGCCAGTCACTGGGTCGTTTCGTGGTCAACAGCACGCTGGGCATCGGCGGCATCTTCGATCCGGCAACCGACGCCGACATCCCGCATCGCGATGCCGATTTCGGCCAGACGCTGGGCGTGTGGGGCTGGCGCAACTCGCGCTATCTCGAACTGCCGTTGTTCGGCCCGCGCACGTTGCGTGACGGTTTCGGCATGGTCGGCGACGCGCCGCTGTCGCCGCTGCGCCAGCTCGACGACGATACTTGGCGCTACGGCCTACAGGGCCTGCAACTGGTCGACCTGCGCACGCGGCTGTTCGTCGTCGACAGCATGCGCGAGGGCGCGACCGACGAGTACGCACTGATCCGCGATGCCTGGATGCAGCGCCGCGCCTACCAGATCGAGTCGGTGCGCCGGCATCGCAGTGACGAGGACGACCTGCCGGATTACCTCTACGAAGACGACGCGATGCCGACCGTGCCGGTCGACGCGATCCCGGTGGTGCCCGGTATCTCCAACCCCTGAGTCACGGCGGGGGCCGCACGCGGCCCCTCCCCGTCGGGGCGTACTCGCTCACCCCGCCAGCGCGGCCTCGACCGCCGCGCGCAAGCGCGGATCGTCGGCGGTCACGTCCGGGGCAAAGCGGTCGACGACGTGGCCGTGGCGGTCGATCAGGAACTTCTCGAAATTCCACAGCACGCCCGGCGCCGGGTTGGGGGTCATGCCGTGGTCGCGCAGGCGTTCGCGCATCGGACCGTCGCCGGTCGCCTCCGGCCGCGCCGCGGTCAGCGCGGCATACAGCGGATGCGCGTCCGGCCCGGTGACCGCGATCTTGGAAAACAGCGGAAAGTCCACGTCGTAGTGGAGCGTGCAGAACTGCTGGATCTCCGCGTCGTTGCCCGGCTCCTGGCCGGCGAAGTCGTTGGCCGGAAAACCGAGGATCTCCAGCCCCGCGTCGCGCTTCTCGCGATACAGCGTCTCGAGTCCGGCGTACTGCGGCGTCAGTCCGCACTTGGAGGCCACATTGACCACCAGCAGCGTCTTCCCGGTGTAGGCGCCGAGCGTCGTGGTGTCGCCGTCGATGGTGGTCAGCGGGATATCGGTCAGCGCTGCGGTCATGGCGTGCGTCGGTAGGTGGGGAGCGGCGATCATGCCATCGCCTCGCAGGCATTGCCGCGGCGTTGCGTTGGCCGGTCAGTCCTGCGCGTCGACGTTGTCGTCGAGCGCATCGCCCAACAGCGCCTGCGCGTCGGGGCCGGGTAGCGACTCGACGCCGCGCAACTGGCGCTCGATCGCGCGCGTGCGCACGCCGGCCGCCTTGATGCTGTTCTGCACGGTGTCGAGCTGGCTTGTGGCCCGCTCGAGAACAGTCGCGAACTTGCCGAACTCGGTCTTGACCGCGCCCAGCACCTGCCACACCTCGCTCGAGCGCTTCTCGATCGCCAGCGTGCGAAAGCCCATCTGCAGGCTGTTGAGCAGCGCGGTGATCGTCGTCGGTCCGGCGACCACGATGCGATGCTCGCGCTGCAGCAGGTCGACCAGACCGGCGCGGCGGATGACCTCGGCATAGAGCCCTTCGGTCGGCAGGAACATCACCGCGAAATCGGTCGTGTGTGGCGGGCACACGTACTTGTCGCAGATCGACTTGGCTTGCACCCGGATCGCGCGTTCGAGCTGGGCGACCGCGGTCTTCACGGCCTCCGCGTCGCCTTGTTCCTGCGCGTCGAGCAGGCGTTCGTAATCCTCGCGCGGGAATTTCGCATCGACCGGCAGCCACACGACGGCATCGGCGTCTCCGCGGCCGGGCAGGCGGATCGCAAAATCCACGATCTCCGCGGCGCCCGGCTTGACCCGCACGCCACGGCCGTACTGGTCCTGCGTCAGCGTCTGCTCGAGGATGTTCTCCAGCTGCACCTCGCCCCATCCGCCGCGATTTTTGACGTTGCTCAGCACGCGCTTGAGGTCGCCCACGCCGGTCGCCAGTTGCTGCATCTCGCCCAGGCCACGCTGCACCTGTTCGAGCCGCTCGGACACCAGCTTGAACGACGCGCCCAGGCGCGCCTCGAGCGTGGTCTGCAGCTTCTCGTCGACGGTCGCGCGCATCTGTTCGAGCTTGGCTGCGTTGTCGGCCTGCAAGGCGCGCAGCTGCTGCTCGAGCGTGGCGCGCATCTCGCCGATGCGCTGCTCGTTGCGCTGGGTCAGTTCGTTCAGGCGCGCGCCCAGCGCGTCTGCGAACCGCTGCTGCTGGTCCGCGGCCTCGGTGCGGGCCTTGCGCGCGTCCTCGCCCAGCGCCGCGCGCAGCACGTCGAGGCGTTCGTCGGTGGTGCGCGTGAACGCGTCGAGCCGCGCATCGGTGCGCACAGTGAATTCGTCCAGCCGCTGGTCGGTGCGTGCGGCGACTGCCTGCAACTGCGCGCCGAACGCGTCGATACGCTGCGCCTGCGCTGCGGCGAAGCCGTCGAGCTGCTGGCGCAACTCGGTCCGGCCCGCGCGCTGCTCCTCGCGCAGGGCCCGCTCCAGCGCCTCGCCGCCCGCGCCGGGACGACGCAACAACAGCAGCACGAGCAGGCCCGTCGCGACCGCGACGAGGACGAGGATCAGGGCGAGCAGAACGACATGCGGGTTCATTGGTGCCAAGTGTAGCCAGCCCGGTCTCATGCGGGGCGTCGGCGGCGGCTATGGCCGCGCGTCTGCGATCATGGCGGGCCCTGTGCAGGTATGGCCACGATGCTCCGATCCTTGCTCGCGCCGTTGCTCGCGATCGCCACCCTCGCGCCGCTGTCGGCGTTCGCGGCGACGACGGTCGTCTCGCCCGACCCGCTGCCCGACGACGGCCGACCGACGGTGTTTCTGGCCGGCAGCATCGAGATGGGCCGTGCTGGCGATTGGCAGCAGCAGATCCAGGCCGCGCTCGCCGATCTGGACGTGGTGCTGCTCAATCCGCGCCGTGCGGACTGGAACCCGGCCTGGCGGCCGGAGGCGGACGAGCCCGAGTTCCGGCGCCAGGTGGAGTGGGAGCTCGCGGCGCTGGAGCGGGCGGATCTGGTGCTGATGTATTTCGCGCCGGGCACGCAGAGCCCGATCACGTTGCTGGAATTCGGCTTGTACGCGCGCTCGGGCAAGCTGCTGCTGGCAGCGCCAGCCGGTTACTTCCGCAAGGGCAACCTGGACATCACTGCCGAGCGTTACGGCGTGCCGCGGGTGGAGACGCTGCCGGCGCTGATCGACTCGGTGCGTGCCCGGTTGGCCGCCTCGCACCCGGCGCCGTAGCGCCGGGCGCAGGGCCCGTCAGCCCGCTGCGGGCACTGGCGCGTGCTCGGCGACGATGCCGGCGCGCCGCAGGTCGTCCCAGACGCCGCCGGGAATCGCCACCGACATCGAGGCGATGTTCTCCTGCACCTGCCGCGCGTTGCGCGCGCCGGGCACGATCGCCGAGACGACCTCGGGTGCATTGGCGAACTGCAGGGCCACGGTGCGCAGGTCGACGCCATGTGCGCGCACGATCTCTTCGGCCTTCGCGCGCTTTTGCTGGGCATCGGCCGGCACCGGCTGCGACCCGTACAGGTAGCGGTCGCGCCCGGTCAGGAAGCCGGCCAGCAGCGGCGAGCCGACGATGACCGAGATGTCCTTTGCGGCGAGCTTGGGGAAGGTGTCGTCGAGCGCGCGCTGGTGGTCGAGCAATGAGTACTGGCAGGCGAGCAGGAAGATGTCCGGATCGGCGACCTCGATCGCGCGCAGGGCAGGGTCGGGCGTGTTGACGCCCATGCCCCAGGCCTTGATCAGGCCTTCCTCGCGCATCTTGGTCAGCTCGACGAAGGCGCCGGTGCGGGCCTGCTCGAAGTACTCGGTCCAGCGCTCTTTCATGTCGCCGTTGTCGGGCGACAGGTCGTGGATCAGCACGATGTCGATCGCGTCGATGCCCAGGCGCTGCAAGCTGTCCTCGATCGAACGGCGGGTGCCGGCCGCGCTGTAGTCGTAGCGGTAGTCGAACGGCGGCGGGTCCTTCCAGCCGACCTTGGGCGTTTCCTGCGTCGCGGTCAGCAGACGGCCGACCTTGCTGGAGATGACGTACTCCGCGCGCGGCTTCTGGCCCAGCACGTGGCCGAAACGACGCTCGGAGCGGCCGAGGCCGTACCAGGGCGAGGTGTCGAACAGGCGCATGCCGCCGTCCCACGCGGCCTCCAGCGTGGCCTGCGCGTCGTCTTCGGTGACGACCGCCCAGTTGTTGCCGAGCGGCGCGCCGCCGAGTCCGACGCGCGCGCTCGGGCGGTATCTGCGGCCGCCCGCGGGATTGGTCGGCAGCGCAGTGGACCGGCGACGGCCCTGCGTCGGCAGGACATCGCCGGGTGTGGTCTGCGCGCTGGCGACCAGCGGCGCGGCGGCGAGGGTGGCGGCGCCGAGTGCGGCGGCGGACAGGAAGCTGCGACGTGAATGCATGGGAATCTCCGGCGACAGGGGATGGCGGCCATCGCGTCCCGACCGTCCGGCCGCCCTGCATCGATGCCCGCGACTGCCTACCGTGCCGGCCATGCCGACGAGGCGACGTGAATCCGACCGGCGCCGCGGCGGCCCTGCGTGTCCCGCAGGCGGGGATGGTCGGTTGCCTGCGTATCATGCGTGCTCGATCCGGGGTGCTGACGACATGGGCTGGATGGGCATCTCCGATCTGACGACCTTCGGTTCGCGGTGCTCGTGTTCCTCGCGATTCCGGGGCCGGGCACGTTCGCGCTGTTGACCGCGACCGCGCGTGGTGGCGTGCGCAGCGGCTATGCGGCGCTCTTCGGCCTGGCGCTCGGCGATCAGGTGCTGCTGTGGCTGGCCGCCGGTGGCGTGGCCGCGCTGCTCGCCGCCAACCCGATGCTGTTCCGTGGCGTGCAATGGCTCGGTGCCGTGTATCTGGTGTGGATCGGCGTGCAACTGCTGCGCAGGCGCGGCGATGGTGCGGGCATGGTCGAGATGGGCAACGGTCACTGGTTCGGCGAGGGCGTGCTGATCACGCTGCTCAATCCGAGAGCCGTGCTGTTCTACATGGCGTTCTTTCCGCTGTTCATCGATGCGGCGCAGCACCGCGATGTCGCGACATTCGCGGCGATGGCCGGGCTGATCTGGATGCTCGGGCTGCTGTACTGCTCGCTGCTGATCCTTGTTGGCCACGCGCTGCGCGCGCATGTCGCCCGCGATCCGCGCATCACCGGCTGGATGCGACGGATCGCCGGCGCGTGCCTGGTTGGCTTCGGCGTGCGGCTGGCGTTCAATTGACGCACGCGCCTTGTCTGCGTCAGACGCGCTCAGCGCAGGGTGCGATCCAGCCAGTCGACGACGCGTTGCTGCAGGTCAATCTCGTGCGCCTTTTCGTGGAACCAATGTGGGCCGCGCGGATAGGTGACCAGTTCGACCGGTGTGCCGTTGAAGCGCAGCGCGCGATGGAACATCTGCGCCTGCGACAGCGGCACGCGCGCGTCGGCCTCGCCGTGCAGGATCAGCACCGGCACGCGGACAGCGCGCGCATGGTGGACCGGCGATTGCGCGTCGTAGCGCGCGCGCTCGTGCAGCGGATCGCCGAAGTAGCCGGGCAGGTAGTCGGGGACGTCGTTGGTCAGCGCCGCGCTCGCCAGATCGAGCACGCCGGCGCCGACGATCGCGGTGCGGAAGCGGTCGCTGCGCGCGACTGCCCAGGCGGACAGATAACCGCCGTAGCTCCAGCCGCCGATCGCGACGCGGGCCGGATCGGCGATGCCGTCGCGCTCGAGCAGGTCGAGCCCGTCGAGCACGTCTTGCAACGGGCCGTCGCCCCAGTCGCCGCGGGCGAGCTCGGCGAAGGCGTTGCCGTGTCCTTCCGAACCGCGCGGATTGGGCAGCAGCACCGCGTAGCCGCGTGCGGCGAGCAACTGCGCCCATTCGTGCCACGAGCCCTGCCAGCCCGACCACCACGCCCAGGCGGGTCCACCGTGGATCTGCACCAGCGTCGGCAGCCGCGTCGTGCCATCCCAGTCGGACGGGGTGACCAGCAGCGCGCTGATCACGCGGCCATCGCGCGAGGCCGGCCATTCGAGTTCGCGCACCCGGCCCAGCCGCCAGCCGGCGACCTGCGGATGGTGGTCGCTGCGTTGCGTCAGTCGCGCGCCGTCGAAGGTCCAGACATTGCCGGGGCTGTCGTCGCGCAGGCCGAGATACGCGGCACGGCCATCGGTGGCGACGGTGAAGCTGCGAAATGGAATCTGCGGCCGCGCGCGTTCGATCGCCGCGCCGGTCGCCGCATCCAGTTGCACGAAGGCGCCGCGCATGCCGCGCTGGCCTTGCCCGAGCAGCGTCGCATCGTCCTGCCAGCGCGCGAGCCACAACGTGCCCGGCCAGTGTGCGCCGAGCGCGATGCGGGTACGGCGATCAATGTCGTGCACGATCGGTGTGGCGACCATGCCGTGCGTGCCCAGGCGCCCGTACAGCAGTCGGCGGCCGTCGGGCGACCACTGCAGCGGATGGGCAGAGGCGTGCGGCTCTAGCGGCGCGCCGATGCGTCCGCTGGCGACATCGAGCAGCACCACCGCCGAGTCGTACCAGTAGTCGTTGAGCGTGGTGCCCGAGGACGTGCGCAGCGCCAGCGTGCGGCCGTCGGGCGACCACGCCAGGTCGTGGACCTGCAGGCCGACCGGCGTGAGCGCACGTGCCGCGCCATCGGGCAGCGCACGCAGCCACACGCGCGAGAAACGCGTCGGGCGCTCGACGACGACGGCATCGTCCTTGGCCGCCAGACGCGCAGCTTCGATCGGCGACGGCGGGTCGGTCTGCAGCCAGGCGAGCTGCGCGCCATCAAACGACAGGTCGAACGCAGTGACATCGGCGGGCGTGTCGGTCAGCGGTGTCGCCGCATCGCCGTCGGCGTCGACGCGCCAGACCTGGGTCGGGCCGGTGGCGTCGGCGCCCGGCCGCCGCCGGTCGGACAGGAATAGCAACTGCCGACCGTCGCGCGACCAGCGCGGCTGGCGGTCCTGGGCCGCGTCCGGCACCGGTAGGGCGCGCGGCGCGGTGTCGCCGTCGAACGCCACGCGCCATACCTGCGTGCGCGGCGCGGCGCCGCCGGGCTGCGGCGTGCCGACGGTGTAAGCGATGCGACGCCCGTCGGGCGCGATCTGCGGATCGTCCACGGCAGCCAGCGCGGCGATGTCCTCGGGCGTCGGCAGGTGATTGCGTGCGGTGGTGTTTGCCGCGGCCAGTACGGGCAGGAGCAGCAGGCCCAGGCTCAGGCGGCGGATCATGCGCCCACGCCTGCAGGCGCCAGCCGCGCACGCAGCCAGCCGGCGCCGCGCGCCAGCGCATCGCGGGCGATCTCGGACACCGACATCGCCTCCAGGAAACTGTGCGGCGCGCCGGCATAGGCCTGCGCGTCGACCTCGACACCGCTCGCACGCAGGCGCGCCGCCATCGCCGCGTTCTGCGCAGCGAGCACGTCGCGTTCGCCCCACAGCAGCAGCGTCGGCGGCAGGGCGTGCAATGCGGCGTGGGCGGGCACGGCCGCAGGATCACGACAATGCTCCGCCGCAGGGCCGAGGTAGGCGCGCCAGTAGTCGGCCATCTCGTCGGCGCCGAGCATGGCGTCGGCGGCGCCCAGCGTCGCCGCCGAGTCGGCGTCGATCGCGGTGTCGAACGCGCCGTAGTGCAACAGCAAGCCGGCCAGTCCCGTGTGCCCGTCCGCGTCGCGCAACTGCAGCGCGGTGGCGAGTGCGAGGTTGGCGCCGGCCGAGTCGCCGCCGATCGCCAGCCGCGTGGCATCGAGGCCGAAGTCGTCGGCGCGCGCACGCACCGCACGCACCGCGTCCACGCATTGCCGCAGCGCGGTCGGATAGGGATGCTCGGGGGCGAGTGCGTAGTCGATCCCGACCACCACGATGCCCGCGCGCGCGGCCAGTTCGCGCATCAGCCGGTCGTGGGTGTCGAGACTGAAGAGGCACCAGCCGCCGCCGTGCACGTAGATCAGCGCAGGCGCGGGGGTGCTCGCCATTGCCGGGCGATAGAGGCGCAGGTCGAAGGCGCCCGCCGCGCTGTCGATGCGATGCGTCGTGGTCTGCGCCATCGTCGGCCCGCCCGTGCGCCAAGGCGCGCGCACGGTCTCGGCGATCGCGCGCCGCTGTGGCCAGTCGAGGACGCGGCCGCCGGCCAGGCGTGCGCCTTCGCTGCAGATCGCGGTCACGAAGCCGCGCAGCATCGGGTCCAGCGCGTCGGACGCTGCGCTCATGCGTCGCGGTCCGCGGCGAAGTCGCGCATCCAGTCCACCAGCGCGTGCTCGCCGCCGCGGGTCAGTCCGGCGAGCAGTTGCGCAAAGTCGTGCGATGCCTCGTCCTGGCCGAGTTTGAACGTGGCGCGGGTGTCGACGATGTGCCCGCGGATGGCGGTGACGCCGCTCGCCAGGCGCGCGTAGCGCTCGCCCATCTCCTGTATCGACCAGGCGTTCGGGCGGCCGGCTTCCATCGACGTCACCAGCGCATCGAGTTCGTCGGCGATGTCGGCCTCGCGCTCGCTGCAGGCGACCTCCAGCGTGAACGCCGCAGCGGCGTAGTTCCAGCTCGGGGCCTGGGTGCGGTCGTCGAGCCAGCTCGGCGACACGTAGGCGTGCGGCCCGATGACCAGGGCATGGGCCCGCGGATCGCGTTGCAGCCTGGCCACGTGCGGATTGCGCCGTGCCAGGTGTCCGCGCAGCGCCACCAGTCGCCCTTGGGCATCGCACTCCACGCGAAGCGGCAACGGCGTGAACGCGGCATCGTCGCCGCCGGGCGAGACCAGCCAGGCGAAGGGCTGCGCCTGGATCAGGCGCACGATGTCGCCGTCGTCGCGGGGCGCATAGCGGGTGTCGCGGGCGTGACCCATCAGCGTGTGTCCTCGTAGGTGGCCACCGATGTCGGTGGCCAACGATCTTGCCAGGGTGCGGCCGCTTCCAGTTCGTAGGCCAGCGCCAGCAGCAGCGCCTCCTGGCCGCGATCGGCGGCGAACTGCACCCCGATCGGCAGGCCGTCAGCGCCATGCGCCAGCGGCAGCGAGATCGCGGGTGTGCCGGCAAGATTCTGCAGCGGTGTGTAGGCGATCCATTCGAACATCGCCGGCAACAGCGCGGCGAAGTCGCGGTCGGGGGCCAGCGTGCCCAGCGTCGGCGGCAGCGTGCGCAGGGTCGGGCATAGCAGCACGTCGTAGTGGGCGTGGAAGCGCGAGAACACATCGGGCAGCGCGGCCACGGTGGTCCAGGCGCGTTCGAGCTCCGCGACCCCGCAGTGCGCCTCGTGCCAGTGCGCCAGGCCCAAGGTCCACGGCTCGAGTGCGCGCTGCGCGAATGCGGCGCCGCCCTGGGCGGTCGCCAGTTCGACCGCGTCCACGCCCAGCCGCGACCACAGGGTGTGCAGCGCCGCCCACACCGCGTCGCTGTCGAGCGGCCAGGTCACGGCGTCGACGTCATGGCCCAGCGATGCGCACAGGTGGGCCGCCGACTGCGTCGCCGCCGCGACCTTGGGGTCGGGCGCCAGGCCAGGCAGCGATTCGAGCACCAGGCCGATCCGCAGCCGCCGCCGATCCGGCCCGGTGACCTGGAGCGGCCGGTCGGGATGTGCGGTGGCGAAGGCCCAGGCGGTATCGCGGACGCTGCGCGACATCAGACTGTCGGCCACGATCAGGTCCTCGATCGCATGCCGGCCGCGCACCGGCACGCAGGCGCCGCGTCCGGGCTTGAGCCCGACGACGCCGCAGGCCGAGGCCGGAATGCGGATCGAGCCGGCGCCGTCGCTGCCGTGCGCCAGCGGCACGATGCCGGCTGCGAGTGCGGCACCGGCCCCGCCGCTGGAGCCGCCGGGCGAATGCGCACGCGACCACGGGTTGCGCGTGACCGGCCCGAGCAGCGGCTCGGTCGAGCCCATCAGGCCGAACTCGGGCATCGCGCTCTTGCCGATCGCCACCAGGCCCGCGGCGTCGAAGCGCTGCACGAACGGCGGTGCGTCGGTCGCCGGTTCGCTGCTGCGGCTGCGTGAGCCACCGCGGGTGGGCATGCCCGGCACGCGCAGCGAATCCTTCGCCAGCCACGGCACGCCGGCCAGCGGTGCGGCCGGGTCCGGGCCCGCGGCATCGAGTGCGCGGGCGCGCTGCCGGGCCGCATCGAAGGCCTGGTGGCTCAACGCGCCGAGTGCGGGATCGAGCAGTTGCGCGCGGACGATCGCCGCCTCGGTGAGGTCGAGTGCGGACAACGCGCCGTCGTTGCGCAGCGCCGCCTGCGCGTGCGCGTCCAGCCGGCCCAGCGCCAGCGCGTCGGCGCGTCCGGCCGGGGAATCGAATGACGTCATGGGGTCGTGCATCTCCTGTCGCGCCGTGCGCGCATGGGTCGAACGGGACCGGCGGCGGCCCCGCGCAGCATCAATAGCGCCAGTGCACCGTCACGCCGAAGGTGCGCGGCCGCACCAGGCCCTGGCCGATGCCGTTGACCTCGGACACGCTGCGGGTGATGCCGCGCACATCGCCGAGGTTGCTGCCGAACAGCGTCAGGTCGGTGGTCCCGAAGGTCATGCGGTAGCGCAGGTCGACCGTGGTGTAGTTGCCCTGGGTGTGGCGGACCGCGCCGGGCACCGCCGATGCCAGGTCACTGATGCCGCTGCCGATGTACTGATGGGCGAGCGTGAGCGTCGGCGCAAAGCGCGTGTCGAACTGGTAATTGAGCACGTTGCTGACGGTCCAGTCGGCCGAACCGGGCAACTGCGCGCCGGCCGGCGCGGTGCCGGCCCAGAGGATCTCCAGGTCCTCGTCCAGCCGGGCTTGTTGCCAGGTGGCGGCCAACTGCCAGTCGAAGCCGGCGACCGGCCGCCAGGTCGTCGCCAGTTCGACACCGCGGCTGTAGGCCTGGCCGCCGTTGCTGGCGTAGTTGTAGAAGTCCGGCGTCTGCAGGCGCAACTGGATGTCCTTCCAGTCGACATAGAACAGCGTCGCGTCGACGAGCCAGCGGCCGTCGGCGAAGCTGCTGCGCGCGCCCAGTTCGTAATTGACCAGGCTGTCGCTGCGCGAGCCCGGCGGAATCGGATAGGCGCTCAGGCCACCGGTGTTGGGCTCGCCGAAGCGGAAGCCCTCCGACACCAGCGCGTAGACCATCAGATCCTGCGACGGCGTCCAGGTCAGCGACGCCTTCGGATTGAAGCCGTCCTCGTCGGTGCGCGCGCGGGTGACGAGCGGATCGCCCGGCCAGGTCGAGAAACCGACCTGGGTGCTGCGCGATTCGACCCGGGTGCGGAAGAAACGGCCGCCGAGCGTGGCTTTCCACTGGTCGTTGAAGTGGAACGTCCCCTCGCCGAAGATTGCCAGTTCGGTGCCGTCGAGATGGCTGTAGAACGCGTTGAAGATTGCATCGTCGGGCGCGATCACCGCGCCGCTGCCCGGCCCGAACAGCGGCGAACGATCGAACGCGCCGGCTGCGCCCTGCGCGCCGAGCGCCTCGTATGTGGCCTTGTCGGTCTCGAACACCATGCCGCCCACCAGCCATTCGAGCCGCTGGGCGCCGGACGAGGCCAGTCGCAGTTCCAGGCTGCGGCCGGTGCTCTCGCCACCGGAGGCGATGTACAGCGGGGTGTCGAGGTCGAGCCCGAGGTCGGCGTTGTAGGCGCCGCGGATCGGGGTGTAGTCGAACTGCCAGTCCTGGCGCTTGTCCTGCTGGGCGAGCAGCGCGGTCAGAGTGGCGAAGCCTAGGTCCTGGTCTAGCCGCAGGCTGTGCACCGCGACCTTGGTGTCGGTGAACTCGGGGATCGCGGTGGTGCGCTCGAACTCGCCGAGCCCGGCGATGCGATAGCTGTTGTCGTCGGCATCGGTGTTCTGCCACAGGCTCAACCAGCTCAGCGTGGTGGCCTGCGACGGCGTCAGCGTGATCGACAGGCGACCGCCGGCGGTGCGACTGTCATTGCTGCCGTCGCGGCCCAGGCCGACGTTGTCGAGGTAGCCCGGATCCTCGCGCAGCTGCGCAACCGCCCGCACCGCGAGCACGTCCTCGGCAATCGGCAGGTTGACCATCGCCTTGGCGCCGAAGCCGACGTCGGCATTGCGAGTCTGGCTGGCGGTGAGCTCGGCGGCGGCGTCAAAGCCCGAGGCGTCTGCGAGGTTGGCGACATAGTTGATCGCTCCGCCCATCGATGCCGAGCCGAACAGCGTGCCCTGTGGTCCGCGCAGCACCTCGACGCGATTGATGTCGAAGGCGTCGATGTCGGGGACGACGATCGTCCAGCCCGGCTCGGTCAGCGGTACTTCGTTGAGGAAGTAGCCGGTGGTGGTCTGCCCCTGCACGTTGCCCGAGCTGGTCGCGATGCCGCGCATGACCACGTGCGAGACGCCGGGCTGGTAGTTGTTGAACACCACGCCGGGCGTGCGCTGGATGTAGTCGGCCAGCGACTGTGCGCCGAGGTCTTCGAGCTGCTGGCCGGTGACCGCCGAGACCGATCCGGCGATCTCGCGTACCGATTCCTGGCGCTTGCCAGCGGTGACGACGATGGTGTCGAGCTCGGTGGTCGAGGGCGGGGCGTCGGCGGCGGCCGGGTCCTGCGCCAGCGCCAGGCCCGAGGCCATCAGGGGAACACACAGGCAGGCCAGATGAAGCGCGCGGGCCAGACGTGAAACGGTGAGCGGCTGCATGGAAATCCCCGGTTGGCGGTGGCTGGACACGGATCCGTGTCATGGCGGCGCCGGGCGTCCCCTTCCCGGCGCGGTTGCGACGCGTTTCGAGTATTGGAAGACGCGCGCGACCGCGTCCAGCAGATTCCACGGCGGGCGGATATCACGTAAGCAATTGAATCTAAAATAGAAGAGATAGAAATGCCCGCATATGCGGCGGAATCGGCCGCACAATTTCGCAGGATCTGCGTTCCATGCCCCGAAATTCGGTACGTTGTACCGTCCCTGCCACCGCCAGGCTTGCCCGCCGACCGCCATGACGATCCGCTCGCCCGACCGCACCGATCTGAGAATCCTCGACGTGCTGCAGCAGGACGCGCGTATCACCAACCAAGCGCTGGCCGAGCGCGTCGCGTTGTCGCCCAGCGCGTGTCTGGCGCGCGTGCGAGCGCTGGAGCAGCGCGGCCTGATCCACAGCTACCGCGCGCAGGTCGCGGTCGATCGCATCCGCTCGGCGACGATCGTCATGGCGCAGGTCAGCTTCCGCCAACACGCGCTCGAGGGCTTCACCGAGTTCGACCGGCGGATCCTGGCGATGCCCGAGATCGTCGAGGCCAGCCGCGTGTCCGGCCCTTACGACTACATGCTGCGGGTCATCGTCCGCGACGTGCACCACTGGAAGGACGTCGCCCGCGCGCTGCTCAGCGGCGACGACGGCGTGGAGAAGATCGTCTCGCACTTCCTGATGGACGAGGTCAAGGCCTTCGCCGGCTATCCCTTGACCGACGACGCGCCCGCGTTGCGCTGATCCGGTGCGCGCCGCGCGCGCTAGTGCAGCCGCAGCGGCAGCTCGCGCGTCGCGGTGTTGCCGCTGGCGTCGCGCACCACCGCGCGCAGCACGTAGTCGCCGCCCGTCAATGTTGCCGGGTCCCACAGCGCCGGTTCGAGGCGACCGTCGCGCACGACGTTGTTGACCGCATAGCGGAAGCGCGTGCGCGAGGCGCCGTGCACGGTGATGCCGCTATCGGCCGCGTAGGCCACGCGCACCGCCTCGCGGTGCGGCGGCATGCGATCGAAGTCGATCGTCATCATCGGGGTCTCGAAGCCGGGCAGCGGCGTGCCGTCGGCCGTCAGCAATTGCCAGCCCAGCGCGTGCAGGCCCAGGCGCCGGCGCGGCAGGTTGCCGTCGACCTGGTCCCAGGCCTCGACGACGATCTGTACGCCGCCGCCTTCGCGCGGCACGCGCAGCCGGCCGTCTTCGCGCTCGACGATCGGCCGGTCGCTCGCGTCGAGCAAGGCGAGGTCGTCGATGCGCGGCGCGACGGTGTCGACGAAGTGGCGGAAGCCAAGCCCGATCGCGTTGCGCTGATAGCCGGGTGGACCGACCATGAGATGCACGTGCGCCTGCGCGTTGATGGTGCCGATCGCATCGCCTGCGCGCAGCCGCGTGCCGCGCGCGATGCGCACGCGCGCGGTGCGCCCGTCGTCTCCGGCGATCAGCTGGAAGCGCGGGTCGAGCGCCTCGCCACGCGGCGTGCGGCCCACGCGCATGTGCATGTAGGTCAGGTCGTCGAGGACCAGGTGCTCGGCCTGGTCGCCGAACCCGGCGGCGGCGAACGGGCTGGCGATCTTGGCGTCGGCGATCACCAGCACCGGGCTGCCGACATCGCCGCGCACGTCGAACCCCGCATGCAGGTGGTGGCGCGACTCGCCGCGGAAGTTGCCGCGCACCTCGCCGAGCGTGCCGACGACTTCGTGCCAGCCGTCCTGCGGCGCCAGCGGCCAACGGCCGCGGGTGTCGGGCAGCGCGCTGTCCGGCGCCGGGCCGACGGCGGCATTGGTGAGATTCTGCTTGGTGCGTTGCGGGCGGACCTGCACGACGCGGTGGACGCGATACGCGGCGGCGTCGGCGACCCACAGCCGGTTCCAGGCATCGAATGCGAGCCCGGTCGGCCGCGCCAGCCGCTGGGCCATGTCGCGGCCGGTCAGCACGTGCGTGCGGCCGTCGGGCGCGATCTGCAGCACGCGTCCGCGCGCGAGTTCGCCGAGGTACAGGCGGCCTTGCGCGTCGATCGCGATCGAGACCGGCGCCGACGGGGCCGCATCGGGGTCGTTGCCGTACAGGCCCTGCGTCGTGGTGGTGCCATCGGTCGCGATGCGGCGCAGCGCATGGTTGCCGGTATCGGCGACCCACACGATCCCCTCGGCATCGACCGCGACGCCGCTCGGCGTGTCGAAGCGCGCCTGCCTCCCACTGCCATCGGCGAAACCCGGCTGGCCGTCGCCGGCCAGCGTGCGCACCTGGCCGTGCTCGATCACGCGGATGCGGTCGTTGAAGCCGTCGGCCACGAGCACCCGTCCCGCCGCGTCGACTGCGACCCCGGTCGGCGCATGGAAGCGGGCCTGCGCGGCTGGGCCGTCGGCGAAGCCGGCCTCGCCGGTGCCGGCGAGCGTCGTCACCGTGCCGTCGGGCGCGATCGCGCGGATCGCGTGGTTGCCGGTATCGGCGACCAGCAGCGTGCCGGCAGCGTCGATCGCCAGGCCCGAGGGCGTGTGCAAGCGCGCCTGCGCGCCGCGGCCGTCGGCGAAGCCCTCGGCCCCGCCGGCGAACGTGTCGACGCGACCGTCGGCCGCGATGCGCCGGATGCGGTTGGACGCGCCGCCCTCGGCGACGAAGACCGTGCCATCGGCGGCGACCGCGATGCCGTAGGGATCGTCAAAGCGCGCCTGTGCCCAATCGCCGTCGACCGTGCCGCGATGCCCGTCGCCGGCCACCAGTTCGAGACGCGCCGGCAGGCCCGCCGACGGTGGACCGAGCGGTGGCGGTTCGCTGTGTCGACGCTCCCACCAGACGCTGACCGCGAGTGCGATGAGCGTCAGCGCCGCCACGCCCCACAGCGCCCGGCGTGCGCCGGGCCGCAGCCGCGCCGTCACGCTAGTCGAGCACGCGGCAGAACACCGCCTTCAGATATCGCGATTCCTGCACGTGCGCCAGGAACGGGTGGTCGGGGCCGGCGCCGGCGACCTTGAGCACCTGGATCGTGCGGCCAGCGTAGAACGCCGCGCGCCGCAGCATGTCCAGAAACTGCTCCTCGCTGACCAGGCCGGTGCACGAGAACGTCGCCAGCAGGCCGCCCGGCTTCACCACGCCGAGCGCCAGCTTGTTCATGTCCAGGTATTTCTTCAGCGCCGGGATCACCTGATCGCGATCGCGGGTCATCTTGGCCGGGTCGAGCACGACGACGTCGTAGGCGTCGCCCGCGTTCGCCGCGTCGCGCAGCCACGGGAAGATGTCGGCCTGCACGAAGCGGATGCGCACGTCATTGAGGCGGGCGTTGCCCTTGGCGATCTCGATCACGTCCTCATCGATGTCGACGCCGACCACTTCGCTGGCGCCGCGCACGGCCGCGTACACGCCGAAGCCGCCGGTGTTGCAGCACAGGTCGAGCATGCGCTTGCCCGCGACTTGGCGGCTGAGCCATTCGCGGTTCTCGCGCTGGTCGGCGAAGAAGCCGGTCTTGTGTGCACCGGCCGGATCGGCGCGGAAGCGCACGCCGTGCTCGGTGATGATCGCAGGCTCGGCCGGCGTGCTGCCGCGGAAGTCGAAGCTCTCCTGCTTCTGCACGTGTTCGTCGGCGAAGCTGTGGAACCGGCAGCCGGGGAACTGCTCGCGCAGTGCTTCGAAGATCCAGTCGCGGTGGCGGAATGCGCCGGCGCTGAAGAACTCGACCACCAGCAGATCGCCGTAGCGGTCGACGACCAGGCCGCTGATGCCGTCGCCTTCGCTGTGCACCACGCGCCAGGCGTCGGAGACGGCGTCGAGCCCGAGCACCTCGCGGCGCAGCGCGACCGCGTCGGCGATCTTGCGCGAGAACCAGCCCGCGTCGACCGGGACATCGGGATGGGTTTCGAGAATGCGCACGGCGATGCGCGAATGGCCGTTGTAGAAGCCGCGGCCGATCCATTCGCCGTCGACGCCGACGACTTCGACGATGCTGCCGGGCTTGGGCCGCTGTGCGGGCTTGTCGACCAGGCGCTGGAAGATCCAGGGATGACTCGAACGCCAGGCATTCTTGAGGCGGACAACGGGATTGGGGGTGTTGGTCATCGCGGCATTCTACGCGCTCGCCGCGCAGCGGCCCGCCCGCAGGCGGGCGTGCGCGACTCAGCGGCGCAGCGCGTTGGCCGGTACCACGAGCTCGGTCGACAGGGCCAGATGGTCGGAGAATGCCGCCGGCAGTGCCTGCATGTTCGTGCACTGCAGCGTGCGGGTGGCGAGGATGTGGTCGATCGCGCGCTGCGGTCGCCAACTGGGGAAGGTGTGCACCTCGCAGGCCGGCGGCTGCAGGCCGGTGCCGCGGTAGAGCACGTCCATCTCCGGGCGGTCCCAGGTGCAGTTGAAGTCGCCCATCAGCACCGCGTTGGGATAGTCCTGCAGCACTTCGGAGATGAAGGCCAGCTGCGAGCGTCGCGACTGCGCGCCCAGCGACAGGTGCGCGATGGCGACCACCAGGCCTTCGGTGCCTTCGCCGAACCGGCTCAGCAGCACGCCGCGTCCGCCGATCCGGCCGGGCAGGGCGTGGTTGATAACCTCGACCGGTTCTAGCCGGCTCAGCAAGCCGTTGGCGCTGGAGGCAACCGTGCCAACGCGGCGGTTGGGCTGGTGGCTCCAGAACGCGAAGCCGCCGCGCTCGGCGAGGTAGTGGGTCTGGTTGGTGAAACCCGAGCGCCAACTGCCGGGGTCGGCCTCCTGCAGGCCGACGATGTCGTGGCGGCCGGCCAGCGCCGCGATCGCATCGAGCGCGGTGCGCTTGCCGGCCGGCAGCACGTGCGACCAGCTGCGGGTCGCATAGTCGGTGTAGCGGCGGGTACTCGAACCGGCCTGGATGTTGGCGCTGAGCAGCCGCAGGCGCTGCGGTGCGGGTTCGGACACTGGGGCGGGCGTCGGGTCGGGCTGCGGCATCGGCCCTAGCGTGCGGCACGCTCCGTTGCGATCAGGTGATCGGCGATACGCAGCATGTCCTCGAGCGACTTGCGGCCAATGATGCGGTACTTGCCGGCCACGACCAGCGTCGGCGTGGAGTCGACACCGCTGCGGGTCGCGAACTGGCGCGCGCGGCCGAGGTTCGCATTGACCGCGAAGCTCTGCATCGTGCTGCGGAAGCGCTGCGGGTCCACGCCCAGGCTGCCGTAGAACGCCACGATGCTGTCGGCATCGGCGTTCTGGCGCAGCTTGCGCTCGATGTGGATAGCGTTGAACGTCGCGTCGTGCGTGCGCGCCAGCGTGCCCATCGCCTCGGAGGCGTAGAACGCGCGCGGGAACTGGTCGTTCTGGTCGAACACCACCGGCACGGCGACGAAGTTGACGTCGTCGGGCAGCTTGGCCTTCCAGGCGTTGACCAGCGGTTCGAACGCGGCGCAATGGCCGCACCAGTAGGCGAACACCTCGGCGACCTCGATCTTGCCGGCGGTCTGGGCGAACGGCTGGCCGTTGTCGATGACGACGTAGTCGGTGCCGGCGACCGGGGCCGGGCCTTCGGGCGCGACGACCGGATTGTGGGCGGCCGGTGCGGCGGCCTCGGCCTCGTTGCCCGCTTCGGCGGCCGGGGCCTGAGCTGCGTCGGGCGTGGGGGCCTGCTCGCTTGCGGGCGCGCTAGCCGGCGCAGTCGGCGCGGCGTCGGGCGCGGCGGCCGGGTCGGGCTGCTGCCCGCAGGCGGCGATCAGGACGGGGGCGAGCAGCACCAGCAGGGAATGGCGGATCTTCATGGATGGTCTCTCGATGTGAGCGTTCGGTACGGGGCTCGGTCGCCGGCTCAGGGCCGGACGCGTTCCCGGGCGATGAGCTGGTCGGCGATCGTCAGCGCGCCCTCGAGGGTACGCGCCTGGACCCGGTAGCGGCCATTGATGATGAGCGTCGGGGTGCCCTGCAGGCCACTCCGCAGCGCGAAGGCCTGCGCTGCGTTCAGCCGCTCGTCGGTCTGCGCGCTGGTCATCGCGGCCTTGAACGCCGCCTGCGATGGCGCGCCGTGCGCGGCGTAGAACGTCGCCAGCGCATCGAGACTCGCGCCGCTGCGCGGCAACTCGCCGGTCTTGTGGACCGCGTCGAACACCGCGGCATGCGTGCGCTTGTCGATGCCCAGCGATTGCGCGGCGAAGAACGCCCGCGCGAACGGGTCGCCCGCGGTGAACACTGCCGGCAGGTACGTGAAGCGCACATCGCGCGGCTGCCGGGCCAGCCACGCGTCGATCATCGGCTGGAAATGGAAGCAGTGGATGCAGCCGTAGGAGAACACCTCAACCACCTCGACATGGCCGTCGAGCGGCTGCCACGGCGTGCCGCCTTCGATCACGGCGTAGTCGACGTTCTCCACCGGCGCAGGCGACTGCGCGGCGGCGGGCAGGGCGGCCGCCAGCGCGAACAGCGCGCAGGCCAGCCAGCGACACCAGGCGGGAACGAAACGGGAGACGGACATGGCGGCGTGGACTCCTGGAGCGGCGCGGCGCAGGCCGGCCGGGAACACGGGGATGGACACAGCACGGTGGGACGGACACACGAACGCCGGCGCGGGAAGCCCGGCCGGCGTTGCGGACGATACGGGATCGGGCAGGACCGTGCATGGCCCACGCCCGGCGGCGACGCTCACTCGGTCGCGGCGGGCGCCGGCTCGGCGGGTGCGTCGGCAGCCGGGGCCGCCTCGGCGGTGCCGTCGTTCTGCTGGGCCTGCTCGGCGGTCTCGTCGGTCGGCGGGACCGGCTGTTCGGCCGGCGGCGTGGCCGGTGCCGGCATCGCCGCGGCCTGGGCCTCGATCGCGGCCAGCATCTTCGGGTCGGGACGCGTGTGCAGGCCCTGCATGTAGCTGGCCAGCGCCTCGATCTCCTGATCGGTCAGCGGCTTGGCGACCGTGGCCATGATGTCGAACAGGTGGCGGTCGGCCTCCTGCGTCTCGCCGGCACGGTAGGCCTGCAGGCGCGCGGCGCTGTACCAGGCCTGCTGGCCACCGACATGCGGGTACGCCGGGCCGGGGTTGCCGGCGCCTGCCGGGCCATGGCAGGCCATGCACGCCGGGATGCCGCGCTTGGCGTCGCCGCTGCGGAACAGCGTCTGGCCGATCTCGTAGAACTTCATGCCGTCGTAGGGGCCGCCTTCGACGACCGCATCGTCGGCGATGCCCGCGCCGCTCTTCTGCAGCGCGTAATGCGCACCCAGGTCGCGCATGTCCTGCGCGCTGAGCATCGCGGCGAACGGCTGCATGATCGGGTTCATGCGCTCGCCGCTCTTGAACAGCGCGAGCTGCCGGGCGACGTAGCGCTCGCTCTGGCCGGCGATGCGTGGATAGACCGTCGGCGCGGCGTCGGCGTTGCCGTCCACGCCGTGGCAGGCGGCGCAGGTGCCGGCCAGCTGGCCACCCTTCTGCGCATCGCCCGGACGTGCCTTGGCCAGCGCGGCGACCGCATTGACGTCGGGATGGCTATCCAGGTCGACCGCCTCCACTTCGGGGGCGTCGGGCAACGGCGCCACGGTGGACTGGGCGAACGCGACCGCGCCGACCACGAGGGCGGCAAAGCCGGCGATAGCAAAGACGCGAGCGTGGCGCATGGCTGGGCTCCGAGAATTCTCGACGCTGCGGCCGGCGGAATGCGGCTCGCGAGGGTTGAAATTATGTGTGGCGGACCCGAAGCGGTCAAACCGCGACCGGACGCCGCAGGGGCGGTGTGCCAAGCTATGCCGATGTCCAATCCTTTCAACCGCGCCGCGTACTTGCTCGCCGCGCACGTTCCGCGCCAGCTTCCGCCCGACGACGGCTTCGAAGTCGCGTTCGCCGGCCGCTCCAATGCCGGCAAGTCCAGTGCGCTCAATGCGCTGTGCCGACAGAACGCGCTGGCGCGTGTGTCCAAGACCCCCGGCCGCACGCAGCAGCTGGTGTACTTCGAGCTGCCGCCGCACGAGCGCCGGTTCCTGGTCGACCTGCCGGGCTATGGCTACGCCAAGGTGCCGCGCGAGCTGCAGGCGCACTGGCAGGCGTTCATTGCCGACTACTTCGCCCATCGCCAGGCGCTGCGCGGTCTGGTGGTGGTCATGGACATCCGCCACCCGCTCAAGGACTACGACCGGCAGATGATCCAGTTCGCGGTCCGCAACGGCACACCGGCGCATGCGCTGCTGACCAAGGCCGACAAGCTCGGCCGCGGCGCGGCGGGTAACACCTTGCAGGCGGTGCGCCGTGAACTGCAGGCCCAGCACGGGGAGCAGGTCAGCGTGCAGACGTTCTCGTCGGAATCCAAGGCGGGCGTCGACGAACTGCGCGCGGTGGTCGCGCGCTGGATGGAGATCGGCGCACCCGCCCCCGGCGCTGACTGACCTGGCGTCTTGCCCGATGCGCTACTGCGGCGCGGTCGGGCGCGGTGCACCGACCCGCGGCATCGCCTGGAGTTCGTCGATCACCTCGCGCGGCGCGCGCAGGCGGATCTGCACCGGGAACGATTCCTGCACGACGACGTTCTCGACGACGCCTTGCCGTTCCAGCGCCTGGACCCGCTCGAGCACCGGGTCGGGGGATTCGGCGCTGCCGACGATGGTCGCCGCCTCGAGCGGCGCGCGTGGCGTGGATGTCTGCGAGGGCGTCGCGCCGCAGGCGGTCAACAGCAGTGGCAGGGCGAGCGTGGCGAGCAACGGTCTCATGGAGCCTCCTGTGGTCTGCGGGTGGAGGTCATGGCGCCCATGCTGCGGGCGCCATGAGGGTCGGCAACGCGCCGGTCAGGGGTTGCTGGAGATCCAGTTCTGCACCGTGTTCTGCACCGTGGCAGTGATCCGCGTGCCGCAGTTCTGGCTCGACGAGCCGGTCGTGTGCACACCGCGCACGACATAGCCGCTGTCGTAGATGCCACTGCCGCTGTTGCCGCCGGCGGTGTCGATCGTATAGCACAGCCGGAACGAACCGCTGGTGTTGACCGTGCCCGAGTGCCGCCACATCGTGCCGAACGGCTTGTCACCCGGATAGCCGGTGATGGTGTGGGTGCCGCCGCCGTAAGTGCCCCAGGCCGCGTAGCCGCCGTGCGGCGGCGCGCTGAGCACGATCAACGCATAGTCGTAGTTGGTGTTGCCGCCGTTGTGGTATTCGCCCGTGGTCATGACCCGGCTCCAGGACGTCGTGCCCCAGGGCTGGTAGCTGCCGTTCTGCGCCACGGTGAAGTTGAGGCTGGAATAGAAACTGCCCGCGCCGTTGGACACGCAATGGCCGGCGGTGAGCACATGTTTGGGGCCGATCAGCGTGCCGGTGCAGCCGATGCCGATGCGGCCGATGTTGTAGAACGGCGCGACGGTGGTGTTGGTCACCTGCACGCGGTCGTCGGCGCCGATGACCACTTTGGGCGAGACCGTCGGCAGGCCGTCGGTCCGGGGCAGCGAGGGCGGCATCCCGGGCGTCGCGGCGGGCGTACGGCCCAGCACCTCGAGGGCCTCGATCGCCTGCTCGAACAGCGCGACATCGCGCGGGTCCATCGTCGCGATGTACTGGTCGCCTTCGCGCGTGGCCATGACCGTGCTCAGGCCCCCGGCCTTCTGCAGCAGGGTCGGCGGGCGGTTGGCGGTGGCGGTCTCGGGCTGGACGCCGGTCACCAGGTCGTCGCCGTGGATGAATCGGGCCTTCTGGCCCAGCTTTTCGAACTTCAAGGGTTCAGCGCTCGCCACGCCGACGCTCAGTGCGCCCAGCGCGAGGGTCAATCCCAATGCGGTGACATGCTTCATCGCAATTACTCCTTGTGTCGATGGATGGTCCTGGTGAAATACGCCGGAAAGAGCGTGTCGCGAACACCCGGGCCGCCCGGCGATGCGGTCCGGCGTGCGTTCGATGGCGATGCGGCGTTGAGGCCGTTCGACGCGCGGCTGCGCGGCGAAGGCGATGCATCGATACGGCAATGACCTTGCGGGCACCTCCTGTCCTGCGCCGCGCCATGCGACGACGGGCATCGAGCCGATACGGCGGCGATGGCGCGGTGCGACAGAATGTCGCAGCAATCGCGAGCGGCCACTATGGCCATAAAC
Source organism: Luteimonas sp. S4-F44 (assembly GCF_022637415.1). Taxonomy (NCBI): domain Bacteria; kingdom Pseudomonadati; phylum Pseudomonadota; class Gammaproteobacteria; order Lysobacterales; family Lysobacteraceae; genus Luteimonas; species Luteimonas sp. S4-F44. The sequence continues at coordinate 120,029 of NZ_CP093340.1, forward strand.
CCGCGGGCGTGGTTGTGATTGGAGTCACGGATGATCGGGCGCAGCGCGCGCTGCCGCATATTCATGTGTGGGTGAATACGGTCGGGGCCATTCAGATGGCGGCCAGTCCGCCGACTCGACACAGCGTGGGGCATGGCCGATGCCGCCCGCTGCGTCGTCGTGCGACCGCGGCACGGGCGCGAACTCCACCGGCACCCAGGCGTGGCCGTCGCCGTCGCGGCGCACGTGGCCCAGACCCGGAAAGGGCAGGTGTGCGCCTGCGACCCACCAGCCGCGCGTCGCCGCTTCGGCCAGCAGCCGGCGCCGGCTTGTGATTGCCGCCGCGGGGTCGCTATCGGCTTCGTAGCTGGCCTCGGGCCGTGCGAACTGCACTGCGTGGTAGTGGACGATGTCGCCCCAGACCAGCAGTTGCGCGCCGGCGCCGCCGTCGATCAGCCACGACACGTGGCCGGGGGTGTGCCCGCGCGAATCGAGCGCACGCACGCCGGCAGGCAACGCATCGCCGGGCGAGAACCGCCGCAGTCGCCCGCGCGCGGCGTACGGCGCGGCCGCGCGTTGTGCCATCGCGAACGCCGGCCGCATCCTGTCCGGCGCATCGGCCGCGTTCGCCGGGTCCAGCCACCAGGCCGCGTCGGCAGCCGACAGCCATAGTGTCGCGTTGGCGAACGCCGGCCTCCCGTCGGCCGCGAGTACGCCGCACATGTGATCGGGGTGTGCGTGGGTCAGCAGGACGTCGTCGATCGACGACGGGTCGATGCCGGCGGCGGCGAGATTGCGCGGCACCTGGCCGAGTGCGTCGCCGAAGCACTGCGCGGTGCCGGCATCGACCAGCAGCCGGCGACCGTCGCGCTCGACGAGATAGGCATTGACCGCGGTCTGGATGCCGTCGGCGCGTTCGGGCACGTAATGCCCGTCGAGCAGTCGGGCGACCTGGCCGGGGTCGAGACCGTGCAGTTGCTGGCGCGGCAACGCGACCACACCGTCGAACAGCGCGGTGACCCGCAGCGTGCCGATGTCATGGTGCTGGAAGCCGGGCACCTGGGCATCGGCGGCACCGGCGGCGGACACGGACGACAGCGGGGCGATCGCCAGCAGGGCGGGTAAGAGCAGCGCGCGCAGCGCGGACGCGGGGAGGGGCATGCGGCGGGTCCGGAAGAAAGGAATCCGCATCGTGTGCCCGGGCCGCCGCGCGGTGCGCGCAGAAACGTGCGCGAATCGCTCAATCGCGTGCTGCGTGCGGTGCGTGCGACGTCGGCCGGCTGCCAGCCACGAGTATCGACCCGACTCGACGCGCGCCCGACATACGCGACCGGCTATCGCGCATCGTTCCCGGGCGCGGTCCCGGCGTTGCCGATGTCGCCCGGGTCGAAGCCGTAGCGGGCGCGGAAGCGCGCCGCCAGGCTGCGGACAGAGCGGTAGCCCACGCGCGCGGCCACCGTCTTGAGCGGCAGCGTCGTGGTGTAGAGCAGCGTCATCGCGTGCGCCAGTCGCGCCTCGGCGACCAGCGTGCGCAGCGACGTGCGCTCGGCCGCCAGCCTTCGTCGCAGCGTCGCGCCGCTCAGGCCGAGCTGGTCCTCCAGGTCGCGCGAGCGCCAGTCGCGCGCCGGGTCGGTCGTCACCCGCTCGCGCACCTTCTCGGCCAGGCTGGGCACCGGCGGCAGCAGCAGGCTGCCGTGGCCGTGGCGGCACAGCGTCACGATGAGCGCGGCCAGCGCGAGCCGCGCCTCGGTGTAGCGGCCGTCGGCCAGCGCGCGGCGCCAGTCGAGCAGCGTCCGCGCGTGGTCGATCGCCGGCATCCGCGCCAGTGCCTGTCCCGCGGCCGGCAGCGGTTCATTCCACAGCTCCCGTGCGGCGGCCAGTGCTTCCTCACACAGCGGGATCACCACCGACAGGTAGCGGCCGGTCCGCGCGTCGGGCACGTTGACCACGTCGATCCGGCAGGCGCGCGTGACCAGGAAGGCGTCGCCGGGCGTGAACGCCAGCACCTGCGTCGCGGTGCGCACGACCTTGCGTCCCTGCAGCACGATCGCCAGTTGCGGCCGATCGATCGCGACCGAGCGGGCGCCGTGCTCGCGCCGCGCCGCGATGCAGGTGTAGCCCTCTGCGTGCGCGCAGTCGGCAAGCGAGGCCAGCGCGGGCAGCAGGCCGTCGGGGTCGGGCGGGGCGGCGTCCATCGCCGCCGATGCTACCGCCGAGCATGCGCCACCGGCGGAATTCTGCGACCCGATCCGCTCAACGATGGCCGCCGATGCAACCGGTATAGTGCGCGCATTCCCGCGGCTGGCCTGCGGTCGTCCCTGCCTCAACGCCTGCGAGCGCCTTCTCTTGTCCAGCCCTAGCCACGTCGCCGATACGCCGATCACCGACCGCGACACCCTGGTGGAGGTCTTGGCTTCGGGCGAAAAGCCGCCCGCCGACTGGCGCATCGGCACCGAACACGAGAAGTTCGGCTTCCGCCTGTCCGATCTGCGCCCGCCGACGTTCGACGGCCCGCAGGGCATCGAGGCGTTGCTGACCGGGCTTACCCGGTTCGGCTGGGCGCCGGTCGACGAAAATGGCCGCACCGTCGCTCTGCTCAAGGACGGCGCCTCGGTGACCCTCGAGCCGGCCGGGCAGCTGGAACTGTCGGGCGCGCCGCTGATCGACATCCACGCTACTTGCAGCGAGGTGCACACGCACCTGCGCGAAGTGCGCGCGGTCGCCGAAGAGCTGGGCCTGGGCTTTCTGGGCATGGGCTTCCAACCCAAGTGGCGGCGCGACGAGATGCCGTGGATGCCCAAGGGCCGCTACCGGATCATGCGCGACTACATGCCCAAGGTCGGCACGCTCGGCCTGGACATGATGACCCGCACCTGCACGGTGCAGGTCAACCTGGACTACGCGTCCGAAGCGGACATGGTCAAGAAGTTCCGCGTGTCACTGGCGCTGCAGCCGGTGGCCACCGCACTGTTCGCCGATTCGCCGTTCACCGAAGGCAAGCCCAACGGGTTTCTGAGCTACCGCTCGCATATCTGGACCGACACCGATGCCGACCGCACCGGCATGCTCGACTTCGTGTTCGAGGAAGGCTTCGGCTACGAGCGCTACGTCGACTATCTGCTCGACGTGCCGATGTACTTCTCCTATCGCGACGGGGTCTACCATGACGCCAGCGGCCAGAGCTTCCGCGACTTCCTGCACGGCCGGCTGCCGGCGCTGCCCGGCCAGCTGCCGACGCTGCGCGACTGGTCCGATCACATGACCACCGCGTTCCCCGAGGTGCGGCTCAAGAAGTACCTGGAGATGCGCGGCGCCGATGGCGGCCCCTGGGGCCGGCTGTGCGCGCTGCCTGCGTTCTGGGTCGGCCTGCTCTACGACGACACTGCGCTCGACGCGGCCTGGGACCTGGTGCGCGACCTCACGCTCACCGAGCGCAACGCATTGCGCGACGCGGTGCCCCGGCAGGCGCTCGCCACGCCGTGGCGGCATGGCACGCTGCGCGACCTGGCGATCGAGGCGTTGAAGATCTCCGCCGCCGGTCTGCAGCGCCGCGCCCGCGTCAATGGCGACGGCCAGGACGAGCGCGTGTTCCTGGAGACCCTCATCGAGATCGCCGAGTCGGGCCAGACCCCGGCCGAGCAGAAGCTCGCGCTGTACCACGGCCCCTGGCAGGGCGACATCGACCACGTGTTCCGCGAGTTCGCCTACTGACCGCCGGGGCGCAGGCCCGTCACCCATCGCGGCCTCGGCTTGTGTAAGTTGTCGGGATGACGCCAGACGCCTCCCAAGACCCCGCCTTACCGCTGCGCGACGTCGAGTTCGCGCGCACCGATACCCTGCTGCGCGACGATGTCCGCCGACTCGGCGCGATGGTCGGCGACATGCTCGCCGAGCAGGCCTCGCCGGCGCTGCTCGAGCGCGTCGAGGCGCTGCGGCGCGCGGCGATCGCGCGGCGCGAATCCGGCACCCCGGTCGATGCGCTAGCCGAAGCTCTGTCGCAGGTTGCCACCGACGATGCCGAGGTGCTGGTGCGCGCCTTCGCCGCCTACTTCGGCGCGGTCAATCTGGCCGAGCGCGTGCACCGCATCCGCCGTCGCCGCGACTACCAGCGCGCCAGCGACGCGCCGCAGCCCGGTGGACTGGAAGCCGCGGTGCGCGCGCTGCACGAGGACGGCGTGACCCTCGAGGACTTGCAGGGGTGTCTTTCGCGGCTGCATGTCGAGCCGGTGTTCACCGCGCATCCGACCGAGGCGGTGCGCCGGGTGCTGCTGGAAAAGGAGCGCACGATCGTTGAACGGCTGATCGCCGACATCGACCGCGAACGCACACCGACCGAGCGCCGGGCCGACGACGCCCGGATCGGGCAGGCACTCGCCTCGGCCTGGCAGACCTCCGAATCGCCGGCGCGCAAACCCACCGTCGCCGACGAAGTCGACCATGTCGGCTTCTATCTGTCGAACGTGCTCTACCGCGTGCTGCCGGTGTTCTACGAAGCGCTCGGCGACGCGATCGAACGCGTCTACGGCACGCGGCCCACCTTGCCGCAGGTACTGCGCTTCGGAACCTGGGTCGGCGGCGACATGGACGGCAATCCCAACGTCAACGCCGCCACCATGCGCGCCGCACTTGGCGCCCAACGCAGCCTGGCGCTGGCGCAGTACCGCCGCGACCTGCGCGGGCTGGGCCATGTGCTGACCCAAACCCTGGGCCGGGCGACGATCGACGACGCGGTGCTGGTGCGGGTCGACGACTATCGGCGGCGGCTGCCCGACGCCGAGGCGGTGCTCAATCCACGGCACGCTGATATGCCCTACCGGCGGCTGCTCGACCTGATCGACGCGCGCCTGGCGGCGACCGCGGCCGAGCATCGCGCCGGCTACCCCGACGCCGGCGCGTTCATCGACGACCTAGTGTTGATCGACGCCAGCCTGCGCGCGCACCGCGGCGAGCACGCCGGGCGCTTCGCGCTCGAACGGTTGCTGTGGCGTGCGCGCACCTTCGGCTTCCATCTCGCCGCCCTCGACCTGCGTCAGGATTCGGCGGTCCACGACGAGGTCCTCGGCCGCATCGACGGCGGCGACTGGGCGGCGCGCGATGTCGCCGCGCGCGTCGAACGCCTGCACGCGATGCTCGACGCGCCGCCGCGGGCACCGGCCGGCGACGACGGTGATGTCGTCGCCTCGACACTCGGCGTGTTCCGCGCCGTGGTCGATCTGCGTCGCAGCCACGGCGAGGCTGCGACCGGCCTGTACATCATCTCGATGGCGCGCAGCGCCGCCGATGCACTGGCGGTGCTGGCGCTGGCGCGCATCGCCGGCTGCGTCGAGGACGGCGACGTACCGCTCGATGTCGCCCCGCTGTTCGAGACCGTCGATGACCTGGAGGCGGCACCGGCGGTCATGCGCGCGCTGTTCGACGATCCCCGCTACCGGGCGCATCTGGCCACGCGCGGCGACCGCCAGACCGTGATGCTCGGCTACTCGGACAGCGCCAAGGACGGTGGCTTGCTGGCCTCGCGTTGGGCGTTGCAGCGCACCCAGGTTGAACTGACCGCGCTGGCCCAGGCCGCCGGGGTGCGCATCGCCTTCTTCCACGGCCGCGGCGGTTCGGTCAGTCGCGGCGGCGGCAAGACCGGCCGCGCGATCCATGCCGCGCCGCGCGGCTCGGTCGACGGCGTGCTGCGCGTGACCGAGCAGGGCGAGGTGATCCACCGCAAGTACGGCATCCGCGCGCTGGCGCTGCGCAACCTCGAACAGACCGCCGCCGCGGTGCTGCAGGCCACGCTGCGTCCGCGCCCGGCCGACCCGCGCGAGGACGCCTGGCGGGCCCTGGCCAGCGAACTTGCCGGCGTCTCGCGCGCGCACTACCGCGCACTGGTGCACGAGCGCGAGGACTTCCCCGATTACTTCCGCGCCGCCACGCCGATCGATGTCATCGAGCGGCTGCAGATCGGTTCGCGGCCTTCGCGTCGGCGCGAGGGCGGCATCGCCAACCTGCGCGCGATTCCCTGGGTGTTCGCCTGGGCGCAGAACCGCTCCGGCCTGACCGGCTGGTACGGCCTGGGCACCGCGCTCGCGCACGGCATCGCGCGCCACGGCCGCGAAGCGATGACCGAGATGGCCCGCGACTGGCCGTTCTTCCGCGCCGCGCTCGACGATGTCGAGATGCTGCTGGCCAAGAGCGACATCGACATCTTCGAGCGCTATTCGCAGCTGGCCGGCGACGCTCATGCCGCGTTCTTCCCCGAGATCGCGGCGGAGTTCCGCCGCACCCGCGACGCGATCCTGCTGCTCAAGGACCAGGACGTGCTGCTGGCCGACGACTACCGCCTGCAGTTGTCGATCCGCCTGCGCAACCCCTACGTCGATCCGATCAGCCTGCTGCAGGTCGAACTGCTGCGCCGCTGGCGCGCCGCCGACCGCGAGGACGACAACCTGCTGCGCGCGCTGATCTCGACCGTCAACGGCATTGCCGCGGGCATCCAGAACACCGGCTGAGTCGGACCGCCGCGCACGTTCGACACGGCCTTCCGTCCCGTCCCGCCGACGCGCGCCGGCGGTACACGCTGCGCGCGCATCGAGTCACCGTTGTCCGGCCAGGCGCAGCGTCGATCAAGGCGCGCGGCACGTCGTTGTGGCCGTTTGCGCGCACGCATCCCCGTCGCGATATACTCCACCCCAGTACCAGCCCGCAGGCCGGCCATGCCGCATTCGCCCGAGGAAAAAAAGCGCGTGCTTGCCCGTGTGCGCCGCATGCGCGGCCAGCTCGACGCGCTCGAGCGCGCGCTCGAGGCCGGGGCCGAGTGCGCGCCGGTGCTCCAGCAGCTCGCGGCGATCCGTGGCGCGGTCAACGGTCTGATGGCCGGCGTGCTGGAAAGTCACCTGCGCGAAGAACTCGCCGGCGCCAGCAGTGCTGACCGGCGGCAGGCCTCGATCGACGACGCCATCGCGCTGGTCCGGTCCTACCTGCGCTGAGCGGCCCACCGCCCGCGCGTTCCTTATCCTCAAGTTCCTTGGAGTCATCGCCATGAAATCCCGTGCTGCCGTCGCCTTCGCCCCTGGGCAACCGCTGAAGATCGTCGAGATCGACGTCGCGCCGCCAAAGGCCGGCGAGGTGCTGGTGAAGATCACCCACACCGGTGTCTGCCATACCGACGCGTTCACGCTGTCGGGCGACGATCCGGAAGGGCTGTTCCCCGCGGTGCTCGGCCACGAGGGCGCGGGCATCGTCGTCGAGGTGGGCGAGGGCGTGACCTCGGTCAAGCCGGGCGATCACGTGATCCCGCTTTACACCGCCGAATGCGGCGAGTGTCTGTTCTGCAAGTCAGGCAAGACCAACCTGTGCGTCGCCGTGCGCGCCACCCAGGGCAAGGGCGTGATGCCCGACAGCACCACGCGCTTCTCGTACAACGGTGAGCCGATCTATCACTATATGGGCTGCTCGACGTTCAGCGAGTACACCGTTGTCGCCGAGGTTTCGCTGGCGAAGATCAATCCCGACGCCAACCCCGAGCACGTCTGCCTGCTCGGCTGCGGCGTGACCACCGGCATCGGCGCGGTGCACAACACCGCCAAGGTGCAGGCAGGCGACAGCGTGGCGGTGTTCGGTCTGGGCGGCATCGGCCTGGCGGTGATCCAGGGTGCGCGCCAGGCGAAGGCCGGTCGCATCATCGCCGTCGACACCAACCCGTCGAAGTTCGAACTGGCGCGCGAATTCGGCGCCACCGACTGCGTGAACCCGAAGGACTTCGACCAGCCGATCCAGCAGGTCATCGTCGAGATGACCGGCTGGGGCGTGGACCACTCATTCGAGTGCATCGGCAACGTCAACGTGATGCGCGCCGCGCTCGAATGCGCCCACCGCGGTTGGGGCCAGAGCGTGATCATCGGTGTCGCCGGCGCCGGTCAGGAGATCAGCACGCGGCCGTTTCAGCTGGTCACCGGGCGCAAGTGGCTCGGCACCGCGTTCGGTGGCGTCAAGGGCCGCTCGCAGCTGCCGGGCATGGTCGAGGATGCGATGAAGGGCGAGATCGAACTGGCGCCGTTCGTCACCCACACGATGGGCCTGGACGCGATCAACGACGCCTTCGACCTGATGCACGAGGGCAAGTCGATCCGCTCGGTCGTCCATTACTGACCTGCTTCTGCGAGCCCCCCATTCCTGAGTCCGGATTGCCATGAAACGCATCGAACACCGCGCCAGCTTCGGCGGCTGGCAGGACGTCTACGAACACACCTCCGACACGCTCGGCTGCACGATGCGGTTCGCGGTCTATCTGCCGCCGCAGGCCGAACAGGGCCCGCTGCCGGTGCTGTACTGGCTGAGCGGCCTGACCTGCAACGAGCAGAACTTCATCACCAAGGCCGGTGCGCAGCGCTACGCCGCCGAGCACGGCGTGATGCTCGTTGCGCCCGACACCAGCCCGCGCGGCGAGGCCGTGGCCGATGCCGAGGGCTACGACCTCGGCCAGGGGGCCGGCTTCTATGTCGACGCCACGCAGGCGCCGTGGGCGGCGCACTACCGCATGCACGATTACATCGCGCGCGAACTGCCCGCGTTGATCGAAGCGCAGTTCCCGGCCACCGGTGCGCGCGCGATCAGCGGGCATTCGATGGGCGGCCACGGCGCGCTGGTGATTGCGCTCAAGCACCCGGGGCGCTACCGCAGCGTGTCGGCGTTCTCGCCGATCGTCGCGCCCAGCCAGGTGCCGTGGGGTGAGAAGGCGTTCTCGGCGTATCTCGGCGACGACCGCGCCGCCTGGCAGGCCTGGGATGCAACCGCGTTGGTGGCCACGGCGCGCGAGCGGCTGCCGCTGCTGATCGACCAGGGCGAGGCCGACGAGTTCCTCGACGGCCAGCTGCGCCCGCAGCTGCTGCAGGCCGCCTGCGCCGCCGCCAGCCATCCGCTCGAACTGCGCATGCAGCCCGGCTACGACCACAGCTACTACTTCATCGCCAGCTTCATCGGCGACCATATCGCCCACCACGCCCGCGCGCTGCGCGGCTGACAGGCCGGGCGGTTACGGGGCGTCGCTGACCACCAGCGAGCGGCGCAGGCGGTCGGCGTCCTCGAGCGTGTCGGTCGTCACCTGGAAGCCATCGGAAAAGGGACCGGCGATGGTCGCGGCGAGCAGCAGCTGGTCGTTCGCGACCAGGCCCAGCATCCGGCCGACGTGGTCGGCGGTCAGCGCTTTGAGCTGGGCGGCGCCGGGTGCCGTGAACTCGAACACGACCGCGGGGTGGTCACCGACGACCTCGGCGCGGATCGAGCGGATCTCGGCGCCGGGGATCGTGTCGACGTGACGCAACTGGAGTGTGCGGCCGTCGTCGGTGGTCCAGGCGCGCGCATCACTGCTCGGCGCCGCGCCCGCAGGCGGTGCCAGGTGCAGTTCGAGATCGACGTAGCGCTCGGAGACGGCGGGCTCGGCGGGCGCCTGGCTGCAAGCGGGCAGCGCGACGAGTGCGGACAAGGCAAGCAGGACAGAAAGCAGCGGCGTTCGCGACATGGGCAGGACCGTGTGGGGGACGTCGCATCATCCTACCCGCCGCGCTCATGGCACCCGCGCGCAGACCCAGGCATCGACGCGCGCGATGCCCAGGCGACGCAGCGCCAGCGCGGCCGCGTGCAGGGTCGCGCCGGTGGTCATGACGTCGTCGACCAGCGCAACGTGCGCGGGCAGGACGCCGCGGGCCGTCGCGGCGAAGGCGCCGCGGACATTGCGACGCCGCGCCGGCGCATCGAGCCGGGACTGCGGTGCGGTGGCACGCTGCCGACGCAGCAGGTCGGCGCGCAGCGGCAACGCGAGCGCACGGGACAGCGGGCGGGCCAGTTCGAGCGCCTGGTCGTAGCCGCGGGCGCGCAACCGCGCCGGGTGCAGCGGCACCGGCACCAGCGCATCGGGCCGAGGCCGCGTGGCCAGCGCCCGCGCCATCGACGCCGACAGCAGCGCACCGGCGGCGAGGTCGCGGTGGAACTTCAGCCGCGGCAGCAGGCGATCGACCGGAAAGCCGTAGACGAACGCCGCGTAGGTCGCATCGAGCGGCGGCGGGCGGCGCAGGCATCCCCCGCACAGCGTGTCGCCGGCCGCCAGCGGGACCGCGCAGCGCGCGCAGGCCGGACCGGTCCACGGCAGTGCCGCGGCGCAGGCCGCGCACAGTGCCCGGCCGTCGTCGCCGCGTTCTTCACACACCAGGCAGCGCGCCGCGAACAGGCGCCGCAGCCAGCGATGGCCACGGCGCTCGTCAACCGGCGGGCCGGGCGTCTGGTTGACAGCCTGCGTCATGCTTTCCAGACTGCCGGCCCTATCCCGCCGCGACCGTCGGAAAACCACCATGTCCGTTGTCAGCCACGCCCGCGATACCGCCGGCCAGCCCGCCCTGCGTCACGATTGGAGCCGTTCGGAGGTCGAGGCGCTGTTCGCGCTGCCGCTGACCGAACTGCTGTTCCGCGCCGCGCAGGTGCATCGCCAGCATTTCGATCCGGCCGAGGTCCAGGTCAGCACGCTGCTGTCGGTCAAGACCGGCGGTTGCCCGGAGGACTGCGCCTACTGTCCGCAGGCCCAGCGCTACCACACCGGTGTCGATGCGACCAAGCTGATGGCCACCGAGGCGGTGCTGGAGAAGGCGCGCCAGGCCAAGGCCGCCGGCGCGACCCGCTTCTGCATGGGCGCGGCGTGGCGCTCGCCCAAGGACCGCGACATCCCGAAGGTCGCGGCGATGATTCGCGAGGTCAAGGCGTTGGGCATGGAGACCTGCGCCACGCTGGGCATGCTCAGCGGTGAGCAGGCGCGCGCGCTCAAGGACGCGGGCCTGGACTACTACAACCACAACATCGACACCGATCCCGAGTACTACGACGCGATCATCCGCACGCGCGATCTGCAGGACCGCTTCGACACGCTCGAGCACGTGCGCGAGGCGGGCCTGAAGACCTGCTGCGGCGGCATCGTCGGCATGGGCGAGAGCGGCCGCCAGCGCGCCGGTCTGCTGCGCACGCTGGCCAACCTGCCGGCGCATCCCGATTCGGTGCCGATCAACCGGCTGGTGCAGGTGGAGGGCACGCCGCTGCATGGCACCGAGCAGATCGACCCGTTCGACTTCGTGCGCACGATCGCGGTCGCGCGGATCCTGATGCCGCGCTCGATGGTGCGGCTGTCGGCCGGGCGCCAGGACATGAGCGACGAACTGCAGGCGATGTGCTTTCTGGCCGGCGCGAACTCGATCTTCTACGGCGAGCAGTTGCTGACCACCGGCAACCCCGACACCGAGCGCGACCTGGCGCTGTTCGCGCGCCTGGGCCTGCGGCCGATGCAGGTGATGGTCGATGCCGCCGATCACGACCACCCGGGCACCGTGCACGCCGACATCATCGAACTGCCGCAGCACCCGGCGAGCTGCGCGGCATGACGTCGGCGCGCGCGGACGCGGGCGGCGATGTCGCCTGAGCGGCCCGATCTGCGCGAACGCGCGCGCGCGGCGCGGCTGGCGCGCGATGCCCGCCACGCCCGTCGTCGGCGGCGCACGGTCACGCGCCGCGACGGCATGCGCTGCGAGGTCGACGACCGCTGGCTACTGAACTTCTGCGGCAACGACTACCTCGGCCTGGCCCAGCATCCGGCCGTGGCGGCGGCGCTGCGCGATGCGGCCGTTGACGACGGCGTCGGCAGCGGCGGCTCGCACCTGGTCTGCGGTCACCACGCCCGCCATGTCGCGCTTGAGCGCGAGGTCGCCGACTGGCTGCAGGTACCGGCGGCGCTGCTGATGGGCAGCGGGTTTGCGGCCAACCTCGCGGTGCTGCAAGCGCTGCTGGGCGAGGCCGATGCCTGCGTGCAGGACCGCCTCAACCACGCCAGCCTGATCGATGCGGCGCGGCTGGCCGGTTGCCGGTTGCGCCGCTACCCGCATGGCGACGCGCAAGGCGCGCTGCGCCAGTTGCAGGGGCTGCCGGGCGGCGCGGCGCTGGTCGCCACCGACGGCGTCTTCAGCATGGACGGCGACATCGCCCCGCTGCGCGAGCTGGCCGCGGTCGCGCAGACGCAGCAGGCGTTGCTGTATGTCGACGATGCGCACGGCATCGGCGTGTGCGGGCCCGAGGGCCGCGGCAGTGTCGCCCAGGCCGGGCTCGGCATCGATGCGGTGCCGCTGCAGTTGCTGACGCTCGGCAAGGCACTCGGCGGCTACGGCGCGGTGGTGGCCGGCGATGCCGATCTCGTCGCGCACCTGGCCGAAACCGCGCGGCCCTATGTCTACACCACCGCACTGCCACCGGCGCAGGCCGCCGCGACGCTGGCCGCGGTGCGGCTGGCGCGCCATGAACACTGGCGCCGCGAGCGCCTGGGTGCGCTGGTCCAGCGCTTTCGCGAACGCGCCGCGCGCGCGGGCCTGGACCTGATGCCGTCCGACACGTCGATCCAGCCGCTGCGCTGCGGCGACAACGCGACCGCGCTCGCGCTGTCCCAGGCGCTCGACGCGGCCGGCTTCTGGGTGGCGGCAATCCGGCCGCCGACCGTGCCCGAGGGCCAGGCGCGGCTGCGCATTACGCTCGCCGCAACCCACGAGGACGCGCAGATCGATGCGCTGGTCGACGCGCTCGCCGCCGCGCGCGATGTGCTGGCCCCGACGTCTTCCGCGATCCCGGCATGAGCACGCAGCCCCACGACAACCGCCGCGCCCTGCTGGCGGTGGCGATCGCACTGGCTTCGGCGCTGTTCTTCACGCTGACCTACGTGCTCAACCGCGCCAGCGCCAGCGGCGGCGGCCACTGGGCGTGGACCGCCTGCCTGCGCTATTTCATCACCCTGCCGCTGCTGCTGCCGTTGATGCCGTGGCAAGGCGGCGCCGCGCCGGTGCTGCGTGCGATCGTCGCGCATCCGTGGGCGTGGCTGCGCTGCAGCGCGATCGGTTTCCTGCTGTTCTACGGCATGCTCTCGTTCGCCGCGTCCAGCGGCCCGGCGTGGCTGGTCGCCGGCAGTTTCCAGTTCACCGTGATCGCCGGCATGTTGTGCGCGCCGCTGCTCTATCGCGACGCCCGGCGCCGCGTGCCGCCGGCCGCGCTGGCCGTGGCGGCAGCGATCCTGGTCGGCGTGCTGCTGATGCAGTTCGGCCACGGCGGGGCGGGCCTGGACGCGGCGGGCTGGATCGCGCTGGCCTGCGTGCTGACCGCGGCGATCGCCTACCCGCTGGGCAATCGTCTGCTGTTGCTGCATCTGGAGCGCACCGGCGAAGACCTCAGCGCGACCCAGCGCGTGTTCGGACTGACGCTGGCCAGCCAGCCGTTGTGGCTGGTCGTGGCGGCCTTCGCCTGGCACCAGGCCGGCGCACCATCGCTGCCACAGGTGTGGCTGGCGGCAGGCGTGGCGCTGAGCGCGGGCGTGATTGCGACCATCCTGTTTTTCCAGGCGACCGGCATGGTCCGGCACAATCCGGTCGCGCTCGGCGCGGCCGAGGCGATGCAGGCGGCCGAACTGCTGTTCGCCGCGCTGCTGGGCGCGCTGTTTCTGCACGAGGCCTGGCCCCAGGGCCGGGCGCTGCTCGGCGCGCTGGTGGTGACCGGCGGCATCGTCGCGTTCGCGCTGCTGGTCGCGCGCCCGGCGGCGACCAGCCCGCGTCGCACGCGCGCGCTGCGCGGGGACAAGGGCGCATGACCCACGAAGGCACACCGACGATGCACGACACCCCCTCGGCCACCGTGCTGCCCGATGACGGCAGCGGCCTGCACATCGAGGTCTGTGGCGACGGGCCGCCGCTGGTGCTGCTGCACGGTTGGGCGATGCATGGCGGCGTGTTCGCGCCGCTGGTCGCGCGCCTGCGCGCCCACCGCACCGTCTACTGCGTGGACCTGCCGGGTCATGGACACAGTCGCGAGGCCACCGTGCCGCTGGCGCTCGCACCGGTGGTCGATGCGCTCGCGTCGCGGCTGCCGCCGGCGCCGTGGCTGGGCTGGTCGCTCGGCGGGCTGTTCGCACTGCAAGCGGCAGCGACTCGCCCGGGCACGGTGACTGCGCTGGCGATGCTGTGTGCGAGCCCGCGGTTCGTGCGCGGCGACGACTGGACGCACAGCATGGCGCCGGAGATCTTCCACGACTTCGCGCGTGGTCTACGCGACGACTACCGCGGTACCCTCGACCGCTTCATCGCATTGGAGGCGTTTGGCTCGGAGGATGCGCGTGGCGAGTTGCGCGCGCTGCGCGCGGAGGTGTTCGCGCGTGGCGAGCCGGCCGCGCATGCGCTCGCCGAGGGGCTGCAACTGCTGCGCACCGTCGACCTGCGCGCGGCGTTGCCCGGACTCACCTTGCCCAGCCTGTGGCTGGCCGGTCGCCGCGACCGGCTGGTGAACCCCCAGGCGATGCACGCCGCCGCCGCGCAGGCCCCCGGTGCGCAGGCGCACACGATTGCGCATGCCGGCCACGCGCCGTTCCTGACCCATGCCGATGCCGTGGCCGAGCAGTTGCTCGCCTTCCTGCCCGCGGCTGCGACCTGACGCGCCATCTTCCGTCACCGAATCGCCGACCCCATGACCGCCATCTTCGATCGTACCCACGTCCGCCGGGCGTTCTCACGCGCCTCGTCGAGCTACGCCGGCGCCGCCGCCCTGCAGCGGCAGGTCGAGGCGCATCTGCTCGAGTCGCTGGACTATCTCGACGACCGCGTGCCGGGCTGCGTGCTCGATGTCGGCAGCGGCCCGGCGCACGCCGCGCTGGCGATGCGCGCGCGCTGGCCCAAGGCGCGCATCGTCGCGGTGGACCTGGCCTTGCCGATGCTGCAGCAGGCGCCGGTGCGCACCGGCTGGCGTGACCGCCTCGGGCTGCAGCGGCCGGTCGATCGGGTCTGCGCCGATCTGCGTGCGCTGCCGATCGCCGACGACAGCGTCGACGTGCTGTTCTGCAACCTGTCGCTGCAATGGGTCGAGGATCTGGCGGCTGCGTTCGCCGGCTTTCGCCGGGTGCTGCGTCCCGACGGTCTGTTGCTGTGTTCGACATTCGGGCCGCAGACCCTGATCGAACTGCGCGAGGCCTTCGGCCATGCAGACGAGGTGCCACACGTCAGCCCGTTCGCATCGATCGCCGAGTTCGGCGACGCGCTGATGCAGGCCGGCTTCCGCAACCCGGTGCTCGACCGCGAGGTCGTGGTCCACCATCACCCCGACATGACCGCGCTGATGCGCGAGCTGCGTGCGGTCGGCGCGACCAACGCGCTGGCCGGTCGCCGCCGTGCGCTGACTGGCCGCGCGCGCTTCGCCGCGGCCGCCGCGCACTACGCGCAGTTCCGTGAACCCGAGGGTCTGCCAGCGAGCTGGGAATGGATCACCGCGATGGCCTGGGCGCCGCAGCCGGGTGCGCCGATCCGCGACGGCGGCGAGGAACTGGCGCGGTTCCCGGCCAGCGCGATCCCGGTCCGCCGACGGCGCGACTGACGCCGCGCCGCCGGCGCAGGCTCAACCGGCCTCGGCCATCCAGGCCTCGGCATCGGCGCCGGCCGCAATGCGCATCGGCGTTCCGGGCTCGGTCGTCGCCCGCCAGATCGCCTCGGCCACGTCCGAGGCCTGCGTGACCGGGCCGCCGGTCTCGCGGAAGCCGGCGATCATGCGCTCGACCAGCGGCCCGTACGCGGGATGGTCGACGCCACGCAGGTGCGCACGCGCGTTCTCGCCGAAGCGCGTTTCCGGCGCCCGGCCGGGCAACACCAGCCGCACGCGGATGCCCAGCGGCTCGACCTCGACGGCCAGCGATTCGGTCAGCGCCTCGACCGCCGCCTTGCTGGCGCGATAGACGCCCAGCAACGGCAGCGGCCGCAGGGTCACCGACGAACTGACGTTGACCACGACCCCGGCGCCGCGTTCGCGGAACTGCGGCAGTACCGCTTGCGTCGTCGCCAGCGTGCCCAGGGTGTTGGTGCGCAGCAGCGACAGCGCGACGTCGGCCGGCGTCAGCTCGACCGGGGCCGGCGCACCGAAGCCGGCGTTGTTGACGAGCGCGTCGATCGGCCCGGCGGCGTCGACCGCCCGCGCGATGCTGTCGGCATCGGTGACATCGAGCGGCAGCACGCGCAGCCGCTCGGACGCAGGCAAGACATCGGGACGCGGCGTGCGCATCGTTGCGACGACGTGCCAACCGCGTTCGAGGAACAGCTGCGCGGTCTGCAGGCCGAAGCCGGAGGAGCAGCCGGTGATCAGGACAGTGGACATGGGCGATGCCTGTTGGGGGAGGAGCCTCGACGATAGGGCGCGGCGGCCGGACCCTCTAGAATCGAACGTCGCCCATTCCACGCCGAGCGTCCTGCATGGTCGATCCCCTGTCCGAAGTCGTGGGCCTGCTGCAACCGGCCGCACGGTTCTCGAAATTGCTCGAAGGCGCCGGTGCGTGGCGCATCCATCGCGACGGCACTGGCGAGCCGTTCTATGCCGCGGTGCTCGAGGGCACCTGCTGGCTGTCGGTCGACGACGGCCCGCCGATCGCCCTGCAGGCGGGCGATTTCCTGCTGGCGCCGGCGATGCACGCGCTGATCGCCACCAGCGCCGTGCCCGGCGGAGCCGATGATGTGACGGCCACTGTGCCGGTGCAGGTGCGCGACGGCCTGGTGCGTATCGGGCCGGTGGGGGCGCCGGTCGATCTGCGCGTCCAGATCGGCTACTGCCAGTTCGCCGCGCCCGACGCCGGGCTCCTGGTCTCGCTGCTGCCCGGTGTCGTGCACGTGCGCGACGACCCACGGCTGACCGCACTGGTGCACCTGGTCGGCGAAGAGGCGCGGGCGCATCGCCCGGCACGCGAGGTTGTGCTCGAGCGCCTGCTCGAGGTGCTGCTGATCGAGGCCCTGCGCGGCCGCGGCGACGCCGCCGAGGCCTCCGGCCTGGCGCGGGGGTTGGCCGACGAGCGGCTCGCGGCGGCGCTGCGCGCGCTGCATGCCCGGCCCCGGCACCCTTGGACCGTCGCCGAACTCGCGAATGAGGCCGCGCTGTCGCGATCGGCGTTCTTCGCGCGCTTCACCCGGGTGGTCGGGATGGCGCCGATGGCCTACCTGCTGACCTGGCGCATGGCGTTGGCCAAGCGCCTGCTGCGCGGCGCGGACCTCGGCCTTGACCAGGTCGCCGAGCGCGTCGGCTATGCGACCGCCAACACCTTCGGCACGGCATTCACGCGACATGTCGGGGTCTCGCCGGCCCGATACGCCCGGGACGACCTCGCGCCCGCATAGCCAGTGCTGTCTGCGCGCGGCTGCGGGGGCATGGGTCTTCGGGCCGCACTGCGCACTGACGACGCCGGCCCGCAGGCGTTATGCTGCGCTGCAGCAATGACTGGATCTTCTCCTGTGCCTGCCGACTTCCGCCCTGGCGCGTTCGAAGCCGTGCCCGATGCTGCCGAGGTGGCGGCGGCGGTGGCTGTGGCCGCCCCGGCGCCGCTGCCACAGCGCCATACCGTCACCGAGGATGTGCAGGGCCTGATCCTGGCCAGCCTGGTCAGTGCGCTGGGCATGTCGATCCTGGCGACCGGCGGCCTGATGGTCGGCGGCGTGGCCGGTATGGCGCTGCTGGCGCACTACGCCACCGGCGCGCATTTCGGCCTGCTGTTCGTGCTGTTCAACCTGCCGTTCTATTGGATCGCGGTGCGGCGCATGGGCTGGGAGTTCACCCTCAAGACCTTTCTCGCGGTCGGCGTGACCGGCGTCGTCGCCGACCTGATCCCGCGCATGGCGCCGTTCGAATCGATGACGCCGTTGTTCTCGGCGGTGTTCGGCGGTGCGCTGGTCGGCATGGGCATCCTGTCGTTCATCCGCCACCGCGCCAGCCTGGGCGGGGTGGGCATCGTCGTGGTCTGGCTGCAGCGCAGCCGCGGCTGGAGCGCGGGCAAACTGCAGCTGGGCTTCGACACGGTGCTGATGCTGGTCTCGCTGACCGTGCTGCCGCCGTCCAAAGTGCTGTACTCGGCGCTCGGCGTGCTGGTGCTCAACTTGGTGCTGCTGTTCAACCACCGGCCCGGGCGCTACATGGGCGCCTGAGCGCGGCGTTCATCCGCCGCCGCACGCCACCGCCTAGACTCGGCGCCTCCTCCCGGCGACGTGGATGCCTTGATGCGCTGGCGCCCGACCACTGTGCTGCTGTTGACCGCGTTGTGGCTGCCGGCGTGGCCGGCGTCCGCGCAGCAATACGAGATCGACCTGTCGCAGATCGATACGACCGCGGTGCTGTCGAGCGGCGGCGACGTGCTGCGGCGCGCTGCGCCCGAGGCCATCGACGGGCTGTTCCAGGCGGTGCTGCACGCCTCGCGCGAACCCGGGGAAGCGCGGGCGTTGTGCGACCTGTTCGAGCCCGATGCCGCGCGCGACTTGGCTGCGTTCCAGCGCACCGTCGACCGGCTCGGGCCGGCCAGCCGCAACCGCTTCGCCAACGCCTTCACCCAGGTCGCGCTGACCGGCTTGCAGGGCCCGCCACAGGCCTTCGATCCGGCCGCCGCGCAACAGGTGCTGCGCGCGGCCGCGGTGACCGCGACGTTGCTCCATGACGGTTTCATGCTCGGGCTCACCTCGACCGGGACCGACGAGGCCAGCCGGGCAGGGCGCTGCCGCGCGTTCCGGCAGATGGTCGACGTGCTCAAGGACCAGCCGCAGACCCAGCGCGTGCTCGCGACCCGCTGGCTGCTCGCCGAGGGCCTGACCCTGGTCGCCGACGGCCAACCCGCAGCGCGCTGAGCGCGCCGTGTCGGCTCACGACGCGAGCCGGGCGACGATCGACTCGTAGAGATCGCGGTGGAAGAAGTACACCTCGCGCAGCAGGAACTCGCGCTGGGTGCGGAACGTGCGGAAGCGCGTCGACGGTGTCGGTGAGCCGACCGCATCGATGCCCAGCCGGCGGCTCGCGCGCAGGGCGCGCGCCATGTGCAGCGGGTCGCTGACCACGATGACCCGGTGCAGGTCGTGCTCGCGCATCAACCGCCGCGCTTCGACCAGATTTTCGACCGTGGTGCGCGAGCGCGACTCGGTGAGAATCGCCGAGGCCGGGATATCGCGGCGCAGCGCGTAACGCCGCGCGACCTGCGCCTCGGAGAAGCGCGCCTTGGCGCCGCCGTAGCCGCCGGTGAAGATCAACACCGGCGCATGGCCGGCGCGATAGAGATCCAGGCCGTGGTCGATCCGCGCCTCGAACACCGGCGAGGGCACCGCATCGTAGGCGGCCGCCCCCAGCACGACGATCGCGTCCGCCGGGCCAGCATCGTCGCGGCTGCCCACATGCACGATCCAGGCCGCGACGCCGGCCAGCCAGGCGACCAGCAACAGCGCGCCCCACATGCACAGGCGCAGCAGCGAACGGCGTCGACGCCGCTGGGTCATGGCCGCACCGCTGCACTCACGGCCGCCACGGCAGCCGGTCCGGATCGACGTTGCCGCCGCTGAGCACGATGCCGACGCGGCGGCCGGCGAAGCGCGCCGGCGCGCCGAGCACCGCGGCCAGCGCGATGGCCGACGACGGCTCGACCAGTTGCTTGGTGTGCACGGCGATCCGCCGCGCGGCGGCGATGGTGTCGGCATCATCGACCGCCAGCACCTCGACCGGCGTTCCCTGTGCGACGCCATGGCGCGAGAGGATCTCGAAGTTCGGCGCGCCGAGCAGCCCGCGCAGCCCGTCGCAGACCGTATCGGGCACCAGGTCGTCGACGCGCGCGCCCTGGCGCAGCGAGCGCAGGGTGTCGTCGGCGCCGCGCGGCTCGGCCAACACCAGCCGGGTTTGCGGCGCGGCGTGCGCGATCGCCAGCGCGGTGCCGGCCGCCAGCCCGCCGCCGCCGACCGGCACGACCAGATCGTCGAGCGGGCCGGCCGCATGCAGCAGCTCGAGCGCGGCCGTGCCCTGGCCGGCGATCACCTGGGCATTGGCATAGGGGTGCACGAGCGTGGCGCCGGTCTGCGCGCGGACCTGTTCGCAATTGCGCTCGCGGTCGGCCAGCGTCGCCGCGCAGCGATGCAGCACCGCGCCGTAGCTGGCGATTGCGGCCAGCTTGGTCGCCACCGCGCCTTCGGGCACCACGACATGGCAGGCGATGCCGTGCAGATGCGCGGCCAGCGCAAGCGCCGCGCCGTGATTGCCGGACGAGTGCGTGACCACCCCGCGTGCCGCGATCAAAGGGTCCAACGCCAGCACCGCGTTGCACGCGCCCCGGAACTTGAACGCGCCGGCACGCTGCAGGTGTTCGGCCTTGAAATGCAGCGCGCAACCGGCGGCCGCATCGATCACCCGGCTGCGCAACACCGGTGTGAGGTGGGCGACCTGCGCGAGCCGGGCCGCCGCGGCGAGCAGGTCGTTGGCATCGGGCAAGGGCAAGGCGGCATGCATCGCAACAGCGTAGCCGAGCGGGCTTGCGGATTCACGACCGAACATGAGCGTGTCGCGTGGCCGGCCGGTGCCCTTAAGGGCTGATTCAATGGGCACAGCCGAAGCTGGAGCCCTTATCGAGCGGGGGACCGCCATGATCCGCAAGGGACTGATCCTCGTCGCCTGTCTGACCCTTGCCGGTTGCGCGAGCTACGGCTACCGGGGCGGCAGTGGCGATTACTACTACGGCTCGCCCGGCACCGTGTACCGCAGTTACGGCGCGCCCTATGGCAGCGTCGGCTACGGCAGCTACTCGGGCTGGTATGGCGGCGCGGGCTACGGCGCGCCGTACTACTACAGCCGGCCTTACGGCTATGGCTACGGCGGTGGTTACTACCGGCCGCCGCCAGTGATCGTGCGCCCGATCGTGCCCGGTCGTCCGGGGTACGGACACGGACACGGACGGCCCGGTTATCGGCCGCCGCACGGCCACGGCCCTGGCCGCCCGGGCTGGGGCAATGGCCGGCCTGGCGTCGGCCGCCCGGATCGGCCCGGACGTCCTGACTCCGATCGCCCGGGGCGCCCCGGTGGGCACTGGGGCGGACGCCCCGGCGGCGGCGACGGCCGTCCCGGCCACAATGGCCCGCGTCCGGGCTACCGCCCGCCGTCGCAGGCACGCCCGCCGGAGCAGCGCCCGCCGAGCCGCCCGCCGAGCAGCGACACCCCGCGCCCAGCGCCGCGCGAGCGCGCCGGCTACCGCCGCCCCGACGAGCGCGTCCCCTGATCCATTCAAAACCGGGGTCAGAGTCGCTTTTCGCGCATGCATTGCTGACGCCATGGCGCGGTGTCGAGGCGAAAAGCGACTCTGACCCCGGTTTTCGGGTCTGCCGGTTTTGCTGGACGTGGCGGCTTTCGTGAACGCCGGCCCATTCCGGGAAGTCGAGGTGCATTGGGGCTTGCGCCTTCGGCATTCCCGGGCGAAGCTTGGCGCCGCCTGACCGATTGCGTCGGTTTACGACGAAAAGGTCATACGACTGTCGATGCCCGGCGGGGGACTCTCGGATCCCCCCTGTTCCGCCCTCCGCCGGGCATCGGCTCTTCACCCTGCCGCGCAAGGCGCGCGCGTGGGGCGGCGAGCCAAAAAAAAAGGGCCGGATGTCCCCCGACATCCGGCCCCGCGCTTCCCCGGGACGTACATGGCTGGCCCTGTTCCAATCTCCAGCCGCGCCCCCCTTTCAGACGCTTGCCGTCCTGGGTGCAGCCCGGACGTACGCAGAAATCGTGCCAAGCGCCGGCTCGCCCGCGCCGGCCGACCTGCCGGATAATCCGCCGATGCCCAACGACTTCTACAGCTACGACGTTATCGTCGTCGGCGGTGGCCACGCCGGCACCGAGGCCGCGCTCGCATCCGCGCGCGCCGGTGCCCGCACGCTGCTGCTGACCCACAACGTCGAGACGATCGGCGTGATGAGCTGCAACCCGGCGATCGGCGGTATCGGCAAGGGCCACCTGGTGCGCGAGATCGATGCCCTGGGCGGGATCATGGCCCGCGCCGCCGACGCCGCTGGCATCCAGTGGCGTCGGCTCAACGCCTCCAAGGGCCCGGCGGTCCGCGCCACCCGCTGCCAGGCTGACCGCAATCTCTACCGTGCGTTCGTGCGCCGCGCGGTCGAGGCGCAGCCGAACCTGACGATCTTCCAGTCGGCGGTCGACGATCTGCTGATCCACAACGGCATGTCCGAAGGCGATGCAGTGCGCGGCGTCATCACCCAGAGCGGCCTGCGCTTCGATGCGCCGGCGGTGGTGCTGACCGCGGGCACGTTCCTCGGCGGTCGCATCCATGTCGGCGAAGCGCAGTCGGCGGGCGGCCGTGCGGGCGATCCGCCGGCGACCACGCTCGCCCAGCGCCTGCGCGAGCGCCCGTTCGTCGTCGACCGGCTCAAGACCGGCACGCCGCCGCGGATCGACGGCCGCACGCTCGACTACGCTGCGATGGCGATCCAGCCTGGCGACGATCCGCGGCCGGTGTTCTCGTTTCTCGGCTCGCAGGCCGACCACCCGCGGCAGGTGCCGTGCTGGATCACCCGCACCACCGAGCACACCCACGAGATCATCCGCGGCGCACTGCATCGCTCGCCGATGTACTCGGGCCAGATCGAAGGCATCGGCCCGCGTTACTGCCCGTCAATCGAAGACAAGGTCGTGCGCTTCGCCGACAAGGACAGCCACCAGATCTTCGTCGAGCCTGAGGGCCTGGATGTCGCCGAGATCTATCCCAACGGCATCTCGACCTCGCTGCCGTTCGATGTGCAACTGGCGCTGGTGCGCAGCATCGTTGGCTTCGAGCAGGCGCACATCACCCGCGCCGGCTACGCGATCGAGTACGACTTCTTCGATCCGCGCGGGCTGCGGGCGTCGCTGGAGACGCGCGCGGTGGCCGGGCTGTTCTTCGCCGGGCAGATCAACGGCACCACCGGCTACGAAGAAGCTGCCGCGCAAGGCCTGGTGGCCGGGCTCAATGCGTCGCGTCGCGTGCGCGGCCTTGATGCCTGGACCCCGCGCCGCGACCAGGCCTACATCGGCGTGCTGATCGATGACCTGATCACGCACGGCACGAAGGAGCCGTACCGCATGTTCACCAGCCGCGCCGAGTACCGGCTGCAGCTGCGCGAAGACAATGCCGACCTGCGCCTGACCGGCATCGGCCGTGAGCTGGGCTTGGTGGACGACGCGCGCATGCAACGCTTCGAGGCGCGACGCGAGGGGATCGAGCGCGAGACCGCCCGTCTGCGCGGGCTGTGGGCCTCGCCGCACAACGCGTTGGGCCGTGCGGTCGTGGAGACGCTGGGCATCGAGCTGCGCCGGGAGAGCAATGCGGTCGATCTGCTGCGCCGCCCCGGGCTCGATTACCCGGCGCTGATGCGCGTGGACGGCCTCGGTCCGGGCGTGAGGGATGCCGAAATCGCCGAGCAGGTCGAGATCGAGGCGACGTACTCGGGCTACCTGGAACGCCAGCGGGTGGAGATCGAGCGCCAGCAGCGCCAGGAGGGCACGACGATCCCGGACAGCTTCGACTACACCGCTGTGCGCGGGCTGTCGGCCGAGATCGTGCAGAAGCTCGGCCAGGTGCGGCCGTTGACCGTCGGCCAGGCCCAGCGCATTCCCGGCATGACCCCGGCGGCGATCTCGCTGCTGCTGGTGCATCTCGAACGCGCGCGGCGCGGACGCGTGGCCGGCGCGGCGTAACGGCGCGCGGCGTGGTCACCGGCCGCCAGACCGCTGTGGCCGCTTCAGCACTGCGCTTGCGTTCTTACGATCCGTCGCCACCTTGGATCGATGCATCTGGACATGCCCGAAACGCCTGAGGATTCGCCCGCCCAGCGGGCGCGGGACCGGCAGCGGTTGTCGCGTGCGCTGCAGGCCAGCATCGGCTTCGTGCTGCTGCTGGTCATCGCCTTTGGCCTCCAGGCGATGGTCGATTGGCGTGCGCTGGCGGTCCGTCCCGGCGAATGGGCGGGGCTGGCGGGCCTGCTCGGTGCGCCGCTGCTGCACGGCTCGCCGGGTCATCTGATCGCCAACGCCAGCGCGCTGCTGGTGCTCGGCACGCTGGCGCTCGCGGTGTATCCCAAGGCCACGCTGCGCGGCTTGCCGTTGATGTGGCTGGGTTCGGGCCTGGGTGCCTGGCTGCTCGGCGATCCGGGCTCGCACCATCTCGGCGCCAGTGGCGTGACCCATGGCCTGATGTTCCTGGTGTTCGTGCTCGGCCTGCTGCGCCGCGACCGGCCCTCGGTCGCCGCCGGCATGATCGCCTTCCTGTTCTACGGCGGCATGTTGCTGACGATCCTGCCGCAGGAGCCGGGCGTGTCGTGGCAGTCGCATCTGGGCGGCGCACTGGGCGGCGTGCTTGCGGCGTTCTGGTTCCGCCGTGCCGACCCGCAGCTGCCGCGCCGCCGCTACAGCTGGGAGATCGAGGAAGAGGAGGCGCAGCGCGCTGCGCGCCTGCAGGCCGGGACGCTGGAGCCGCCGACGCCGCACGACGTGCCGGTGCTGTGGCAGCGCCCGCCGGCCGATGACGCGCGCGGGGTCGTGCTGCCGTTCCCGTCGCGCGCGCGGGCGCGCGACCAGGACGACGACGCCGACGACGCGCCACCGGCGCGCTAACGAAGGCGGCGCCCGCGCTACCATGCGCAACGCCTCGAAACAGGACATCACCTATGCAGGATGCATCTTCGGACAATCTGTACGCGCCACCCACCGCGGACGTGGCGCCGATGCCGGACGCTGCCGTCGCCGCGCAACCGTTCTATGTCGTCTCGGCCACGAAGTTCTGCGTGCTGTTCTTCGTCACCTTCGGACTCTACGTTCTGTACTGGTTCTACGTGCACTGGCGTCGATGGGGACGCGCCCACAACGAGACCGTGTGGCCGGTGCCGCGGGCAGTGTTCTCGATCTTCTTCGCCCATGCGCTGGCTCGGCGCATCGACGAGCGCCTGCGCGCGCTCGGCATCGTGCGCGCCTGGTCGCCGGCGCTGGCGGCGACGGTCTACATCGTCTTCCAGATCGCCAGCACGGTGACGTCACGCCTGGCCGATCGCGGGATCGGCGTGCCGATCACCGACCTCGTCTCGCTGCTGGCGCTGGTGCCGATCGCGCTGTCGATGCTGGCGATGCAGCGCGCCGCGAACGTGGCCTGCGGCGATCCCGACGGCGCGGGCAACCGGCGCTTCACCTGGGGCAACTGGGCGTGGATCGTGGTCTTCGGTCTGGTCTGGGTGCTGATCGGCGCGGCGATCCTGTTGCCGGTCTTCGACGTGGAGTTGCCGCAATGACCCCGACGTCGCGTGCATCGCGCGCCGGTGACTGACCGGCATGCACGCACCGGACGATCCCTACGCGCCGCCGCGGGCCGACGTGCGCGCATCCGTCGCCACCGGCGATGCGTTCTACGTGGTCTCGCCGCTGAAGCTGGTGGTGCTCTACGTCGCCACGTTCGGGCTCTACCAGATGTACTGGTTCTATCGGCACTGGGACCGCTGGCAGACCGTGCACGGCGTCAGGGTGCGACCGGTCGTGCGGGCATTGTTCGCCTTGTTCACCGTGCATGCGCTGGCGCGCCGCATCGACGAGGCGCTGCGCGCGGTGGGCAGTGCGCGGCGCTGGTGGCCGATGGCGGTGGCGAGCGTGTTCTTCCTGTGCGAAGCGGTGTCGTGGGGCACCGCGTTCGCCGGCCCGGAGGTGGCCGCGCGCTGGCCGGCGACGACGCCGTGGATGGACTGGTCGGGCATCGCGTTGATGCCGCTGGCCTGCGCCAGCCTCGTCCGCCTGCAGCTGGCCGCCAATGCCGCCTGCGGTGACCCGCAGGCGCTGCGCAACCGGCGCTTCACGCTCTACAACCGGCTCTGGATCGTGGGTGGTGTGTCGGTGGTCACGATCGCGACCGTCATCGTCTTCCACATGCGCGCGGGCTGAGGCTCAGCGCCGCGCCGCCAGCCGCAGGCCGCGCGGCACTAGCGCGCGCTCGGCCAGTTCGAACACGCCCTGCACCGCCAGCGCCAGCAACGCGGCGGGCACCGCGCCTTCGAGGATCAAGCCCAGGTCATCGAGCCGGATGCCGGTGAGGATCGGCTGGCCGTAGCCGCCAGCGCCGATCAGCGCACCCAGCGTTGCGGTGCCGACGTTGATCACCGCCGCGGTCTTGATGCCGGCCAGGATCGTCGGCAAGGCCAAAGGCAGTTCCACCCGCAACAGCCGCGTCGTCGGCGGCAGCCCGATCGCCGCCGCGGTCTCGCGCAGCTCGCGCGCGATGCCGGTCAGCCCGGCGTGGGTGTTGCGCACAATCGGCAGCAGGCTGTAGAGAAACAGCGCGGCGATCGCCGGCCCTGCGCCGATGCCGAACAGCGGGATCATGAACACGAACACCGCCAGCGATGGCAGCGTCTGCAGCACGCCGGTCAGCGCCAGCACGCCCTGGCCCAGCCGCGGCCGCCGCGCCGCGATCACGCCCAGCGGCAACGCGACCAGCAGCGCCGCACCGAGCGAGATGCCGACCAGCGCCAGATGCTCGCCGGTGCGCCGGGCGATGCGCGCCATGCGGCTGTCGCCCTTGCTTGGCGCGACCCCGAGCCAGTCGGCCGCGACCGTTGCCTCGTCCACGCCATCGAGCTTCACCTGCGCGTTGAGCCGCTGCATCGTCGCCGCGTCGATCCGGCCTTCTAGGCCGCGCAGTGCGGCCAGCACGGCGGGCGCACGCGTGCCCAGGTCCGCGCGATAGAGGTAGACCGCGGCATACGACGGGAAGTAGTCGCGGTCGTCATCCAGCACGACCAGGTCGTAGTGCGGAATCTCGGCATCGGTTGCGTACAGGTCGGTGGCGTCGATCGCGCCGTTGGCCAGCGCCCGATACGCAAGGTCGTGGTCTAGCCCGTCAGGGCGCTGCGGCAAGCCGTAGGCCGCGCGCAAGCCCGGCCAGCCGTCGCCGCGCGACATGAACTCGTTGCTCAGGCCCAGCCGCAGTGCCGGGTGCGCGGCGAGATCGGACAGCTGCGTGATCCCCAGTTGCGTGGCCTGCGCGCGGCGCATGCCGATTGCGTAGCTGTTGTCGAAGCCCAGCGGCGCGGTCATCGCCAGTCCGCGTTCGGCCAGCGCCGCCTCCAGCGCCGCACGTTGCGCACGCGGCATGCGCAGCAGTTCGTCGGCCAGCGTGCCGGTGTATTCGGCGTAGGCGTCGATCTCGCCTTCCAGCAGCGCACGCCACAGGATCCGGCTGCCGCCGAGCTGGCGGCGATGGGTGACCTCGGCACCGGCCTGACGCGCGGCCAGCGTCGCGATCTCGCCCAGCACCACGCCTTCGGTGAAGTTCTTCGAGCCGATCGTGGCGGTCTGCGCGGCGGCCAGTGTCGGCAGCAGCAGGCCGACCAGCAGCGCCAGCGTCGCACCCAGCCTGCGCCACCCGCTCACCGCGCCGCCTCGTCGACGCTGCGCTGGGCGTGCATGAAGGCCTGCACGAAATCGTCCGCCGGTGCGTCGAGCAAGCTGCGCGGCGGGCCTTGCTGCACGATGCGCCCGGCCCGCAGCAGCACCACCGTGTCGGCGAACCACACCGCCTCGGCGATGTCGTGGGTCACCAGCACCACGGTCTTGCCCAGGCGCGCGAACAGCGCGCGCATTTGCGCCTGCAGATCGTGGCGCACGATCGGGTCGAGCGCGCCCAGCGGTTCGTCGAGCAACAGCACATCGGGGTCGAGCATCAGCGCACGGATCAGCCCCACGCGCTGGCGCTGCCCGCCCGACAGCTCGGCCGGATAGCGTCGCAGCGCATCGGCCGGCAGCTGGCACAGCGCGGCGAGTTCGCTCATGCGCGCTTCGATCCGCGCGCGCGACCAACCCAGCGTGCGCGCCAGCAGCGCGATGTTGCCGGCGGCATCGAGATGCGGGAACAGCCCGCCCTCCTGGATCACGTAGCCGATCCGTCGGCGCAGCGCCGGCAACGTGTCGCGGCGCAGCGGCGTGCCGTCGAAACGCACCTCGCCGGTGTCGGGCCATTCCAGGCCGACCAGCATCCGCAGCAGCGTCGACTTGCCCGCACCGCTGGGGCCGATCAGTGCGGTCGTCGCGCCGGGCGCGATATGCAGATCGAAGCCATCGAGCGCGTCGGCCGCGCCGTAGCGCCGGTGTACTTGGTCAAGGTCGTACATCGCGGCAGGCTAGCAAGCCCGATGTGCAGGCCCCGCGGCCGCGTCGGCGGCCTGTGCTACGGTCCGGCCTCGCCCGCCCGGACCCGTGTCATGCCCCGTCTCGCGCTGCTCGTCTGCCTTCTTGCGCTGTTGCCCGGCTGCGGGCGCGACCCGGCCCCGGCGCCCGCGGCCGCCGAGGCGATGCCCGCCGCCGCCGCGGTCGCGAACGACACCCCGGCCGGCCAGCGCATCGAGGCCGACGTGCGCACGTTGGCCGATCCGCGCATGGACGGCCGCTTCACCGGCAGCGCGGGCTATGCGCGGGCCGCCGACCATGTCGCCGCCCGCTTCGCCGCGATCGGCCTGGAACCGGCCGGCGACGACGGCGGCTGGCAGCAACGCGTGCCGCTGCTGCGCGCCAGCGTCGAGCGCGACGGGGCCCGGCTGGAGGTCGAGCGCGGCGGGCGGCGCATCGCGCTGCGGCCATTTGAGCAGTTCCTGCCGCTGCCCGACTTCGCCGCGCCGCGCAGCGAAGCGAGCGCACCGGCGGTCTTCGTCGGCCAGGCAATCGACGCCCCCGAGCTCGAGCACGACGACTTCCGCGGCGTCGACCTGCACGGGCGCATCGCCGTCGCCTTCGGCGGGGCACCCGCACGCTTCCCGGGCACCCAGGCCGCGCATTACGGCAGCCTGCGCAGCAAGGTCGAGGCGGTCGCCGCACGCGGCGCGATCGCGCTGGTCTTGGTGCACACCGCCGCCGACGAGGCCGGTACCCCTTGGCCGCGCACGCTCGAGCGCGGGCTGCAGCCGGCGATGCGGTTGCGTGGCGACGACGGCCGCGCCTTCGACGACGGCCCGCCGCTGCGCGCGATGGCGGTGGTGTCCGCGGCCGCCGCCGACCTGGTGTTCGCCGACGGCCCGCGCACCGCGGCCGAACTCGCCGACGCCGCGCGCGCCGGCACCGCGACGCCGTTCGCGCTGCCCGGCACGCTGACCCTGGCCGCGCGCACGCGCATCGACACGCTCGAGGGCCACAACGTCGTCGGCCGGCTGCCGGGCCGCGACCCGGCGCTGGCCGGCGAGAGCATCGTGCACACCGCGCATCTGGACCACCTGGGACCGGGCGCGGACGGCGAGGGCATCCACCACGGCGCACTCGACAACGCGCTGGGCGTGGCGATCATGCTTGAGGCCGCGCACGAACTGGCGCACAACGGCCGCGCGCCGCGGCGCTCGACAGTGTTCGCGGCGGTGACCGGCGAGGAGCAGGGCCTGCTCGGCACCACCTGGCTGGCGCGCCGGCCGCCACCGGCGGTCGGCCGCGTGGTCGCCAACCTCAACATCGACATGCCGATCCTCACCGCGCCCACGCGCGACATCGTGGCGATCGGCGTCGAGCATTCGAGCCTGAAGCACGCAGTCGAACGCGCGGCGGCGGAAGTCGGTGTTGCGCTGTCGCCCGATCCGTTTCCCGAGGAAGCGACGTTCGTGCGCAGCGACCAGTACGCCTTCGTGCGCGCGGGCGTGCCGGCGCTGTACCTCGACGGCGGTGTCACGTCGGCCAATGCGGGCCAGGACCCGCGGGTGGCGGCGACCTGGTTCCTGCGCAACTGCTACCACCGGCCCTGCGACAACGTCGAGCTGCCGATCCAGTACGGCGACGCCGCGCGCCTGGCGCGGGTGAGCGCGGCGATCACCCGCCTGGTCGGCGACGATGACGCGGCGCCCCGGTGGAACGACGGCGATGTGTTCGGTACGCGCTTCGCGGCGCCGCGCGGGAATGAAAAATAACGTCCCGCACCGCCGCCGGCCCCCGGTTTTGGGGGGCGATGGCCTCAGCCGCGCGTGCGCGAGGGGACGTCGTCGTTGGCGGCGGCCGGCAGCGTGCGCTCGGCGGCGACTTCGGGCAGTTCGATGATGAAGCGCGCGCCGCCGCCTTCGCGATCCTCGTACCACAGCTGGCCGCCGAGGTTGACGATGATCTGCTTGGCCAGCGAGAGCCCCAGGCCGCTGGAGCGCCCGTCGTCCTTGTCCGCGTGCGCCAGCCGCTGGAACGGCCGGAACAGCGCGTGCTGCAGGTCGCGGGCGATGCCCGGACCGCGGTCCTCGATCAACAACTGCCAGAACCCTGGGCCGCCACCACGCAGCGAGATATCGACATTGCTCGACGGGGCGTACTTGATCGCGTTGGTGATCAGGTTTTCGGCCACCTGGCGCAGCACCAGCGTATCGACCGCGACGATCGGCGACGCCGACGGCAGCCGCGTCTGCAGCGCCACGCCGCGGTCCTCGAACTGCAGCGCATAGCGGTCGACCAGCCAGTCGACCACCTCGCGCAGCGCGGTGATGCTGCCGGCGGCTTCGTTTTTGCGCGAGGTGTCCTGGGTCTCGAGATAGCGCCGGATGTAGCCCAGCGCGTCTTCGGCGCTGTCGTGGATCATCCGGTGGTAGCGCGGCACGCGCTCGGGCTTGGTCTCGCCCTTGAGCAGCATGTCGCTGGCGAACCAGATGCTCGACAGCGGGTTCTTCAGGTCGTGCGCCACCAGGTTGACCAGCTCCTGGCGCTCGCGCGCGATGCGCTCGAGCCGGTCGCGGGTCTGCTTCAGGCCGACGTGGGCATTGACACGCGCCAGCAGTTCCTCGGGCATGAACGGCTTGGTGACGTAATCCACCGCGCCGGCGTCGAATGCGCGCAGCAACAGGTCGCGGTCCTGGGCGACGGTCAAAAACACCACCGGCAGCCGCAGCAGTTCGGGGATCTGCTTGATCTCGCCCAGCAGCGCGAAGCCGTCCATGTTCGGCATCAGCATGTCGAGCAGCAGCAGGTCCGGGCGTAGGTCCGACAGCAACGCCAGCGCCTCGGCGCCGTCGGCCGCCGTCGTCACCTCGTAGCCGTGACGGCTCAGCAGCGAACTGACCACGCGCAGGTTCGCAGGCTGATCGTCGACCACGAGAATGCGGCCACTGACGGGACTGGAGTAAGGCATGGAGCTCCGAGAGGAAGCCTGGCGGACGGACAGCGTGGGCGTCCACGCCAAATTGACGCAGACGTTAACAGAAATGCACGTCACGTGAGGGGCGCCTGTACAGGCGGTGTGCGCGGTTCAGTCTGCCTCGGCCCGCCAGCCGCCCGGCGGCAATGCGTCCAGGCGCCAGGGACCGATCGCGACCCGCACCAGGCGCAAAGTCGGCAGCCCGACCGCGGCGGTCATCCGCCGCACCTGCCGATTGCGGCCTTCCCGGATCGTCAGTGCCAGCCAGGCGTCAGGCACCGACTTGCGGAAGCGTACCGGCGGATCGCGCGGCCACAGCGTGGGCGGCGGGTCAAGCAGCGCGACCTGCGCCGGCCGGGTGGGGCCATCCTTGAGCGTCACGCCCTCGCGCAACGCCTGCAGTTGCGCGGCCGTCGGCGTGCCTTCGACCTGCACCTGATAGGTCTTGGGCAGCTTGTGCCGGGGGTCGGTGATCCGGTGCGCCAGCGGCCCATCGTCAGTCAGCAGCAACAGCCCCTCGCTGTCGTGGTCCAGGCGCCCGGCCGGGTACACCCCGGCCGGCAACCCGAACCCGGCCAAAGTCGCCCGCGGCGGCGTGCTGCGGTCGGTGAACTGGCACAACACGGCGAAGGGTTTGTTGAAGGCGATGAGCATGGGAACAGGGGTTGGAACGCAGGCGGGGGACGCTTCGGCAGCACGCGCACGGCGGGACGCGCGGTGGCGCATCCTTAACGCCGAACGCCGGCCCCCCAATCCTGGTCGGTCAGGGCTTCACGAACCGCAACGTCATCCGGTCGCTTTCGCCGATGGCGGCATAGCGGGCGGCATCGCCCGGCTCGTGGCGGCTGGTCGGCGGCAGGGTCCACACGCCGTTGGGGTGATCGCGGGTGTCGCGCGGGTTGGCGTTGATCTCGCTGCTGCCGTCGACCCGGAAGCCGGCCGCCTGCGCCAGCGCGATGACCTGGGCCTGGCCGACGTAGCCGCTGCGATCGTCAGCGGGCACGTCGCCGGCCGCGCGATGCTCGACCACGCCCAGCACACCGCCCGAACGCAAGACCTCGAAGAACGCCTTGAACATGCCCTCGGCCTGGCCGCTGCTGCGCCAGTTGTGGACATTGCGAAATGTCAGCACGACGTCGGCCGAGCCGGCCGGCCCCAGCCGTGGCGCCGCCGGATCGTAGGTCACGATCTGCGCCTGGTCGAACTGCGCCGGATCGCGCGCGAACCGCGCCTGCAGGCCGTCGTGTTGCGCCTGCTGGTAGTCGCGCCCACGACCGGCGGGCACTGCCGCCGGGTCGACCATCGCGGCGACATAGCGCCCGCTGCCGCGCAGGTACGGCGCCAGGATCTCGCTGTACCAGGCGCCGCTGCCGGGCGTGATCTCAATCACCGTCTGGCCCGGACGCACGCCGAAGAACTGCAGCGTCTCGCGCGGGTGGCGGGCGCCGTCGCGCGCGGCGTTCTCGGGCGTGCGCCAGTCGCCGGCGATCGCCGCGTCCAGGCGCGCCACGTGGGTGGCATCGAGGGCGGCCGAAGTATCGGCCCGGGTCTGCGGACCGCTGCAGGCGGTCAGCGCGAGCAGGGCGGCGGCGCACAACGACAAGCTGCGTTGCATGGGCGAAACTCCGGTGGACAGAGGCCGCCAGCGTGCCACAAGCCGCGCCGTTGCGGGCCGGACAGTCCGTACACGCGTGACCGGAACACTGCTTTGCGAGGCGGGGACGCGCACGTCGCCGCGCGCTGCCTATGCTGGCCGCATCTCTTCTCGACGGATCTTCGACCATGCCCGAACGCGAACTCGGACACTCGGGACTGCGCATCTCGCCGCTGGCGTTCGGCGGCAACGTGTTCGGCTGGAGTGCGGACGAGGCGACCTCGTACGCCTTGCTCGATGAATGCGTCGCGCTGGGCATCGACCTCATCGACACCGCCGATGTCTACTCGGCCTGGGCCGAGGGCAACACCGGCGGCGAATCGGAAACGCTGATCGGCAAGTGGCTGCAGCGCAGCGGCAAGCGCCAGGCGGTGACCATCGCCACCAAGGTCGCCAAGTGGTCGCAGCGTCCCGGCCTGTCGCCGGCCAACATCCAGGCCGCGTGCGACGACTCGCTGCGCCGGCTCGGCACCGATGTGATCGACCTCTACCAGGCGCACGAGGACGACCCCTCGGTGCCGCTGGAAGACACGCTCGGCGCGTTCTCGCGGCTGATCGAACAGGGCAAGGTGCGCGCGATCGGCGCCTCCAACTACACCGCCCCGCGCCTGGCCGAAGCGCTGGAGGTGTCACGTCGGCACGGGCTGCCGCGCTACGAGACGCTGCAGCCGCCGTACAACCTGGTCGATCGCGCCGGCTATGAGCGCGAGCTCGAGCCCCTGGTGCGCGCGCACGGCCTGGGGGTGATTGGCTACTACGCACTGGCCAGCGGCTTCCTCAGCGGCAAGTACCGCAGCGAGGCCGACGCCGCCAAGTCCAGCGCGCGCGGTGCCCAGGTGGTCAAGCAGTACCTCAACCCGCGCGGCAAGCGCATCCTGGGCGCGCTCGACGATGTCGCCTGCCGCCATGCGGCGACCGTCGCCCAGGTCGCGCTGGCCTGGCTGATCGCGCGCCCCGGCATCACCGCGCCGATCGTCAGCGCCACCAGTCTCGCGCAACTGCGCGAACTGGCCGCCGCGCGCACGCTGCTGCTGTCCAAGACCGACATCGCCGCCCTCGACGGCGCCAGCGCCGGTTGAGCTGCCACGCCGCCTCCACGGGGCGCAACGCCCCGATGCGGTATGACACCGAGGTTCCCGCCCGAGGTCCGCGCCGATGAAGCCCGCCACCACCACCCGCATCGTCCTGGCCGCACGCCCCACCGGCGCGCCGACCGCTGCCAACTTCCGCATCGAACAGGCCCCGCTACCAGCGCCGCGCAACGGCCAGGTGCTGCTGCGCAACCGCTGGCTCTCGCTCGACCCCTACATGCGCGGCCGCATGAATGCCGGCCGCTCCTATATCGCCCCGATCGAGGTCGGCGAGGTGATGGACGGCGGCACCGTCTCGGAAGTGGTCGAGTCGCTGCACCCAGCCTGGTCGCCCGGCGACCTGGTGCTCGCGCACGCCGGCTGGCAGACCCATGCCGTGGTCGACGGTGAAGGGCTGCGCCGCAAGATCGACCCCGACGGGCCGGCGCCGTCGCTGGCGCTGGGCGTCTATGGCATGCCCGGCTTCACTGCCTACGCCGGGCTGCGCGAGATCGGCAAGCCCGCGCATGGCGAGACCGTGGTCGTGGCCGCGGCCAGCGGCCCGGTCGGTGCGACCGTCGGGCAGATCGCCAAGCTCCAGGGCGCCCGCGTGGTCGGCATCGCCGGCGGCCCGGACAAGGTCGCGCATGTGCGCGACGACCTTGGCTTCGACGTCGCCCTCGACCACCGCGCCGACGACTTCGCCGCGCAGCTCCAGGCCGCGTGCCCGGACGGCATCGACGTGTACTTCGAGAACGTCGGCGGCAAAGTGCTCGACGCCGTGCTGCCACTGCTCAACGACTTCGCGCGCGTGCCCGTGTGCGGCCTCGTCGCCCACTACAACGACCGCGCGCTGCCCCCCGGCCCCGACCGCCTGCCGCAGCTGATGAGCCTGATCCTCTCGCGGCACCTGACCGTGCGCGGCTTCATCCAGCGCGACTTCATCGCGCTCTATCCCGAGTTCCTGCGCGAAATGGGCGCCTGGCTGCGTGACGGCCGCATCCGCTGGCGCGAGGACGTGGTCGAAGGCCTGGAAAATGCGCCCGAGGCTTTCATCGGCATGCTCGAAGGCCGCAACTTCGGCAAGCTGGTGGTGAAGCTCACTGACGACTGATAGCGTCGCGTCTTACGCGGTCTCTGCACACCACCGTCTGCGCTCCCGCTTGCGGGGCATTGCGCCCTTCACGGGTGGAGGGCCGGGGAGGGGGCAAACGCTCGCGCTGATGCTTGTTCCTAAAAAGAAAAACCCAGGACGCGATGTCCTGGGTTTTCTGCGACCGAAAGCGGCCCCCATCCCAACCCTCCCCCGTAAACGAGGGAGGGGGCGAGAGGCGGGGGTTACCGCAGTCCAACCAACGTGCCGATCAGCCCTGCAACGTCGCCAGCGCGTCGTTGAAGGTCGCGCTGGGGCGCATCGCCTTGGCGATCTTCGCCAGATCGGGGTGGTAGTAGCCACCGATCTCCACCGGCGTGCCCTGCGCGCCGTTGAGCTCGGCGACGATGGCCGCCTCGTTGTCCGACAGCGCCTTGGCGAGCGGTGCAAACGTCGCCTTCAGCGCGGCATCGTCGTTCTGCGCCGCTAGGGCCTGCGCCCAGTACAGCGCCAGGTAGAAATGGCTGCCGCGGTTGTCGAGCTCACCCACCTTGCGCGCCGGCGAGCGGTTCTCGTCGAGGATGCGGCCATTGGCCGTATCCAGCGTCGCCGCCAGTACCTTGGCCTTGGCGTTATCGCGCGTCTGGCCCAGGTGCTCGAGCGAAGCCGCCAGGGCGAGGAACTCACCCAGCGAATCCCAACGCAGGTAGTTCTCTTCGACGAACTGCTGCACGTGCTTGGGCGCCGAACCGCCGGCACCGGTCTCGAACAGCCCGCCGCCCGCCATCAGCGGCACGATCGACAGCATCTTCGCGCTGGTGCCCAGCTCCATGATCGGGAACAGGTCGGTCAGATAGTCGCGCAACACGTTGCCGGTCACCGAGATGGTGTCCTCGCCCTTGCGGATGCGTGCCAGCGAGAACGCGGTCGCCTCGACCGGCGGCAGGATGCGGATGTCCAGGCCGTTGGTGTCGTGATCCTTGAGATAGGTCTCGACCTTGGCGATCACCTGCGCATCGTGCGCACGCGCGCGGTCGAGCCAGAACACCGCGGGCGTGGCCGACAGGCGCGCACGGCTCACCGCCAGCTTCACCCAATCCTGGATCGGCGCGTCCTTGGTCTGACACATGCGCCAGATGTCGCCGCTCTCGACCGCGTGCTCGAACACCACATTGCCGTCGGCATCCGTCACCCGCACCGTGCCGTCGGCCGGAATCTGGAACGTCTTGTCGTGCGAACCGTATTCCTCGGCCTTCTGCGCCATCAGACCGACGTTGGGCACCGAGCCCATCGTCGCCGGATCGAACGCGCCATGCGCGCGGCAGTCCTCGATCACCGCCTGGTAGACGCCGGCATAGCAACGATCCGGAATCACCGCCTTGGCATCCTGCAGCTTGCCTTGCGCGTTCCACATGCCGCCCGAGTCGCGGATCATCGCCGGCATCGACGCATCGACGATCACGTCGCTGGGCACGTGCAGATTGGTGATGCCCTTGTCGGAGTTGACCATCGCCAGCGCCGGGCGCTGCGCATACAGCGCATCGATGTCGGCGCGGATCGCATCCTGCTGATCCTGCGGCAGCGACTGGATGCGTGCGTACAGGTCACCGATACCGTTGTTCGGATCGAAGCCCACCTTGGCCAGCGCATCGGCATGCTTGGCCAGCACGTCGCGGTAGAACTCGCCCACGACCACACCGAACATGATCGGGTCGGAGACCTTCATCATCGTCGCCTTGAGGTGCAGAGAGAACAGCACCCCCTGCGCCTTGGCATCGGCGATCTGCGCCGAGACGAACGTCGCCAATGCCTTGCGCGACATCACCGCCGCATCAACGATCTCGCCGGCCTGCACCTTCACCGGATCGCGCAGCGCGGTGACCGCACCGTCGGCGCCGACCAGTTCGATCGTCAGCGCGCCGGCCTTGTCGATCGTCGCCGAACGCTCGCTGCCATAGAAATCACCGTCGTCCATGTGCGCAACGTGCGTCTTGGAATCCGACGACCACTTGCCCATGCGGTGCGGATGCTTGCGCGCGTAGGCCTTCACCGACGCCGGCGCGCGGCGATCGGAGTTGCCCTCGCGCAGCACCGGATTGACCGCACTGCCCTTGACCCGGTCGTAGCGCGCCTTGGCGTCGCGCTCGGCGTCGTCCTTGGGCGTATCGGGGTAGGCCGGCAGATCGAAGCCCTGCGCCTGCAGCTCGGCGATCGCCGCCTTGAGCTGCGGCACCGAGGCGCTGATGTTCGGCAGCTTGATGATGTTGGCCTCGGGCGTGGTGGCCAGCGCGCCGAGCTCGGCCAGGTGATCGCCGATCTTCTGCGCCTCGGTCAGCCGCTCGGGAAACTGCGCCAGGATGCGCCCGGCCAGCGAAATGTCGCGGGTCTCGACCGCGATGCCCGCCGTGCGCGTGAACGCCTCGACGATGGGCAGCAGCGACTGCGTGGCCAGGAACGGGGCTTCATCGGTGAGCGTGTAGAGGATCTTGGGGGTATCGACCATGTCGGGCGTGTCTCGTCGGAAGTCGTCGGGGAGAAAACGCACCATGGCCACCCGGCGCAGCCTGCGGCTGCCCCGTGGCGCTGCATCCGCAAGGGGACAAGGCCATGGCACGCGCGTCGCGAACGACGCAGCGCCCCGCATTGTCGCGTGTTTGCCGGGGGCGCGAAAGGCGACGGGGTGCGTGGGAACATACGGGACAGGATGGGTTTTGGCTTGCCACTGTCTCGCGATCACGCATCAGTGCTGAAGGCGGGCGGCTTGAGCCTGGCATCACCCGATGCTTCGGGTGACGCCCCGGAATCCCCGCCAACGCTGGGCCTTGGGGCTGACGCCGTGTCGGGGCACAGCGCATCAATCAAGATGCGCCGGGCCTCATCTTCCATCGAATGGCCGTGTTGCGTTGCCAGGATGCGCAGGCGCGCGAGCATGTCGTCGTCCAGGTCATGGAGCGTCAAGCTGTCCAAGCGATCGTCTCCAAACCGAGGCTGATGTTATGGATCGTGCGGTGATGGCGCATGTCAGGTCTCCGCGCCATCGACGGTGAGCATCAATACGCCCTTGCCGGCAGTGATCCGCAAACGCGTACCGACGTTGAAGCCCAGCGCGTCAAGCCAGAGCCCGCTCAAGCGCAGGTAGGGCACCTCGTCGTCGCCCTTGTAGCGATCGCGCACTGCGTAGTGGTGATAGCCCACCGTGCAACGCCGTGGCCGGCGCGGGCGGCGGGCCTTGGCGGGGTGGTCGTGACCGATATGCCGTGGGGTGCCCGCATCGGTCGGTGATGAGGGCGCGTCGGCTCGGGACCCGATGACGGAAATGTCGAGGCTGTCGGTTTGGCAATACATGAGAATCCTCCATGACGAACGTGCGCTCGCGAAAGCGCGAATGGCAGCGACAACGGGAGCGGGCCCGCCGCTGTAAGGCACGACCAGCGGCGAACCCGATCCGTCAGCCGATCAGTGCAGCGCGAGCTGTTCCGACACACGCGCAGGCGATGCGACGCCATACGCCGGCCGGTCCTCGCGCACGCCGCTACGCGGCTTGGCGCTGCGCTCGATCAATTGATCCTGCACCTGCTCCAGGATGTCCCGGACGGCATCGGCGCCCTCCGAGATCGCCAGACCCAGCGTCGGCACCGTGGCATCGGCCAGATCGTCTTCGTGGCCCGATGCCAGCACGTCGCCATGTGCCATCAGCGTCTGCACCAACCGGTCGAGTGCGTCTGCCTGATCGATGGTGACGCCGAAGACGTACGGCTCCGGCACATCGGATGCACGTGCGGGCGACTCCCTTGTGGCGTATGGCGTCGCATACGGATTGGCCTCGGGGTCTTCCGCAGGCGCGTCCGATGGCGCTGTGCGTTCGTCGGTCGCCGTTGCGGCACGCGGCTTGGACGGCGCGTCTGGTCGCGGTCGCCACGCCATGGCCTCCAGTACCAGTTCAGCCTGCTCGGCCAACATGGCCAGGCACGTCGCCAAGTCGCCGTGGCTGACCTCGGGCGGGTGGTCCTGTTCCTCATCGTACGTGCGCGGCTGCGCCAGACGCGACAGAAACTCCATGTGGTCGCGCAGTTTCGTCAGCCGCTTGCGGTCGTCTTCCGGCAGGAAGTAGCCAGCCCGCTCGGTGTCGTGCGTGTCGTGGTTCGACATGATGTTGCCTCCTTCAGTCCATCGAAGTGACCCGCCAGCCGGAATCGGCGACGGGAAGTCGGGAGGCTAGAAACCGCACGTAGACGGCGGGCGTATTTCCCCGAAGGGTGTTGTATTAGCCGCCCTCCCGACGCAGGCAACGCGTCGGTTGTGCTCGAAAGGATCTCGGGCACAAAAAACCCACCGGTTTGTCGGAGGTGGGTACCGCTACGTGAGGAGTTTCTAGGCTCCGTGGTCGAGTGTGCGAGGGGGCTGCGTGGTTGTCAAGTGACCCGTCTGCTTTTCGGCCAGAAGCGGCCACTTAGACGCTTGAGTTAAGCAGCGCCGCGAAGGGGCATCGGCTTGACTGAATTGTTAGAGGTCACTGACCTTGCTGGCCGGCCAATTAATGTTTCGAAGATTTGATAATTCTTCTCTGAATTTCTCACCGTAGGCTGATCCAGCCGCACTACGCTCCTCATCTACGGCGATTTGAACGAGAACATTTCTCCGAAAATCCTCTGGTTGGCCCGTTAGGAGGTGCTCGGCCATTGCTCTGGCCGCTGGCCCTCTTGGCATACCAGGAGGTCTATTTCTAGCCCTCTGTCCCGCCCCAGAATACTCATCCAAAGCCTCCTTTCGAAGTGCCTCGAGCCTAGCGCCAACACGAGAAACCTCCGCTTGAAAGAAGCTCATATCACCCGCTCTCAGCTCCTTTAATGCAGCCATTTCCATCTCCCTCCTTAAACACTCCTCGGGAGATATAGACAGCACCCTCTTTGCAAAATCAACCTTTCCTCCTGAATCATCGCCAGTTTGATCAACGGGTAGAAGTGCCCCAGAGCATTCTGCTCCGACGCGAAAAATGTAAGTGCTAACTGAAGATGCTCGGATCTTCTTGTACGCCACATCGAGTTCGTCTTGTATCCGATTGAGCTCAATCTCTCTACGGGCAATTTGCTCGTCCAGTAATGCCTTTTGATAAAGAGGTATCACAGTAAAGTAAATTGTTCCTGCCGTGATAATGAATAGACCGAACTGAGCGACGTGGCTGGCTCTTACGAGCCAGACGTCCAACGGGTTCAACGGGGGATCGGCTGTGGTTTTTTGCCTTCGGATAGCAGGAAATTTTCGCGGTATTCTTCGGAATGCCATGATGTTGAGTATCACCTCTAACTTCCAAGTTGACGGAGCCATGGGTCTGGTTATACGACTTATGCACAAAGCCTCGTGCGTCGGGCTTTCCCCCTTGATACCACTCGATCTTAGGGCGGCTGGGCCCGACGAACAAGGCAACGTATAGCCGGGCCTGGCGAGGTTCGGCGCTCACACCAATGGCGGCTATGGGTCGGATGCCGCCATGTCGTGCCCACGACTTCTTTCGGCCAATAGCTGACATTCGGCTATCACCAAGGCGACCTACGGAAAAAGGCAAAAACTGGGCTGGAACCACACTGGCTGCTTCTGAGCCGCAAATCGTGCTGAATGGGCATTCGTTCAGGCTGGACCTTTCAAGGCCGCCGATCATTCTCGAGGAAATAGCATAGGCAGCATCACCGGCGGCGCCGACGCCGACGTCACCGTCAATCGGTTCAAGAAGTTCTTTTGCGACGTGAAAGGAAAACGCTTTTTCTTCACGAAAGGGCTGGATAACGCGGCGCTAAAGCATCTCGAGACGATTAAGGTGCTACGCACTAGAAGAAGTCGCGCAGATGGCGACCCAACAGTCTCTCCGCCGGATCGCGCGAGTTCGCGCTCGTGCCGTGGCCACCGGCGCTGGAGCGCCAGCTCAGCAAGCCAGTCGCAGGCATCGTGCGTGGCGATGGAAGAACTGGCAGTTTCGTCGCGCCCGTGGCGGACCAACTATCGTGTGACCGCTCTTTATTCTCCCGCATGCTCTCCTATACTTGACGAAAGGGGGGAAGAACGATGTTCGAAATTACTGGCGCGCAAGTCGCCGACCTCAATGACGCCGATCTGCGGACACTCGTCGCACGTCTCGCTTTGGCAGAATTGCGGGCTCAGGGTTGCCCCAGTTCGTCGGTGACCGCTGGCGGCAATCAGGACGCGGCGGATGGCGGGCTTGATGTTCGGGTCGAGTGCCCGTCCGCACTGCTGATGCCGGATTTCGTGCCGCGCCAGCACACAGGGTTTCAGGTAAAGAAGCCCGACATGCCGGCGAGCGCAATCCGCGATGAGATGCGTCCTAGCGGCGTACTACGGCCGGTCATCGCCGAACTCGCCGCTCGCTCGGGCGCCTACATCATCGTCAGCGCTCAAGGGTCGGTCGCAGACAAGCCGCTGAGCGATCGTCGCGATGCGATCCGGGCGCAGCTCGACGACCTGCCTGAGGCCGGGCAGTTGCATAGCGACTTCTACGATCGCGACCGGCTGGCTACATGGGTCAATCACTATCCCGGGATTGTTGCCTGGGTCCGCATGCGGCTCGGCATCGGTATGTCGGGCTGGGGCAGCATCGGCGATTGGTGCGGCGTCGGCGTGAGCGAGGAGACGCCCTATCTCTTCAATGACAAGGCTTGCCTAACTGATGAGCGAACGAGCGACCGCGAGCAACTCACCATCGGCGAGGGTCTCGCCCGGCTTCGTGTCTCTCTGACCCAAGCTCGCCAATGTATCCGGTTGATCGGCTTGTCCGGTCTCGGAAAGACTCGTCTCGTGCAGGCACTGTTCGAGGATGGTGTCGGCGAGGCGCCGCTGGACCCGGGGCTTGCCGTTTATACCGACTATTCGGTCGAGACTGACCCGACCGCCCGGGACATGGCGCGCCAGCTAGTTATCGCACGACAACGTGCGATCCTGATCGTCGATAACTGCAATCCGGCGACGCACAGCGAACTTGCCCGCATCTGTTCGGAAGCGGGGAGCCAGGTCAGCCTCCTCACGGTCGAGTATGATGTTCGCGACGATGAGCCCGAGCGTACCGAGGTCTTTCGCCTGCAATCAGCGTCACCCGAAATGGTGGAACTGTGGCTGGAAAAGACCTTTCCCAATGTGACGCAGGTGGACCGGCGCACCATATCGGAGTTCAGCGACGGCAATTTCCGCGTGGCGCGCGCCCTCGCCGAAACCCTCCGGAAAGGCGAGACCTTGGGAGAGCTCAAGAGCCGTGACCTCTTCGAGCGGATTTTTCACCAGCGCAACGAGCCCGACCGGGATCTCCTTTCCGCCGCCGAAGACCTTGCGCTGCTCTATTCGATCGATGGCGAAGACACGTCGGAAAGCGGCGAACTTGCGCGGGTTGCTGCTATTCGCGGCGCTTCCGTGGCGGCGATGTATGCGGCGCTGAACACGCTTCGTCAGCGCGGGATCGCGCAGCTGCGCGGACGGTGGCGCGCGATCCTGCCGCACGCGATCGCTAACCCGCTCGCCGGGTTCGCCCTCGAACGCATGCCCCCTGCCGATTTCGATCGCTTCTGCGCGTCGCTCACGGCGCGGATGCAGAAGTCCCTTTCGCGCCGCCTCGGCTATCTGCACGACAGCGCCGAGGCACGGGCCGCGGTCGAGCGCTGGCTCGGTGCCGACGGTCTTCTTGGCGATCTCACGGCGTTGGGCGAAGACGGCCTCCAGATCATCTCGAATATCGCTCCGGTCGCGCCCGATGCCGTGCTCGCAAG
Organism: Luteimonas sp. S4-F44; assembly: GCF_022637415.1. Taxonomy (NCBI): domain Bacteria; kingdom Pseudomonadati; phylum Pseudomonadota; class Gammaproteobacteria; order Lysobacterales; family Lysobacteraceae; genus Luteimonas; species Luteimonas sp. S4-F44. The sequence goes on from NZ_CP093340.1 coordinate 162,549, forward strand.
GATCGAGCAAGACGTGGCCGGGCCGCGCGGCGCCGAGATACTCGATCCGCAGTCGAGCGACCGATGGCAGTGGATACGGTTGATCAAGCTCCTCGCTTACGATCCACCGCTATTCGACCGCGCGGCGACATTGCTTGCCCGGTTCCTCGCCACCGAACCGCCCAATCACAACAACAACTCGGTATCGGAGATGTTCGCCGAGCTGTTTCACCTGCATCTGTCCGGCGCCAAGGCTTTGCCGGACCAGCGGCGATCGCTTGTGCGCCGGTTCGCCCAATCTGGTGATCCGGCTTTGATGCGCTGCGCCGGCGTCGCCCTCGATGCGCTGCTGAAGGCGCATCATTTCAGTTCATCCAGCGACTTCGACTTCGGCGCCCGGTCACGCGACTATGGCTGGCACCCGCCGACCTATGGCGACATCTGGGCCTGGTACAACGGCGCGATCGACTTGGCGGTCGAGCTTTCGCCAATCATCGAAAACGCCCGGGACCACCTTGCCCATAGCGTAAGGGAGCTCTGGCATTTCGGCGCCTGTCACGATGCGCTCGAACGGGCAGCGACCCACTTCTCTTCCGAGCGGCCCTGGATCGAGGGGTGGATCTGCTTCCGCACAGCGCTGCGTTTCGACGGCGACTCTATGCCTGATGAGGTGCGTGCGCGTCTCACCGCGCTCATCGACCGCCTGAAACCCACCGATCTCCTCCATAAGGCCCGTGCGGTGGTACTGGGGCGCAGCAGTTTCGGTTGGGATGTCGCTGACGTTGATGTCGACGACGGCAATGTCATGAAGCCGTATGAGCGCGCCTCCCAGCTCGCGAAGGAGATCGGAACCGCGCTCGCGCACGACCCGGAGACGCGTGCTGCCTTCATCGCCGAACTTCTCGTCAAACAACATCCGGAGCGCGCCTACGAGTGCGGCATCGGCCTGTCGGTTGGCGCCGCCGATCTTGATGCGATGTGGCGGGAACTGCTGAGCCTCTTTTCTGCCGCCGATGTGGACAGCCGGAATCCGACGGTGCTGGGCGGGTTCATCCATGGCGCACACGCCAGGGATTCGGCCTTCGCCGACGCCGCGCTAGAGGATGTGATCGAGAATTCCGATCTCGCCGCGAGCTTGCCCTATCTTCAGGCGCGTGTTGCTATCGATACCCAGGGCATTGCGCGGCTTCGGCGTGCGATTGATCGTGGCGTCCTGTCGGCGCGGACTTTTCACAGCCTCGCCAATGGCAGCGTCGGCGAGTCTCCACCCGACGCGCTTGGCCCGCTGCTCACCGACATCGCTAGCCTCGCCGACGGCGTGGAGATCGCGCTCGATATCCTTCACATGCACTTCTACCGCGATCGGGAGGAGGGCCGGCAACACGCTCCATCATTGATTGCCGTCGGCCGTGAGCTGCTGCTGCGCGCCGACTTCGGGAAGCAACAGTTGCCTCGCGATTTCAGGCTGCATACCGTCATTCGGGTCTGCTGCGCCGGACCTGATGGTGCGGCGACGCTGCGCGAGATCTGTGCACGGGTCCGGGTCGGGCTGGAGAACGTCTATCTCTCGTCCTACGATCTTGGTTATGTCTTTAAGGCGCTCTTCGAAACGCATCCCCTCATCGCTCTCGACGAATTCCTGCTTGCTGAGCACCGGCCGAGGAATCGGAGACTTTTTGCGGGGGACTTCGGGTCTGGCACGCCGGTGGAAGATGTTGGCGCCGAGACCCTTGTCCAGTGGGCGAATATCGATCCGGATCGGCGCTATCCTCTGCTTGGCAAGAGCATCTCCATGTTCAAGCGGCGGCAGGGCGAAGAGGAGAATGGTGTCTCCACGCTTTTCCTGAAAATATTGGGCCACGCGCGAGACAAGCAGGCGTTTCTCGGTGATTTCTGGTCGCGGCTGCAGCCGCGCGGCTGGAGTGGCTCGCTTGCCGATATCCTAGTTCGGCGTCGCGCAGCTATCACAACGCTGGGTGACGATGTCGGAGGCGAGGTTCGGCAATGGGTCACCGACATGCTGCCCGAACTGGAACGCTGGATCGAACATGAGAGCAAGCGCGATCGGGAAGGCGAGCAGAGTTTCGAATAGCTGCTGATCCGAGCATCCTCAGCGGGGCTCTGACGACGATCGCGGCTTTCGCGGAGTCTTAGGCCGGACCCGCCGCCCTTTGCATTTCTGCCCGACGCTTCGCGCTGCGCGAATGGCCGGTTTTGGCACACCGCTGCCGAACGGCTGCTTAGGGCCGATAGCGGACCTTCCCGGTCGTCCGATGGCTGAACTGCACGGTGCAGTAGATTCTTGCGATGATAGTGCAGTGGTCCTACAGCTGCCCGCGCGCGCTGCAGGGCAACTGATGGCACAGTCGAAGGTCAACGCGCCCCCCCGGCTGCCCTATCATCGACGCGCACATGGCGCCCTCCGCCGCGCCACATATCGAGTCCTGCCATGAAAATAATCGGCCTGCTCGGCGGCATGAGCTGGGAATCCACGATTCCCTACTACCGCACGATCAACGAGACCATCAAGCAGCGGTTGGGCGGTCTGCATTCGGCCCGGATCGTGTTGTTCAGTGTCGACTTCCACGAGGTCGAGCGGTTGCAGCACGCGGGGCAGTGGGACGAGGCGGGTGCGTTGCTGGCGGACGCGGCGCGGCGGCTGCAGGCGGCGGGCGCGGAGGGCGTGGTCCTGTGCACCAACACCATGCACAAGGTGGCCGGGCACATCGAGTCGGCGGTCGAGATTCCGCTGTTGCATATTGCCGACCCCACCGCCGAGGCGATCCAGGCGCAGGGCCTGCGCCGCGTTGGGTTGCTGGGCACGCGTTTCACGATGGAGCAGGCTTTCTATCGCGCGCGGCTGGAGGACAAGCACGGCTTGCAGGTGCTGACGCCGGCGCCTGACGATCGCGAGGTGGTGCATCGCGTGATCTACGACGAGTTGTGCCTGGGCCGCGTCCGCGAGGTATCGCGCGCGGCGTATCTCGCGATCATCGATCGCCTGGTGGCCGAGGGTGCCCAGGCCATCATTCTGGGCTGCACTGAGATTTCGTTGCTGGTCGAACCGCAGCATGTGCCGCAGGTGCCGTTGTTCGATACGACGCAGCTGCATGCGGTGTATGCCGCGACGTGGGCGCTCTCGCCGTCCTCGTGACGGTGGCGCCCGGCCCGATGCGGCGGCAGATGTGCTGTCGTCTTCAGGGGCAAAGCCGGCGGGTTCGGTACGGACGCCCGTTGTTCGCATCGCGGCGGCGCTGGACCCGACCGCGCTTGCCGGGCGGCTGACCGTGTCGAGCACCGCCCCGCCGTAACGGGGTCGGGTGCAGGCCATGACTTATTCCACTGCCCGCCGCGGTGGCGGCGCCTCTAGCGTGTCGCATGCGCGCCGTCCCGGCATCGCACCGTGTGAGGGTGAGGCGATGCGACTCTGCCTGTGGGCTCTTCTGCTCGTTCTGACGGCGTTGCCGGCCGCGGCGCAACACCCGGACACCTGGCTGCTCTCCATCGACCGGTGGGGCAATGCCGAACACAAGTTGCTGACCCTCCAGTCGTCGGCCTCTGGCGTATCCGGCGACCTGGACGGCTGGCCCGTGAACGGCGCGAGGCAGGGCACGCACCTCAGCGTCTCCGCTGTCGACAGCCACGAGGTCGCGTATCGCTTCGAGGTCGAGGTGTCGGGGGACCGTCTGACGGGGTGGGCGGATTATCCCGATACCAGTAATCAGGGGCCGCGCGTGCGGCACGCCGTCACCGGGTTGCGCCTGACGCTGCCATCGGGGCCGCCCACCCGCCGGGTGTACGCACCGACCGGCTACGCGAATGCCTTCGATGCGTCGCGCGCGCCGGTGCTGGTGATCCAGCCCGGCGATGTGGTGGCGACCCGCACCGTCGATTCGGGCGGCGTGGACGCCGACGGCAAGGTGGTGGCGCTGTATGGCAATCCGCACACCGGCCCGTTCTTCGTCGCCGGGGCGAAGGCCGGTGACGTGCTGGCCGTGCGGATCGTGCGGTTGCGGCTCAATCGCGACACCGCCGACAGCCTGAATGGCCTGACGCCGCGGGCGACCTCGCTCGGCATGGTCCCGCAGACGGCCGGGCTCGGCCAACGGGTGCGCTGGCGGCTGGATCGCGAGGCAGGCACGGCGCGCCTCGAAGACCCGCCCGAACGCCTGCGGTCCTACGTGGTCCCGGTGAAGCCGATGCTCGGCGGCTTGGCGGTCGCGCCCGATTTCGGATTCGGTGCGCCGTCCACCGGCGACACGGGGCGCTGGGGCGGCAACATGGACTTCAACCGGATCGTCGAAGGCGCGACGGTCTACTTGCCCGTCTACCAGCCGGGCGCCCTGTTGTATCTGGGCGATGGCCATGCCTTGCAGGGTGACGGCGAGACGACGCAATGGGCCCTGGAGACTTCGCTCGATGTCGAGTTCAGCGTCGAGGTGTTGCCGGGCCGCGCCTTGGCCGCGCCTCGGGTGGAGGACGCGACGCATCTCAGTGTCGTCGGCCAGGCGTCGTCTCTGGACGAGGCCGTACGCGCGGCAACGGCGGCGATGATCCAGTGGCTGGCGCAGGACTATGGGCTCGATGTGTCCGAGGCGTCGATGGTGTTGGGTACGGCGGCGGAGTTGCGCGTCGTCACGTTGGCTGGCCGGAACGCAGGCATCGCCCTGAGTCTGGAGAAGGCCCGCCTGGCCGGCCTGGCGAAAGAGGGGCGGGGCTCCCCTGGGCGGTAGCGACCTGCACGCGGCGCCAGCGTTCGCGCGGGCACAGGCGGGCGCTCGGTTGACGGGCCGTCAGCGCGCCATCCAGTATCGGCCGGCCGTCGATCGAGAGCGTCTGGTGTCATGAAGCACGCGCCACCGGGGTACGACTGCCCGTTCTGCGGCATCGCCAACACGCTGCCGTCGCCCGCGCAGGCGTCGGCGGTGGTGCTGGTGGACGCACATGTGTTCGCACTCGTGCCGACGCATCACTACGCCGGCATCCAGGGCAACTGTCTGGTGATTCCGCGGGCGCACTACGAGAACGTGCTGGATGTGCCAGATGCGCTGGGCGTCGACGTGTTTCGTGCTACACGCCGGCTGGCCACCGCGATGCGCGGCGCCTTCGGATGCGACGGCATCTCGACGCGACAGCACAACGGTCCGGCCGGCAATCAGGATGTGTGGCATTACCACCTGCATGTCTTTCCGCGTTACACGAACGACGGATTGCACGCAGGGCCGAAAGCCCGCTACACGACCGAGGCGCGCATTGCGCTGGCGGCGCGCCTGCGGGCTGCATTGCCGTGACGGGGACATCGCGACTCCGATGTTTACGCGGCTGGCTGCTGGCGTGGGGTGAAGTAGCCGCATCATCCGCACGATCGTGAGGATTGAACGCGGACTTCAAGGCGTCGGGCAAAGATCCTCATGTCAGTGAGGACTTTGGCGTGCTTGGTCTGGTTTGCGATGCGGCCGGGCGAGGGCAAACAAGCCCAAAGCCTTCGACTTGCGCCAACACAGAAGCGCCGGGCAGTTCACCCGGCGCTCGGTCGCTACATCGCGGCAGCGCGTCCGCCTATCGCACCGCGAACTCCCGCGTCTCCACCACGGTGCCGTCCAGCAGCACTTCGAGTTTGTAGGTGCCGGTCGGCCAGCCGTCGGGGTGCTGGATGTCGAATGCGATGACATCGGGCCCGGGGACGATGTCGGTGTCGGTGTTGCGCACCAGCTGCCCTTCGCCGTAGGTCCAGCGCGCGGTGAGCTTGGCGGCGCTCTCGCCGTCGACGCCGACCGAGGCGTAGATGGTGTCGGTCGGCGCGAATTCGGAGGCCGGTGCGGCGACGCGGTTGTCGCCGTCGACAGCATTGCCCAGTTCGACGCTGGTCACGCGCGCGGGCGCCGGCGGTTCGGGCGCGGCCGGGGCTTCGGGAGCAGGTGCCTGGGGCGCGGGGACGACGGGGGCGGGCGCGTCGCGGTTGCAGGCGGCGAGCAGCACGGTGCTCAGCATCGCGACGGTCATGGCGGCGGGAACGACGGGACGGGTCATGGGCACTCCGGTAACGGGAAGGGCGCGGGCCGTGCTTCAGTCCGCGGGCAACTGCAGCACCTGACCGGGCTGGATGCGGTCGGGGTCGTCGAGCACGTCGCGGTTGGCGGCGTAGATCGCCTGCCAGCGGCTGGCGCGGCCGTAGACCTGTTCGGCGATGGTGGAGAGCGTATCGCCCTTGCGCACGACATGGGTGCGCACGGGCGCGGGCGCGCCGGCCTGCGCGTCCTCGTCGGCGGCGCTGCGCACGCCGCCGGTGACGCGCGAGAAATCAGGGGCATCGTGGCCGGGGGGCCTGGACGGGGACATCGCGACAGCCTCCAAGGACGGGGACGCCGCCAGCCTCCCATCTGCCGCGTTAAGAATCCATCGCGCGCCAGCGCTACTGGCGGGCGTCGCGCAGCATGGTCGGTGCGGCAAGGCCGGGGGTCGCGCGCCAGGGGTTGATGTCCAGGCCGCCGCGGCGGGTGTAGCGCGCCTCGACCGACAGCGCGAGCGGGGCGCAGCGGGCGACCAGGTCCACGAAGATCCGCTCCACGCATTGTTCGTGGAACTCGGCGTGATCGCGGAACGAGACCAGGTAGCGCAGCAGCGCGTCGCGGGCGATGCGTGGGCCGCGGTAGGCGATGTGCAGGCTGGCCCAGTCGGGTTGGCCGGTGACCGGGCAGTTGGACTTGAGCAGCGCGGAGGTCAGCCGTTCTTCGACGATCTCGCCGGGGTCGGCGCGCAGCAGCGCGGCATCGGGCGGGCCGTAGTGGGCGATCTCGACGTCCAGGGCGTCGATTGACGTGCCCTGCGCGGCGTCGTCGGCCATCGGTGGCAGGCCGAAGGCGACCGTGACCTCGGCGCCCGCAGCGTGCGAGAGGTCGGCAGCGATGCGCGCGCGCGCCGCTTCGGGGGTGTCGAAGCGGGTGTGGTTGAGCGAGTTGAGGTAGAGCTTGAGCGACTTGGACTCCACCAGTTGCGGCGAGGTGGCCGGCACGAGCACGGTCGCGGTCGCGACCACGGGCTTGCCGCGGGCGTCGAGCCAGCTCAGTTCGTAGGCGTGCCAGCGGTCGTGGCCGGCGAACGGCAGCGCGTCGTCCAGGCCGATCTCGCGGCGGCCGAGCGTGCGCGCGATCGGGAACAGCAGGCCCGGGTCGTAGTGGCGCGGATAGGCGACCTCGCGGCCGAGCGGGATGGGCGGCGCGGCCGCGGCGGGGACATCGGACATGCGCCGATTCTACCGCCGTGGGCCGCGCTGCCCGGCGCGACGTTCAGTGGCGCGTGGGTTCGCTGCGCAACTGCAGCACCTGGCGGCCGTCGCCGTAGGCCGATGGGGCGTGCGCGACGACGATGCGTTCGTCGGCGCTCTCGCCCAGGGTGTCGCCGTCTTCGATGACCGGGCCGTGCTCGAGCAGGTAGGCGCAGATGCCGGTCAGCCGGTCGAACACGTTCTCGGCGCTGTCGTCGGTTTCGGGAATCTCGATGTCCATCAGCCCGAGCATGTCCATCCCCAAGGTGTGGCCGGTCATGGTGCCGTCGGGGCGCGCGCCGATGTTGAACGCGACCCAGGCCAGCGGCATCGGTTCGGGCAGCTGGGCCATCGCCAGTTCGCGAAACAGCGCCGGCAGCACGATGTGGTTGGCGCTGCCGAAGTAGACCGCGCGCACGGTGTCCAGCAGCGCGGTCGCCGAGGCCAGCACGCGGCTGAGCAGCACGGCGCGGCCGAGGGCGTCGAGCGTGGGGGCAGTGCCCTCGGCCGGGAATTCCATGACCGTGACGATGGTGTGCGCGGCGTAGTCCTCCGGCGCGGGCTCGGCGTTCGGCCACAGCCGGCTGTGGGCGGCGATCTGCGCGATGTCGTCGCCGATCGGGGCGGCGATGGGCATCAGCAGGATCGAGACGTCGCCGTAGTCGATGCTCAGCGGGCCGTCGGGCATGTCGAAATCGCGTGGCTCGGCGCGCAGAAGCTCGGTGTCGAGGTCGGGCCAGTCGGCGCGCATCTGCGCGGCCAGTGCCTCGGCGGTCAGCGCGGGGTCGGCACGGTCCTGCAGCAGCATCGCCAGACTCGCGGTCATGCACCGGCCTCCGCGTCGCCGTGCAGGTAATCCAGGCTGACCTGCAGCAGGGCGCGCAGGCCGAGGTCGAGCGCGGATTCGTCGAGGTCGAACTCCGGCGAGTGGTTGCTCGGCGCGCGCATCGGGTCCTGGCCCTTGGGCGTGGCACCGACGAAGAAGAACAGGCCGGGCACTTCGCGGGCGTAGTACGAGAAGTCCTCGGCGCCCATCGTCAGCGAGGGGTCGACGACGTTGTCGGCGCCGGCCACGGCCTGCAGGCTGGGCAGCAGGCGCGCGGTCAGCGCGGGGTCGTTGGCGGTGACCGGGTTGCCGTCCTCGGCCGGGATGCGGGTCTGGACGGTGGCGCCGTGCGCGGCGGCGACATGGGTGGCGACGTTCTGCAGGTCGGCGAAGATCGCCTTGCGCACGTCTTCGTCAAAGGTGCGGATGGTGCCGACCAGTTCGACCTTGTCGGGAATGATGTTGTAGCGGATGCCGCCGTCGATCGCGCCGAACGACACCACCGCCGGCAGTGTGGAGATGTTGGTGCGGCGGCTGACGATGGTCTGCGCGGTGCCGACGAGGTCGGCGGCCGCGACGATCGGGTCGATGCCGCCCCAGGGCCGCGAGCCGTGGGTCTGGCGGCCGATCACGTCGATCGAGAAGCGGTCGGACGCGGCCATCAGCGGGCCGCCGCGCACGCCGATCTGCCCGGCCTGCAGCGTCGAGAACACATGCAGCCCGAACACCGCGTCGGGGCGGAAGTCACGGAAGATGCCTTCGGCCAGCATCATCGAGGCGCCGCCTTCTTCGCCCTCCGGTGCGCCTTCCTCGGCGGGCTGGAACACGAACAGCACTTCGCCGGGCAGTTCGTCGCGCATCGCCACCAGCGCCTGGGCCACGCCCATCAGGATCGCGGTGTGGGCATCGTGGCCGCAGGCGTGCATGACGCCGGTGGTCTGGCCGCGGTACTCGGCTGTGGCGGTGGAGGCGAACGGCAGGCCGGTGCGCTCGGTCACCGGCAGCGCATCCATGTCGGCGCGCAGCGCGATGCGCGGGCCGGGCCGACCGCCCTTGAGCACGGCGGTCACGCCGGTGTGGGCGATGCCGGTCTTGGGCTCGAGGCCCAGGCTGCGCAGGTGCGCGGCGACCTTGGCCGCGGTGCGGGTCTCGCGGTTGCCGAGTTCGGGATGCTGGTGGATGTCGCGCCGCCAGTCGACGACGCTGGCCTGCAGCGTCGTCGCGGCGCGGGCGACCTCGGGGCGTTGCGCGCTCTGCGCGTGGGCGGTGACGGGCAGGGCGGTACAGGCGCATAGCAGCGCGGCGGCGAGTCGCGTCATCGACAGTCTCCGGACATGGAATCCCGATCCTAGGCGATTTCGCGCCGCAACCGGTCGGTCGCGGCGGGGACGAAGCGGGCAGCGCTCTGGCACTCAGCCGTCGGTTGCGCCGCTCTGCAGGTCCAGCGTCGCGCGCAGCAAGGCGCGGACGCCGATCTGCAGCGCGGCCTCGTCGGGTGCGTAGTGCGGCGAATGGTTGATCGGCATCGTCGCCGGGTCCTGGCCTTGCGGCGTGGTGCCGACGAAGAAGTACGCGCCGGGCACGACATTGGCGAACTGCGAGAAGTCCTCGGCCACCGTGACCAGCGGCATTTCGAGGACGTTGTCGGTGCCCACCGCGGCCTGCAGGGCGGGCAGCACGCGGCGCGCGAGGTCGGGGTCGTTGACGGTCGCCGGGGCGTTGTTGACGACGTCGAGCTTCGCGGTCGCGCCGGCAGCGTGGGCGTAGTCGCTGGCGATGCGGTCGAAGCGGGCGATGACGTCCTCGCGCACGGCGGCGTCGTAGGTGCGCAGCGTGCCGACCAGGCGGGCATCGTCGGGAATGATGTTGAAGCGCACGCCGCTCTGGAACTGGCCGGCGGTCAGCACCACCGGGGCGTTCACGGTGTTGATCTGACGCGCGAGCATGCTCTGCGTGGCCAGCAGCACCTGGGCGCCGACGGTGATCGGGTCGATGCCGTCCCACGGCCGCGAGCCGTGGGTCTGCTTGCCGGTGATCGTCAGCGCCCACTCGTCGGCGCTGGCAAGCGAGGGGCCGCTGCGGAAGCCGATCTGGCCGGTGTGCAGGCCGGCCCAGACATGCAGGCCGAGGATCGCATCGGGCTTGCCGTCGGCGAATGCGCCCTCGTCGAGCATGCGCTGGGCGCCGAAGGTCTCGCCGGGCTCCGGCGGGCCTTCCTCGGCAGGCTGGAACACAAACACCACCTCGCCGGCGAGCTGGTCGCGGTGCTCGGCCAGCGCCTGTGCCACGCCCATCAGGATCGCCACGTGCATGTCGTGGCCGCAGGCGTGCATGACGCCGACCTCCTGGCCGCGGTAGGTGGCGCGCGCGGTCGAGGCGAACGGCAGGTCGGTGCGTTCGGTCACCGGCAGCGCGTCCATGTCGGCACGCAGCGCGATGCGCGGGCCGGGCCGGCCGCCCTTGAGCACGGCGACCACGCCGGTCGGGCCGATGCCGGTGCGCGGTTCCAGGCCGAGGCGCTGCAGGTGATCGGCGACGAGCGCGGCGGTGCGCGTCTCCTGGTTGCCGAGCTCGGGGTGGCGGTGCAGGTCGCGGCGCCATGCGACCAGCCGGTCCTGCAGCGCGGCCGCGGCCTGGGTCGGATCGAGGGCGTCCTGGGCGTGGACGGGCCCGATGGCGGCGAACAGGCAGGCGAGCAGCGGAACGGCGAAACGAGGGCGCATGGCGGTGTCCAGAACGGGGGGCCTCCGGATGCTAGGGAATTTCCGCGTGGATTGCGCGCGGGTCCAGACGCGGACGCGGGCGAGGACACGTCACGAAAACTATCGTCTGAAGATCGTGAGAGCGACTTTTGCGCATGTCCGCATCGCGCACACTTCGGTCCGCAATCTGCGGGAGGGCCGATGCGCAGCAAACTGTTCGTGCCGGGCGTGCGTCCGGACCTGTTCCAGAAGGCCTGGTCCGGCCCCGCCGATGGGGTGTCGTTCGACCTGGAGGACGCCGTGGCGCCGTCGCGCAAGGCCGAGGCCCGCGCCGCGGTCGCGGCGTTTCTACGCGAGCATGCACTGGGCGAACACGCGTTGCGCGACCCGGCCCGTGCGGCCTCGGCACCGCTGGCGATCGTGCGGGTCAACGCGCCCGACACCGCCGACTTCGAGGCCGATCTCGCCGCGTTACTGCCGGTGTCCCCGGACCTGATCAACCTGCCCAAGATCGACTCGGCCCAGGCGCTGCGCGCGGCGGTCGCGCGCATCGAGGCGCAAGAAGCCGCGTTGCCGGCCGATCCGGCCCGGCGGGCGCCGGCATTGCTGGTCAACATCGAGACGCCGCGCGCGCTGCGCGTTGCCGCAGAGATCGCCGGTGCGCATCCGCGCGTGGCCGGACTGCAACTGGGGTTGGGCGATCTGTTCGAGCCGGCGGGGATCCGGCGCGATGTGGCCGCGCACGTGCAGGCGGTGATGTTGCAGGTGGCGCTGGCCGCGGGTGAGGCGGGGGTGTTCGCCTGCGATGGGGCCTACGCCGATTTCCACGACGATGCCGGTTTCGAGCACGAGGCGACGATGGCGCAGCAGTTGGGATTCATCGGCAAGAGCTGCATCCACCCGCGGCAGGTGCCGCTGGCGCACGCGGTGTTCTCGGTCGACGCGCAGGCGCAGGCCGACGCGCGTCGGATCGTCGATGCCGCGGACGCTGCGCGCGCGCAGGGCTTGGGGGTCTGCGTGGTCGAGGGCCGCATGATCGATGCGCCGTATCTCAAGCGTGCCGAGCGCGTGCTGGCCCAGGTGGAACGCGATGCGGCGCGCTGACCGCGCGGGTCGGCGCTCGGGATTGCTGGCAGCGCTGCTGGCCCTGCTGGCGGTTTTCGCCGTGTTGCCGGCGCAGGCCGAGAGCCTGGCTTCGGTCGATGCGACGCCGTTGGCGGCGTTGCCCGACGGTGCGCGCGTGCAGACCTTGCTGACGCTTGGCGACCGGCCGCTGGCGATCGCAGGCCACCGCGCGTGGCGCTTGGACGGTGACGGCGCCGACGGCCGCTGGCAGCCGATGGCCTTGCCGGCCGGGGTCTCGGTGGCGCGCCTGCAAGCGGCGACACCCGACGGCGCCGGGACGCATCTGCTGCTGGGCAATGGGGGCATGGCCCAAGAGGCCGTGACGCTGGCGCAGGTGTCGGGCGCGCTGGTCGTGCAGCCGTTGCCGCCGTTGCCCGAGCCGCTTGTCCACGCCCGTCTGGCGGTGCTGGCCGGGGTGCTCTATGCCGCCGGCCTGGACGCGGACGGCCAGGCGCGGTTCTACGCGCTGTCGCGCACCACGCCCGGTGCCGGCTGGATCGCGCAGGCGTCGTGGCCGCACGGCAGCGCGCCGTCGTCGCTGGTGGCGCAGAAGTTCGCGTTGTACCTGACCGCGGTCGACGGCCGCATCCGCCAGTGGACGCCCGCCGAAGGCTGGCAGGACCGCGGCGCGCTGCCCGGCGCGGTGGTGGACGGATCGGCCCAGCCGATCGGCCAGGCGCATGTGCTCTACCTGCTGCGGCCGGCACCGGGCGCGCAGCCGGCGCTGCAGACCTTCCACACCATCACCGGCTCCTGGGCGGTGTTGCCGGCCACGCTCGACGGCGAGGCGCGCCTGGCCGCCGGCTGGCGCAGCGGTCTGGTTTGGGCCTCGGCGGACGGCGGCCTGCACGCGGCGCAACTGCGTTCGGGCAAGCACCTGCTGCACTGGCTGGACTGGGTGGTGATCGTGGTCTATCTGCTCGCGATGCTCGGCATCGGCGGCTACTTCTATCTCAAGGACCAGACCGCGTCGGAGTCGGACTTCTTCATGGGTGGGCGCAGCATTCCGTTCTGGGTGGCCGGCGTGAGCCTGTATGCGACCAACACCAGTTCGATCAGCTTCATCGCGATTCCGGCCAAGGCCTACGAGACCAACTGGCAGTACCTGACCAACAATCTGATCGCGGTGCTCGGCCTGATGTTCGTCGCGGTGTGGATCGTGCCGCTGCTGCGCCGGCTGGATCTGATGTCGGTGTTCTCGTACCTGGAGACGCGCTTCCATCCGGCGATCCGGATGCTGGCCAGTGCGCTGGCGATCGCGATGCAGGTCGGCAGCCGCCTGAGCGTGATCCTGTTCCTGCCGGCGCTGGCGATCGCAACGATCACCGGCATCCCGGTGGTGTGGAGCATCCTGATCATGGGGGTGTTCACGATCCTCTACACCGCGATGGGCGGTATGCGCGCGGTGGTGTGGACGGACTTCGTGCAGGTGTTCGTGAAGATGGGCGGCGCGGTGTTCGCAATCATCTTCATCCTGGTGTCGCTGGGCAGCGACCTGGACACGGTGCGCGAGGCGGTCGCGATCGAGCACAAGACCAAACTGCTGGACTTCAGCTTCGATCTGACCAAGGCCACCGTCTGGGGCTTCCTCTTCCTGGTCGTGTTCGACGTGGTGCTGACCTTCCCCAAGGACCAGGTGCTGATGCAGCGCACGCTGGCGACCAGTTCGGACAAGGAGGCGGGGCGCTCGATCTGGGTGTTCGCCGCGATCATGATTCCGGGCGGCTTCGTGTTCTACAGCATCGGCACCGCGCTGTGGATGTACTACCGGCAGAACCCCGAGCGGCTCGACCCGCTGCTGCCGATCGATGCGACGTTCCCGTTGTTCATCGCCGCCGAGTTGCCGGTCGGCGTGACCGGCTTGATCATCGCCGGCATCTTCGCCGCGGCGATGTCGACGCTGTCGAGCATCATCAACAGCGTCGCCACGCTGCTGTCGGTGGACTTCTATTCGCGGCTGGCCAAGGCGCCGACCGAGAAGGGCAGCGTGCGCTTCGCCGAGTGGATGACGGTGGTGGTCGGGTTGACCGGCATGGGCCTGGCGCTGGTGCTCTCGCGCTACGACATCCATTCGCTGTTCGACGTGTCGATCGAGCTGGCCGGCCTGCTCGGCGGCGGCTTCGCTGGCGCCTATACGCTGGGCATGTTCACCAAACGGGCGAACTCGCCGGGGGTCGCGATCGGCATTGGTGGCAGCATCGCGCTGACCCTGCTGGCCTGGTCGTTCGACCTGGTGCACCCGTACTTCTATCTCGGCATCTCGATCATGCTGTGCATCGTGATCGGCTACGTGGCCAGCCTGTTCTTCGCGCCGACCCCGCGCTCGCTCGAGGGGCTGACCATCCACACCCGCAAGGCCGACGCCTGAGACGCCCCGCGGCGGCCGGCGTCCAGGCCCTTCGGCAGGGGCGCAGGCGGCCGCGGCGCGGGTAGGCTGGCGCGTCGCCGCCGACGTCCCCCAGGACCGCGCCCTTGGATACCCAGTTCCTCAACACCTTCGTGCACGTGGTCGATCGCGGGTCGATGGCCGCCGCGGCGCGCTACCTCAACATCACCCCGGCCGCGGTTGCCCAGCAGATCCGCACGCTCGAGCGCGAGTTGGGCGCGCCGTTGATCGCGCGTGCTGGGCGCACGGTGTGCGTGACCGAGCCCGGCGCGCGGATCCTGCAGCGTGCCCGCGACCTGCTGCGCGACGTGGCCGACCTGCGCAGCGTCGCCAACGACCGCGCGCTGTCGGGCGAGCTGCGGCTGGGGGCTTGCCCGACTGCGCTGGCCGGGATGCTGCCCGACGTGCTGGCGCGCATGGTCAACGTGCTGCCGCAGATCAACGTCTTCATCAAGCCGGGGTATTCGGCCGAACTCTATGCCGATGTCGAGCGCGGCGACCTGGACGCGGCGATCGTGCTGCAGGCGCCGTTCGCGCTGCCCAAGACCTGCGACTGGGAAGTGCTGCGCGAGGAACCGCTGATCGTGCTCGCGCCGCAGCACCTGGCGCATCGCGACCCGCACGCGTTGCTGGCCGAGGAACCGCTGATCCGCTACGACCGCCACCAGTGGGGCGGCCGCCAGGCCGACGACTATCTGCGCCGGGTCGGGATCGTGCCGCGCGAACGTTTCGAGCTCAACGCGCTCAATGCGATCGCGGTGATGGTCGATCGCGGCCTGGGCGTGTCGCTGGTGCCCGACTGGCAGCAGCCGTGGCCGGCCGGGTTGCGGCTGGCGCGGCTGCCGTTGCCCGAACCGACCGAGCCCCGGCGCATCGGCATCGTGTGGTCGACCGCCAGCGTGCGCAGCCGGCTGGTCGCTGCGCTGCGCGAACAGTGCCGCACCGTTGCACGGGCGTCGACACGCGACGAGGCCACAGTCTCGGAGTGACCGGAATGCTGCGGCGCAACACATATTTGCTTGCCTCGTAAGCAATAAAAACTTCGGTTTGAACATACGTTCAGGCGATGCATCGCTGTGGCGCAGACCCCTAGTCTCTCTGGCCACCGGAGGACGCATCGCGCCGCCGGTTCCACAGCCTCCAGGCCGCCGCCGGCACATCCGGCCGCCACGCACTCCTTCAGAGACTTCGACATGATCAAGCCGCTTTCCGCCGCGATCGCCTGCATCCTGCTGCTGCCTGCCGCCGCCTGGGCGCAGCAGGTCGACGACGCCGACGAGCGCACCCGCGACCGCGATGCCGTGAACCTGGACCGCATGGTCGTGACCGGCACGCGCGTGGCCACCTCGATCGACAAGATTCCCGGCGCGATCAGTCTGGTGTCGCAGGAGCAGGTCGCGCACACGCTGGCGCTGACCGAGGACGCGACCGCGGTGCTAGCGCGCACGGTGCCCGGCTACGCCGAGTCCTCGCAGGCGATGAGCAATTCGGGCGAGACGCTGCGCGGCCGCATCGCGCTGCGCCTGTTCGACGGCATCCCGCAGGGCTCGCCGCTGCGCGAGGGCAATCGCAACGGCACGTTCACCGACATGGGCCTGGTCGGCCGCATCGAAGTCATCAATGGGCCGTCGGCGTCGGAAGGCATCGGCGCGGCCGGCGGCATCATCAACTACATCTCCAAGGTGCCGACGGTCGAAGGTCATGAGACCACGGTGGTCTCGCGCTACTCGACCCAGTCGGGCAGCGACAGCGCGGGCTGGAAGCTGGGCGTCAACCACGCCTACAAGAGCGATGACTTTGATGCCCTGCTCAGCGCCTCGTACATCGACCGTGGCATCTCCTACGATGGCAACGGCCGCCGCATCGGCATGAACACCAGCGGCTCGCTGGCCGATTCGGAATCGCGCAACCTTTACGCCAAGCTGGGCGCGAATTTCGGCGAAGGCGGTGTGCAGCGCCTGCAGCTGAGCCTGAGCGACTTCCGCATCGAGGGCAAAGGCAATTACAAGCAGGTCGAAGGCTGCCGCTACGATCCGGTCGACTGCCCGATTCCGAGCACCAACACTTCCGAGCGCGGCCAGATCGCAGGCGCGCTGACCGAGTTCAACGACTTCCAGCAGGCCGCGCTCAACTACAGCCACGGCGACCTGTTCGGCGGCACGTTCACCGCCGACATCTACTGGGCCGACCAGGCGATGCGCTACCTGCCCGAAGACGGCGACGACCGCCAGCTGGTGAAGGTCGACGACAACTTCGACGAGAGCCAGCGCATCTACGACCAGTCGGAGATCGTGTCCAAGAAGCGCGGTCTGCGCACCAGCTGGACCCGCGGCGATCTGTTCGGCGTGGCGGGCCTGCAGCTGCGCACCGGCGTCGACGTGGTCGAGGACGAAGCCGCGCAGCGGCTGGCGCTGACCCATCGCGTGTGGGTGCCGCCGATGGAGTACAGCAGCGTCGCGCCGTACGCGCAGCTGACCTGGGACGTGGGCCCGGTGACGATCAGCGGCGGCCTGCGCCGCGAGGACGGCGAGCTGCATGTTGACAGCTACACCACCACCGCCTACCGCAACAGCGTGTTCGTGCAGGGCGGCGGGCTGGAATACACCGAGACGATGAAGAACCTCGGTGCGATCTGGCGCATCACCGATACCTGGTCGGTGTTCGCGTCTTACGGCGAGGGCTTCGGCCTGGCCAACATCGGCATTCCGCTGCGCAACATCAACGTGCCGGGGCAGTCGGTCGACCGCATCGCCGATCTCGATCCGATCATCGTCACCAACAAGGAAGTCGGTTTCAACTGGCGCGGAGACTCGGCAGCGTTCGGTGCCTCCTACTACGACTCCAAGTCGCCGTTCGGCTCGACGCTGTCGGTCGATCCGGTCAGCAACGACTTCGTGATGGCGCGTGCGCCGGTGCGCATCCGTGGCTTCGAGGCCAACGGCGAGTACCGCTTCAATCCGCAGTGGAAGGTCTCGGGCATCTATTCGCGGATCCGCGGCAAGACCGCGTTCTGGGCCGAGGCGGCCGACGGCAGCTACGGCGCCGGTGGGCTCAACAAGCCGATGGGCGTGCTCGATGCCAACCCCGACAAGCTCGCGGTTTCGGTGACCTGGAACTTCGCCCCCGATGCCGACCTGACGCTGGGCGCGACCAAGCTGTTCGACCGCCATCTGTCGGGCAGCGACGTGCGCGAGTACGACGGTCAGGCCTTCAGCTACGAAGAGAACACCCAGGGCTACACCCTGGTCGACCTCGGCGTGAACTACGACACCGGCCGCTACGGCAAGCTCACGCTCGGCATCGAGAACCTGTTCGACAAGCAGTACATCCTCAGCTGGTCGCAGGTCCCCGGTTGGCAGAACTACTGGGCCGGTCGCGGGCGCATGGTGTCGCTGACCCATACGATCGCGTTCTGATCGAAACGAGGGCGGGGCGCAAGTCATGCGGGAGGTGCGGGTGCAGCGGGACACCAGGCGGCGGCCAGTCGCCGGCGCGCGACTCGGTGTCGTCTGGGTGGCCGCGCTGGCGCTGTTGGCGGCAGTCGCGCCGGTCTGGGCGGGCAGCGATGACGCCGCGCGCTGGCAGCCGCTCGACCGGTTCCTCGATGCCGCCGTGGCCGATGCCGGCTACGTCGGCGTCGTGGCGACGGTGTGGCAGGACGGCCGGCCGCCGCATACCCGCGTCGCCGGCCATCTGGATCTCGCCCAGCGCAGGCCGATGCGCGCCGATGCGATCTTCCGCCTCTACTCGATGACCAAGCCGGTGGTGTCGGTCGCGGTGCTGATGCTCTGTGACGACGGCAGGATCGGCCTCGACGACGACATCGCCCGGCATCTGCCCGAGTTCGCCGACCTGCGCGTGCTCGCGGCCGACGGCACGCGGCGCGCGCCGTCGGCCGCGCTGACCATCCGCCATCTGTTGACCCACACCAGCGGTATCGCGATTGGCGACGGCCCGGCGCTGGAACTGCGCGAGGCCGCCGACCTGCACGGTGCGCCCGATCTTGCCGGCTATGTGCAGCGGCTGGCGGCGTTGCCGCTGCAGCACGATCCGGGCACGACCTTCGCCTACGACGGCGCCGCGACCGAGGTGCTGGCGCGGCTGGTCGAGGTGATGTCGGGCCAATCGCTGGACACGTTCCTGCGCACGCGCCTGTTCCAGCCGCTGGACATGCCCGACACCGGCTTCGTGGTGCCGGCCGATGCGCGTGCACGCGTGGTCGACATCACCACGCTGGGCGACGACGGTCGCCTGCGACTGGCCGACGGCCCCAGCGCGACGACGCCAGGCGCCTCGCTCAATCCCTACACCAGTGGCGCCGGCGGGCTGTACTCGACCGCGGCCGACTATCTGCGGCTGTGCCGCATGCTGCTCGGCGGCGGTGCGCTCGACGGCCGCCGTTACCTGCGCGAAGAGACGGTCGCGGCGATGCTGCGCAACCAACTCGGCCACCTGGCGCAGCCGCATACGCAGTTCAGTCCGGCCGAAGGCTTCGGTCTGGGCCTGGCGGTGCAACTCGATCCGGCCGTGCGCGGGCGTCTCGGCGCCCCGGGCCAGGTCGGCTGGTCGGGCGCAGCCTCGACGCACTTCGTCATCGACCCCGCGCAGCATGCGATTGCGATCCTGCTCGCCCAGCATCTGCCGCGCGACGTTCCAGGCGACCTGCCGCGGCTGGCCACCCCGTTCTACAACCTCGTCCAGCAAGGGCTTTCGCATGAGTGAGTCGCCGGCCGCCGCTGCGGTCCTTGTCGCCGGTTCGGCCAACCTCGATTTCGTCGTGCGCGCAGCGCACATTCCGGCGCCCGGCGAGACCGTGCTCGGCCGCGATTTCCGCACCTTCCCCGGCGGCAAGGGCGCCAACCAGGCGTTCGCGGCCGCGCGTGCCGGCGCCGCGCCGACCCGGATGCTGCTGGCGCTGGGCGACGATGCGCATGCCCGCCCGCTGGAAGACTCGCTGCGCGCGGCCGGCGTGTCGTTGGCGATCCGCCGCCAGGCCGCGTTGCCGACCGGCGTGGCCTTCATCTGCCTGGCCGACGGCGCCGAGAACGCGATCACTGTTGCGCCGGGCGCGAATGCCGCGTTGACGCCGGATGACCTGCCTGCGCTGGACGGCGTGGGCTATCTGTTGCTGCAGCTCGAAACGCCGCTCGACAGCGTGGCCGCCTATGCCGCGCGTGCGCAGGCGGCCGGCGTGCGCGTCGTGCTCAACGCCGCACCGGCGCAGGCGTTGCCCGAGGCCTTGCTGCGCCTGGTCGACGTGCTGGTGGTCAACGAGGGCGAACTGGCGATGCTGGTCGGCGACGATGGCGACCTCGTCGCCGCGCTCGCGCGCCTGCCGGTGCCCTGCGCGGTGGCGACGCTGGGCGCGGCCGGCTGCCTGGCGCGCGAGGGCGAGGCCTTGCATCTGCAGCCGGCGTTTCCGGTCGAGGCGGTGGACACCACCGGCGCCGGCGACACCTTCTGCGGCGCGCTGGTCGCCGCGCTCGCCCGCGGCGACGCCTTGCCGGCCGCGCTGCGCGACGCGGCCGCCGCCGCGGCGCTGGCCTGTGGCGCGCTCGGCGCGCAATCGAGCGTACCGGCCCGCGCGCAGGTGCAGGCGTTGCTGGCCAGCGACGGCGATGCGCCCGGCCGCGCCGCGCTGGCCGCACGCTGCGGCCTGGCGCCCTGATCCCCCATTCTTTGACGAGACGCCCCCGATGACCTCCCCCTACGAGACGCTCGACGACGCCGACAGCGCCGACCACGGCCCGGCGCCGCTGCGCAGCGAGTACAAGTTCTCGCACGTCACCACCGGCCGCTACCTGCCCACGCCGGGCAAGGCGCCCGGCTGGCCGTTCGCCGATATCGGCGGCTGGATGATCGACGCCAACGAGAGCGCGGCCGACTGGCTGGCCGAACTGCGCGACTGGCGCCGCGAGCATCTGGTGCGCATCGGTTACGACGACGCCAACTACCGCCGGCCCGAGCTGCTGTGGGCGCAGCGCAATTTCGTGCATGCGCAGATGATGGTCGAGGACCGCTACTTCTACGACGCCGAGCGCGCCGAGTACACGGTCGACCGCTATCTCGACGATCTGATCGCGCGCTTCGGCGGCATCGATTCGGTGCTGATCTGGTATGTCTATCCCAACATCGGCATCGACGACCGCAACCAGTTCGACCTGGCGCACGATCTGCCCGGCGGACTCGACGGTCTGCGCCGTGCAGTGCAGGCGTTCCAGGCGCGCGGCGTGCGGGTGTTCCTGCCGGCCAAGCCTTGGGACCACGGCACCCGCGATCCGGGCACCAACCACTGGGAGGGCCTGGCGGAGATCGTTGCGGCGGTCGGCGCCGACGGCATCAATGGCGATACCTTCAACGGCGTGCCGCGCGCGTTCCTCGAGGCCTGTGAGCGCCATGGCCGGCCGGTCGTGCTGCAGCCCGAATCGACGATCAGCTCCGAAGAGCAGCTGATCTGGAACGTGCAGAGCTGGGGCAAGAAGGCGCCCGACGGTCCGGTGCCGCCGGTGTCGAAGTGGAAGTGGCTCGAGCCGCGGCACATGGTCAACTACGAGAACCGCTGGGGCCGCGACCGCACGCACGACCTGCAGTACTGCTTCTTCAACGGCATCGGCTACAACGCCTGGGAAAACATCTGGGGCATCTGGAACCAGTTTACCCCGCGCAATGCCGAAGTGCTGCGGCGCATCGCGACGATCTACCGTGCGTTCCCCGAGCTGGTGGTGAGCCTGGACTGGGTGCCGTATCAGCCCTGCCTGCAGCGCGGCGTGTTCGCCAGTCGTTTCCCGGGTGCGGACCGCACGCTGTGGACGCTGATCAACCGCCACGAATATCCGCTCGACGGCGAGCAACTCGCACTGCCGCACGTCGACGGCACCCGCTACTACGACCTGTGGCGCGGCCAGCCGATCGCGCCGCGCGTCATCGACGGCGAGGCGGTGATCGAGCTGCCGCTCGAGGGGCGCGGCTTCGGCGCGCTGCTGGCGCTGGCGCCGGGCGCCGACACCGAGGGTCTCGACGCGATCCTGGCCACGCTCGCCGCGCAGGCCAAGACGCCGATCGGCGCGCACTCGGCCGCCTGGCACCCGTTGCCGCAGGCCATCGTCGAGGTGGCGCCGACCGCGCCGCAGGCCGCCGCGCCCGAGGGCATGGTGACGATCCCCGGCGGCGAATTCCTGTTCCGCGTCGGCGGCGTCGAGATCGAGGGTTTCGACTGGGCGGGCCTGGACGTGCAGTACCCATGGGAAGCGTGCCCGCGCCGGCACCATCGTCGCCGGATGACGCTGGCCACGTTCCACATCGACCGCCATCCGGTGACCAATGCGCAGTTCGCGCGGTTCCTGGCCGACAGCGGCTACGCGCCGCGCGACGCGCACAATTTCCTGCGGCACTGGGTCGACGGTGCGCCGCGCCCGGGCTGGCAGAACAAGCCGGTGATCTGGGTGTCGCTGGAGGACGCGCGCGCCTACGCGCAGTGGGCCGGCAAGCGCCTGCCGCGCGAATGGGAGTGGCAGTACGCCGCGCAAGGCCACGATGGCCGCCGCTATCCCTGGGGCGACACCTGGCACGACACCTGCGTACCGCGGGTCAACCGCGGCCGCCGCCTGCTGCCGCCGGCCGATGTCGGCGCGCATCCGCAGGGCGCCTCGCCGTTCGGGGTCGAAGACCTGATCGGGCACGTCTGGCAATGGACCGACGAGTACATCGACACGCATACGCGCGCGGCGATCCTGCGCGGCGGCAGCAGCTACCAGCCGCAGACCTCGCACTGGTATTTCCCGCAGGCCTACCGGCTCGATCAGCACGGCAAGTACCTGCTGATGGCGCCGGGCAAGGACCGCTCTGGCACGGTGGGCTTCCGCTGCGTGGTCGATGCGGAGCGTGGGCATGGCTGAGCCGCTGGACATCGCCGCCGGCGACGCGCAGCGCCCGCCCGCGCCCGCCCAGGTGCGCTTGCGCGGCTTGCTGGGCGAGGCGCTGGAGGCCAATCGCCGCGGGCGCTTGTCGCATTTCGTCACCGGGCCCGACAGCCCGGCGATCGCGATCTTCGATCCGGCGCACCGCGCCGGCAACGAGGAGGGCGACTGGTACGGCGAGCACGCCGGCAAGTGGCTGGCGGCCGCGGCCAAGGCCGCCGCGCGCAGCGGCGACGCCGCGCTGGAAGACAGCGTGCGCGCCGTCGCGGCGTACCTGGCCCAGGTGCAGGAAAACGACGGCTACCTCGGCACCTATGCACCGCACCGGCGCTTCATGGTGCCGCAGCCACCCAAGCCCGAAAGCTGGAACGGCGAGCCGGCGCTGCGCACCTGGGACGTGTGGACGCACGCCTATCTGCTGCTGGGCCTGCTCGAGGTGTACCGGCGGTTCCCGGAGGCCGGCGCGTTGGAGACCGCGCGCCGGATCGGCCTGCTGTGCTGGCGCACGTTCTGCATCGAAGGCCTGGACATCACCACGGTCGGCAACCACCACGGCATGTCGGCGACGGTGCTGCTTGATCCGGTCATGGACCTGCACGCGGCGACCGGCGATGCGCGCTTCCTCGAACTGGCCCGGCGCATCCTCGCCCAGGCCGATGCCAATCCGCGGCTGGCATTGCTCGAGCGCGCGCTGGCCGGCGCCGATCCATCGGAGATCGCCACCGGCAAGGTCTACCAGCTGTGCTGGAACCTGGTCGGGCTGGCGAAGCTGGCGCGGGCGAGCGGCGATCCGCGCCATCGCCAGGTGCTCGATGCGCAGTGGCAGGCGATCCGCGACCATCACCTGAGCCTGGGTGGCGGCCCGTTCGGCGGCATCGGCCACCGCTCGCGCGAAGTGTTCAACCCCGCGTTCGTGTTCGACCCGCAGGCGTATGTCGAGACCTGCTCGATCCTCGCCTGGCTGCAACTCAATCGCGAACTGCTGGCGATCACCGGGCAAGCGCGGTACGCCGAGGAGATCGAGCGTACCGCCTACAACGACCTGCTCGGCGCGCAGGCGCCCGACGGCGAGGGCTGGTGCTATTACTCCTACGCCAACGGCCGCCGCATCCACACCAACTACTGGCGCTGCTGCAAGTCCAGCGGCGCGATGGCGATCGAGGAGCTGCCGGCGCTCGCGTATGCGACCGATGACGAGGGCGTCGTCGTCAACTTGCTGGGGCCGGGCGAGGCGACGTGCACGCTGCCCGGGTCGGGCGAGGTGACCGTCGTGCAGGACACGCGCTATCCATTCGACGGCGACATCGGCCTGCAACTGCGCCTGGCGCAGCCGGCGCATTTCGCGCTGCGCGTGCGCATCCCGGCCTGGGCGCAGGAGGCCACGCTCACCGTCGCCGGTGCGCCGTGGCCCGTGGTCGCTGGCGACTATGTGCGCATCGAGCGGACCTGGACCGATGGCGACGAGGTCGCGCTGACCCTGCCATTGCGTCCGCGCATCCACCGCCGCGTCTACCGCAACGTGCAGGAATCGCGCGCGCCCGACGGCTCGCCGGTGCGCCAGCAGGTGCTGCGTCAGGACTACATCGCCTTCGGCCGTGGCCCGCTGGTCTACGCGACCGGCTTGATCGACGGCTATCGCACCGCCGAGACCGTGCGCTTGCCCGACGACGATGCGCAGATCCGGATCGAGGAGCTGCCGCCTGCGGGCGACGGCGATGCGGCCGCGGTCGGCCTGCGTCTGCACCTGGCCGAGCGCGCGCCCATCGATTTCGCGCCCTACTACGGCATCGGCGAGCGCCGCGATCGCATCTGGCGCACCACCTGGCTCGGGCTGGCGCCGTCGGCCGACGGTGCCGATGCTGGCGATTGCGGCGCCCTTTGAATGCAGCGACGGATGCGCAAGCAAGTTTCTGTGGCGGGAGAACATAGGTCGGACGCATGGCTCGCGGCGCACGCGTCGCGCAGACTGCCCCGGACCTGCGCTGTCGCGTTGAATGGATATCGGACGAGATGACGGATTCCCCCTTCGCCCATGACCGCGGCGGCGCGCCCGGCCCGCTGAGCGGCATCCGCGTGCTGGACCTGAGCGCCTACATCGCCGGCCCCTACGGCTGTGCGCTGCTGGCCGACCAGGGCGCGGACGTGATCAAGGTCGAGCCGCCCGACGGCGACAACCTGCGCAACTACCCCTCCACGCTGGCCGCCGAGAGTCGTGCGTTTCTCGGCATCAACCGCAGCAAGCGCGGCGTCACCCTCAACCTCAAGGCCGAGGACGACCGCGCGGTGCTCTACCGGCTGGTGCGCGAGGCCGATGTGCTGGTGCACAACTTCCGGCCCGGCGTGCCCGAGCGGTTGGCGATCGACTTTCCGACGCTGTCGGCAATGAACCCGCGGCTGATCTACTGCGCGGTCACCGGCTACGGCGAGACCGGGCCGCTGAAGGACAAGGCCGGCTACGACCAGGTACTGCAGACGATGACCGGTATCTGCACGCTGCAGGGCAAGCGCGGCGGCCCGCCGGAGCTGGTCTACGGCTCGGTGGTGGACTACTACGCGGCCGCGCTGCTGGCGGCTGGCGTGTCGTCGGCCCTGTACGAACGCGAACGCAGTGGCGAAGGCCAGTTCGTCGGCGTCTCGCTGCTGCGCAGCGCGCTGGCGATGCAGTCTGCGCGCATGGTCTGGGCCGAAGGCGAGGCGCTCGACATCGGCCGCGACATGCGCTCGGGCGGGGTGACCGGGCTGCATCCCACGCGTTCGGGCTGGCTCTATATTTCGGCCAATACACCGCGGTTCTGGCAGGCGCTGTGTGCGCTGACCGGGCTCGAAGCGCTGGCCGCCGACCCGCGCTACGACAGCGTGCGCAAGCGCGCCGAGCATGCCGATCAGATCCTGCCGCAGTTGCACGCGGCGCTGGCCGCGCGCGATGCGCTGGACTGGGAGACGCGCTTCGGCGATGCGGTGCCGTGCGCGGCGGCGCGCGCGGTCGAGGACATGTTCGAGCATCCGCAGGTGCTGGCCGAGGGCATCGTCACCACGATCCCGCATCCGACCCTGGGCAGCTACCGCGGCGTCGCCCAGGCGATCCGCTTCGGACGCACGCCGGGGCCCGCTCCGTTCGCCGCGCCCACGCTGGGCCAGCACTCCGATGCGGTCAGGGTGGCCCTGGACGCCGGTGGACGCGACAATGGCGATTCCGCCTGAGCGGCGGTCCACGTCCCAACCCGAGGTGTCCATGTCCGCTGCCGCATCCAAGCTCGACCAACTGCGCACGATGTCTGTCGTCGTCGCCGACACCGGCGATGCCGACGCGATCGCGCGGCTCAAGCCGGTCGACTGCACGACCAACCCGACGCTGGTGCGCAAGGCGCTGGACCTGCCGATCTATGC
Organism: Luteimonas sp. S4-F44; assembly: GCF_022637415.1. Classification (NCBI taxonomy): domain Bacteria; kingdom Pseudomonadati; phylum Pseudomonadota; class Gammaproteobacteria; order Lysobacterales; family Lysobacteraceae; genus Luteimonas; species Luteimonas sp. S4-F44. Next base: position 188,134 of record NZ_CP093340.1, read on the forward strand.
CGAGCTGATCGAGCGTGAGCTCGAGCGCGCACGAAGGATCGACGGCGATCCCGACGCGTTGGTCCGGCAGGTCGTCGACCGGCTGACGATCGGCGTCGGCCGCAAGCTCGCCGGCCTGGTGCCGGGCCGGGTGTCGACCGAGGTCGATGCCGACCTGTCGCACGACACCGAGGCCACGCTCGCCAAAGCGCGCCAGTTCATCGACATGTACGAGGATGCCGGCGTCGGCCGCGAGCGCGTGCTGATCAAGATCGCCGCGACCTGGGAAGGCATCCGCGCCGCGCAGCAGCTGCAGCGCGAGGACATCGACTGCAACCTCACGCTGATCTTCAACCGCAGCCAGGCGATCGCCTGCGCCGAGGCCGGCGTGTTCCTGATCTCGCCGTTCGTCGGCCGCATCCTCGACTGGCATGTCGCGCGCGGCGAGGTGCCGGCGACGATCGACGACGATCCGGGCGTGCGCTTCGTGCGCGACGTCTACACCGAGTTCAAGCGTCGCGGCTCGCCCACCGTGGTGATGGGCGCTTCGTTCCGCTCGACCGCGCAGATCGAGGCGCTGGCCGGCTGCGACCGGCTGACGATCTCGCCCGACCTGCTCGAAGCGCTGGATGCCGAGCACGGCCCGCTGGCGCGCGCGCTGACGCCGGGCAAGGGCGATGGCCGGATCGACCCGCCGGTCGACGCCGAGCGCTTCGCGCGCGACCTCAAGGCCGATGCGATGGCCGATGAAAAGCTGCGCGACGGCATCGCCGCGTTCGCCAAGGATCTCGCCGCGCTGCGCCAGACGATCGCCCAGCGGCTGCAGGCCGGCTGAGATGCGTATCCGGCGCGCCGTGGGCGTGCTGGTGGCGCTGCTGGTCGCCGGTTGCGCCGGCGGCCCGCGGTCCACCGCAGCCGCGCCGGTCGTCGTGCCCGAGCACCGCCCGGGCGTCAGTGTCGGTTACCTCGATGCGCCCGGCTTCGACAGCCGCGCGTTGCTGCCCGCGCCGCCCGCGCCGGATTCGGCCGCGCGGGCCCTCGACGAGGCCATCGCCACCCGCGCACTGGCGCTGCGCGAGACCCCGCGCTGGCAGCAGGCGGCGATCGATGCCGACCTCGACTTCCCGCAGGCGGTCGACCTCTACGCCTGCGCGCTCGGCGTGCCGATCGACACGACCCACACCCCGCACCTGGTGCGGCTGCTGCGGCGCAGCCTCGCCGACGCCGCGATCGACGGCCGCGCCGCCAAGCTGCACTGGCAGCGCCGTCGGCCGTTCCTGGCCAATGGCGCGCCGATCTGCACGCCGGACGATGCCGCGCACCTGCGCGACAGCGGCTCGTATCCGTCGGGCCACACCGCGATCGGTTGGACCTGGGCGCTGGCGCTGACCGCCATCGCGCCCGACCGCGCCGATCCGCTGCTGCAGCGCGGGCGCAGCTTCGGCGAGAGCCGACTGGTCTGCAATGTGCACTGGTACAGCGACATCGTGCAGGGCCAGGTGGTGGGCGCGGCGACGTTCGCGCGGCTGCAGGCCGAACCGGCGTTCCTGGCCGACCTGGCGGCGGCGCGCACCGAAGTCGCCGCCCAGCGCGCACGCGGTGCGCAGCCCGAGGGCTGCGACGCGCAGACCGCCGCGCTGCGCCTGTCGCCGTTGCCGGCCGCCGACGACCGCTGAGCCCGGCTTACTGCGCGACAATGGCCGCGCGATGACCACGACGCCTGCCCCCGATCCCGATCCCGATCCGCGGCCCGAGCCGCCCGAAGCCCCGCTGCCCAGCGACTGCTGCGACAGCGGCTGCCCGATCTGCGTCTACGATCTGTACGCCGACGCGATGGCCGACTACCGCGCCCGGCTGGCCGCGTGGCGCGCGCGGCATCCGGGGGCTGACTGACGTCGGTCTTTGCCGGGATTGGCTTGAAAGGGGGAGACGCTGGATGACCAAGCGCTGGGTCGGCGTGGGCGCGCCGCGCGTGGCGCTCGCCGTGCCGTTGTTCGATGACCGCGCCAGGACGGTGGCGAACCTGGTCGATCTCATCGCCCACGAAGGCTTCCACATGGCGGGATTCTTCTCGGGAGATGGGTTGACCGCTGGCGATGAGCGCAAGGCGTATTACGCAGGCCTGTGCGCACAATTGGCCGTGCGGGGCGAGATCCATATGAATTCGCTCCCGGGTGCAGTCATTGAAGGGGTGGACGATTCGATGGTCACGGCGTCTTCGGGGGCTGCCTATCGGGTGAGGCGGGAGTTCGCGAAATTCTTTGAAGACGACAAGCGCATCGTGCAGTCCGAGGCCGGCGCCGCGGTGATCAAGCGCTGCGAGGCGGTGCTCGGTCTTACGTGGAACAGCTGACGTCACCGATCCCAGTCAGAGCGGCCGACTGACTCATGCGGCTGCGCTTACGCAACCACGTCGAAGCGCGCGGCGTGACGGGCCAGGAACGCGTCGGCTTCGGCGCGCAGCCAGGTACCGACGGCGGCGACGGCCGGCGTGTGTGCGGTACCGGGTGCGGCCAGCAGCCGGAAGTCGTGGCCGTCGAGTGCAGGGCCGAACGGGATCTGCAGCACGCCGTCTTCCAGCGCGTCGGCGACCAGGGCGACGCTCGCCAGTGCGATGCCCTGACCGGCGATCGCGGCCTGGATCGCATGCGCTTCGTCCGAGAACCCGAGTTCGCCGCCGTGCGTATCCGGCAGGCCGGCGGCGCGGCACCAGCGCGGCCAGTCGGGGGTGTGGGCGTCCTGTAATCGCCAGGCGTAACGCAGCCGCGGCACGGTTGCCAGCGCGCGTGTGCCGGCCAGCGCCAGGCTGGGGGCGCAGACCGGAATGAACCGTCCGGGCAGCAGCGGCCAGGCCTCGACCTGTGGACCCGGTACGGGGCCGTAGCGGATCGCCAGGTCCGCGCCGCCGGCGGCCAACCGGACCGGGTCGTCGGCCGCGTGCAGGTGCAGGTCGATCTCGGGCGCCGCGGCGGCGAGCGCGGGCAGGCGCGGCAGCAGCCAGCGTGCGGCGAAGCCTCGGGTCGTGCTCAGCGTTACGGCGGGCCGGCGCGTCTGCCGTTGCAGGTCGGCGACGGCGGCGGCGATGCCGTCGAAGCCGCCACGCACGCTCGGGTACAGGCGTTGCCCGGCTTCGGTCAGCCGCACCTGACGCACCTGTCGTGCGAACAGCCGCAGGCCCAGCCAGTCTTCGAGCTGGCGGATGCGATGACTGACGGCCGTGGGCGTCAGCGACAACTCCTCGGCCGCGGCCTTGAAGCTCTGTCGCCGCGCGGCGGCCTCGAACGCGCGCAGCGCGCTCAGCGGGGGCAGACGGGCGGGACGCGTGTGCATGAGCGCAATTCATCCATTGGACGAGAAAACATCGTTTGTCGGGGTTCCGGTTGGCGCCAATCATGCCGGTGTGCCTCGGCGCGCATTCTCTCCCATGTTCGACAGGTGAATCATGCTCAGCTTACTCCATCTCGATGGCAGTGCCCGTCCCGGTTGCTCGGGCGAGGTCCCGCACGGCTCCCACACCCGCCGGCTCGGCGCCCGCTTCGTCGCGCGCTGGCGGCAGCGCCGCCCTGGCGATCGCATCGTCTATCGCGATCTCGGCCTGACGCCGCCGACGCATGTCGACGGTCACTGGATCCATGCCGCGTTCACGCCGCCGGCGCAACGCGCGCCGTGGATGATCGAGCGACTGGCGCAGAGCGATGCGCTGATCGACGAACTGCTCGACAGCCCGCTCGTGGTGATGGGGGTGCCGATGTACAACTTCGGCATGCCGGCGCCGGTCAAGGCCTGGATCGACAACATCGTGCGCGTGGGCCGCACCTTCGGTTTCGATCGCGCGCGCACCGGCGCGCCGTACTGGCCGATGCTCGCCGATCAGGGCCGCCGCGCCGTGCTGCTGGGCGCGCGCGGCGATCACGGCTATGACCCCGGCGGTCGCAACGCCGGCGACAACCTGGTCGAGCAGGGCGTCATGACGCCGTTGCGCTACATGGGCATCACCGCGTTCGACCGGGTCGCGGTGGAGTACGACGAGTTCGCCGATGCCCGGCTGGCGGCGTCGATCGCGTGCGCCGAGGCCGCGGTCGATGCGCTGGTCGATCGCCTGGCCGATGAGGCCGATGCGCGGGAGACGGCCGCCGAGGCGATGCCCGCTTGACCGCCCGTGCGGTCGGGGCTACCGTGTCGCCGCCAAGGTTCATCTCTTCATGCGAATGAAGCGATGATTAAAAGGGAAGCCGGTGCGCCGCGATGCGGCAATTCCGGCGCTGCCCCGCAGCGGTAATTGGAAACGACCCCCGTCAATGCACTGGCGCCCGTCCGGGCCGGGAAGCGACGGACAGTAGGCCCGCCACCTCGCAGGTGGCCCGTCCATGAGCCCGAAGACCTGCCTTGGCCGTCCGCGTCGACAGGTGCGGACGTACGACCTGGGGCCTCCGCGGGGAGGTGCACGGGCATCGCGCCGCGCATGTCGCGGCCGGTCCCGCACGTCCGCACGCAGGCCCCGGTTCGCCCGAGGGGGCGAAGGTCGGCCGTGTGGCAGGCGGGCGCGCGCAGGCGCGGCGCACACCATGCGGACCCTTCGTTCCTCAATCCCACGCATTGAGGACGCATCCACCATGACCGGCATCACCAATCTCGGATTTCCCCGCATCGGCCGCAAACGCGAGCTCAAGCGCGCTGTCGAACGTCATTGGCGCGGCGAGGCCGACGCCGCGCAGTTACAGGCAGTGGCGCGCGAACTGCGCCTGCGCCATTGGCGCCTGCAGCGCGAGGCTGGTGTCGCCACGCCGCCGAGCAACGACTTCTCGCTCTACGACCAGGTCCTTGATGCCGCGTTTGGCGTCGACGCCATCCCCGAGCGCTACCGCGCGCTGGCCGATGCCGATCCGCTGGCGGGTTACTTCGCACTGGCGCGGGGTCATCAGCAGGACGGCATCGACCTGCATGCGCTGGAGATGACCAAGTGGTTCGACACCAACTACCACTACCTGGTCCCCGAACTGCAGGCCGGCCAGCGCTTCGCACTGCGTGACGACAAGCCGGTGCGCGAATACCTGGAAGCCAAGGCCGAAGGCATCGAGACCCGGCCGGTGCTGCTCGGCCCGGTCACGCTGCTGTGGCTGTCGAAGACTGTTGACGGCAGCGATCGTTTCGCGCTGCTCGATGCGCTGCTGCCGGTGTACGCCGAGTTGCTGGCGCGGCTGCAGGCCGCCGGCGCGGCCTGGGTGCAGATCGACGAGCCGGCGCTGGTGCTCGACCTCGATCCGGCGGTGCGTGCGGCCTATAGCCGTGCCTACGCGGCGCTTGCCGAGGGCGCGCGGCCGAAGCTGCTGCTGACGACCTACTTCGGGCCGCTCGACGACAACCTGGCGCTGGCCGCGTCCTTGCCGGTCGACGGCCTGCATGTCGATCTGGTGCGCGGGCGCGAACAGCTCGACGCGGTACTCGGTGCGTTACCGGCCGGGCGCGTGCTGTCGCTGGGGCTGGTCGATGGCCGCAACATCTGGCGCACGCGGCTCGACGACGCACTGGTGCTGGCGCGCTATGCGATCAGTGCGCGCGGCGACGATCCGGTGTGGTTGGCGCCGTCGTGTTCCCTGCTGCATGTGCCGGTGGATCTGGCGGGCGAGACGTCGCTGGATGACGAGCTGCGCAGCTGGCTGGCCTTCGCCCGGCAGAAGCTCGACGAACTGCGCCTGCTGGCCGAGGCCCTGGCCGACCCCGATGCCGCCGAGCCGGCGCTGGCGCGGGCGCGCGACGCGATCGCCGCGCGCCGCGCCTCGCCGCGTGTGCGGCGGCCCGAGGTCGCGGCGCGGGTGGCCGCGCTCGACGCGTCCGCGGCGCGCCGCAGCGCGTCCTATGCCGCGCGCCGGGTTGCGCAGGACGCGTTGCGCCCGCTGCCGCTGTGGCCCACCACCACGATCGGTTCGTTCCCGCAGACGCTCGAGGTACGGGAGGCGCGCGCCGCGCACAAGTCCGGCAAGCTGAGCCAGGCCGACTACGATGCGTTCATCGCCGAGCAGATCGCGCACTGCGTGCGTGTGCAGGAGGAGCTCGACCTGGATGTGCTGGTCCACGGTGAGTTCGAGCGCAACGACATGGTCGAGTACTTCGGCGAGCAGCTCGACGGCTTCGCGTTCACCAAAAACGGCTGGGTGCAGAGTTATGGCTCGCGCTGCGTGAAGCCGCCGGTGATCTATGGCGATGTCGCGCGTCCGGCGCCGATGACCGTGCGCTGGTCGCAGTACGCGCAGTCGCTGACCTCGCGGCCGATGAAGGGCATGCTGACCGGCCCGGTGACGGTGCTGCAGTGGTCGTTCGTGCGCGACGACCAGTCGCGCGCCGACACCTGCCGGCAGATCGCGCTGGCGTTGCGTGACGAGGTGACCGACCTGGAGGCCGCCGGCATCGGCGTGATCCAGATCGACGAACCGGCGCTGCGCGAGGGGCTGCCGCTGCGCCGCGCCGACTGGGCGGGGTACCTGGATTGGGCAGTCGAAAGCTTCCGCATCAGCGCGTCGGGCGTGGCCGACACCACCCAGATCCACACCCACATGTGCTACTCGGAGTTCAACGACATCATCGAGGCGGTCGCGGCGATGGACGCCGACGTGATCTCGATCGAGACCTCGCGCTCGCGCATGGAACTGCTCGAGGCCTTCGTCCGGTTCCGCTATCCCAACGGCATCGGCCCAGGCGTCTACGACATCCATTCCCCGCGCGTGCCCGATGTCGAAGAGATGACCGCGTTGCTGCGCCGGGCGGCCGAGTCGATCCCGGTCGCCCAGTTGTGGGTCAATCCCGATTGCGGGCTCAAGACCCGCGGTTGGCCGGAAACGCGCGCGGCGCTGGCGGCGCTGGTGGCGGCCGCGCGTACGCTGCGTGCGCAAGCGCAGCGCAGCCAGGCCGAGCCGGTTGCGGCGGTGACCGCCTAGCCTGCGGGTCGAGGCCGGGTGCCGCGATCGTCGTCAGTGCTGGGCGACGGCGTGGCGCCCGGTCTGGCCGGGCGCGTGGCTGGCGTGGCGGTCCGGGTCGTGGCGCAGGCGCAGGCGGCCCGGCGTGCTGGCGTCGGCCACGATCGGGTAGGCCTCGCACAGCGCACCGACGAAGGCCAGCGGCGCATCGCTGCGGAACACGCCGGTCACCCGCAGTGCCTGCAGCGCCGCGTCCTCGATGACGATGCGCTCGTGGCTGTAGCGGTTGAACTCGGCCACGACCTCGGCCAGCGTCGCATCCTCGAACACCAGCCGGCCCGACAGCCAGGCCGGTGCGGCGGGCTTGCGCAAGCTGCCGATCTGAGGCGCGTCGAGGTCGCGGCTGAGCCGCGCGGTCGTGGTCTAGGAATATCGTGCGCTCGCGCGGCCGGCAGGCCTCGCGCAGCCGGGTGTCGGTGTTGAGGTGATGCGGGTCTTGTGTTCGAGCGTCATCTCGCGGCGCTCGCAGACGCCGGTGGCGCAGACGCACTCGGCCGGCGTCACGGCTTCCACAAACGCGAAAACCGCGACCACACCTTCTGGGCCGGCGTCACTTTCTGGCAGGCCAACCTCCTCGACGACTAATACCGGACAGCGTGCAAATCCTCATATGACGGCGAGCGACGCTCTAATGGCGTCGCTCGCCGTCGCAAAGGCGTTGTCACTGGCACGCCATCGCTAGGAGGCGAACATGCCCCGACGCCACCGGTCTGACCCCGGTGTTCAGAGGGGCGGGAGGCGGAGGGGCGGGAAGGCGCGTTGGACGCAGTCGGTGCGTTCGCAGACTTTGCAGCCCGGGCCGATCGGGGTGGCGGTGGCGGGGTCGTCGAGGTCGAGGCCGCGCGAGTAGGTCAGGCGGTCGGCGTGGCGCAGGTCGCAGCCCAGGCTCACGGCGAAGGTCTTGCGCTGGCGGCCGTAGCCGGTCGGGCCGCTCTCGACCTGTCGGGCCAGCCAGAAGTGGCGGCGGCCGTCGGGCATGCGTGCGACCTGGGTCAGGATGCGGCCGGGCTGGTTGAAGGCCTCGTAGACGATCCACAGCGGGCAGGCGCCGCCGACGTGGGAGAAGTGGAAGTCGGTTGCCGAGTGGCGTTTGGAGATGTTGCCGGCGCGGTCGACGCGCACGAAGAAGAACGGCAGGCCCGGCCGGCCGGGGCGGGCGAGCGTGCTCAGGCGATGGCAGACGGCCTCGAAACCGACACCGAAGCGATGGGCGAGGCGGTCGATGTCGTAGCGCTCGGCCTGGGCGGCGTCGAGGAAGGCGCCGTAGGGCATCACCAGCGCGCCGGCGTAGTAGTTCGACAGACCGATGCGCGCCTGCGCGGCGCGCTCGGTGTCGGCGAAGCCGGCCTGGGCGACCAGGGTGTCGATCAGCGCGCCGTGCTCGCGCAGCGCCAGTTCGGCGGCCATCTGGAAGGCCTGCTGCCCCGGCTGCAACCAGTCGGGCAGCCACAGCGTGCGGGTGTCCGGGTCGAAGCGGCGCTTGGCGTCCATCCGGTCATCCAGTGCCACGGCGATGCTGTGCGCGTCGCGCAGGCGCTGGCGCAGTCGCGGTGCGACCTGGCCGGCGACCAGCCCGTGCGCGCCAAAGGCGGCTTCGGCGATGTCATCGAGTTCGGCGACGTGGTTGCGGCGGCGGTTGAAGTAGTCGCGCACCGGGTCGCCGTCGGGCCCGGCGAGCTCCACCTCGCCGAGCTGCGCGGCGAGCACGTCGGCGCGTTCACGGATCGTGCGCTGGCGACGATGCAGGTCCAGCAGCAGGCGCGCGATGCCGGGCAGGTCGCCGGCCAGCGTCTCGAGCTCGTCGGGGGTCGCGGCCGACTCGCCTAGGTCGGCCAGCGCCTCGCGCAGCTCGCCGACCAGCGCGGCCGGGCCGGCGTCGTCGAACAGGGCCGGCTGCGGACCGAGCAGGACCTCGAGGCGCGCCTGCACCGCAGGGGTCAGCGGGCGCTGGTCGCGCTCGATCTGGTTGAGATAGCTCGGCGACAGGGCCAGCGCCTGGGCCAGCGCGGCCTGGGCCAGCCCGTGTTGCTGACGCAGTCGTCGTAGCCGGGCGCCGACGAAACGCTTGGGGCGGCTCATGGCGGATTCGCAATATTCGCAGGAATGTGCGCGATGTTCGCACGATACGCGGGCCTTCGCAGGCGCCTACCAGGCCGATTCTGCAAATAATGCGAATCCCGTCCCGCCCGCAGGCCTGCCCCATGTCGAATGCTCCGCACTCCGTCCCGCTGCTGATCGACGGCGAATTCGTCCAGTCCCAGACACGCGAATGGCGCGACGTGGTCAACCCGGCCACGCAGGCGGTGCTGGCACGCGTGCCGTTCGCGACCGCGGCCGAAGTCGACGCCGCCGTCGCCGCTGCGCAGAAGGCGTTCAAGACCTGGCGCAAGACCCCGATCGGCACGCGTGCGCGGATCTTTCTCAAGTACCAGCAGCTGATCCGCGAGCACATGAGCGAGCTGGCTGCGATCCTGACCAGCGAGCAGGGCAAGACCCTGCCCGACGCCGAGGGCGATGTGTTCCGCGGTCTGGAGGTGGTCGAGCACGCCGCGGCGATCGGCAATCTGCAGCTGGGCGAGCTGGCCAACAACGTCGCCAATGGCGTCGACACCTACACGCTGCTGCAGCCGCTGGGCGTGTGCGCCGGCATCACCCCGTTCAACTTCCCGGCGATGATCCCGCTGTGGATGTTCCCCATGGCGATCGCCACCGGCAACACCTTCGTGCTCAAGCCCTCCGAGCAGGACCCGCTGGTGACGATGCGCCTGGTCGAGCTCGCGCTCGAAGCCGGCATTCCCAAGGGCGTGCTCAACGTCGTGCACGGCGGCCCGGACGTGGTCAACGCGATCTGCGACCACGCCGACATCAAGGCGGTCTCGTTCGTCGGCTCGACCAAGGTCGGCACCCACGTCTACAACCGCGCCTCGCTCGCCGGCAAGCGCGTGCAATGCATGATGGGTGCGAAGAACCACGCGATCCTGCTGCCCGACGCCAACAAGGAGCAGACCCTCAACGCGATGGCCGGCGCCGCGTTCGGCGCGGCCGGCCAGCGCTGCATGGCCGCCAGCACCGCGGTGCTGGTCGGCGAGGCGCAAGCCTGGATTCCCGACCTGGTCGCCAAGGCCAAGACGCTGAAGGTCGGCGGCGGCACCGAAGCCGGCACCGACGTCGGCCCGGTGATCTCGTGCGCGGCGCGCGAGCGGATCGAAGCGCTGATCGCCTCGGGGATAGAGGACGGCGCGACGCTGGAACTCGACGGCCGTAATCCTAAGCTCGATGGCGACTATGCCAAGGGCAACTTCGTCGGCCCGACGATCTTCTCCGGGGTCAAGCCCGGCATGCGCATCTACGACGAAGAGATCTTCGGGCCGGTGCTGGTGATCCTGTCGGCCGAATCGCTCGACGAGGCGATCGCGATCGTCAATGCCAACCCGAACGGCAACGGCGTTGCGGTGTTCACGCAGTCGGGCGCGGCCGCGCGCAAATTCCAAGAAGACATCGATGTCGGCCAGGTCGGCATCAACGTGCCGATCCCGGTGCCGGTGCCGCTGTTCTCGTTCACCGGCTCGCGCGCGTCCAAGCTCGGCGACCTTGGCCCCTACGGCAAGCAGGTGGTGACGTTCTACACCCAGACCAAGACAGTGACCGCGCGCTGGTTCGACGACGAGACGCTGGGCCACGGCGTCAATACCACGATCAGCCTGAAGTGACGATGGGCGCGACCACGACCGCAGGCAACGATTTCGGCCTGACCGAGGAGCAGATCGCGTTCCGCGAGGCCGCGCGCGATTTCGCCGTCGCACAACTCGCGCCGCAGGCCGCGCACTGGGATGCTGCATGCATCTTCCCGCGCGAGGTGATTGCCAGCGCCGGCGCGCTCGGCTTCTGCGGCGTCTACACGCCCGAGGATGCCGGCGGCATCGGGCTGTCGCGGTTGGATGCGGCGCTGATCTTCGAGGAACTGTCGGCGGCCGATCCCTCGACCGCGGCCTACATCAGCATCCACAACATGGCGACCTGGATGCTCGCGTCCTGGGCCGGTCCGCGCGTGCGCGGGCAGTGGGCCGCGGCGATGGCCAGTGGCGAGAAGCTCGGCTCCTACTGCCTGACCGAGCCGGGCGCGGGCTCCGATGCCGCCTCGCTCAAGACCCGGGCGGTGCGCGACGGTGATGAGTACGTCATCGACGGCAGCAAGGCGTTCATCTCCGGCGCCGGCGCGACCGACATGCTGATCGTGATGGCCCGCACTGGCGGCGAAGGCGCGCGCGGGATCAGCGCGTTCGCGGTGCCGGCTGACCTGCCGGGCATCGAGTACGGCAAGAAGGAAGAGAAGATGGGCTGGAACAGCCAGCCCACCCGCACGATCAGCTTCACCGGCGTCCGCGTGCCCGCCGACCACCTGCTCGGCGCGGAGGGCGAGGGGTTCAAGATCGCGATGAAGGGCCTGGACGGCGGCCGCATCAACATCGCGGCCTGCTCGCTGGGCGCCGCCCAGGGCGCGCTCGATGCCGCGCGCGGCTATCTGCGCGAACGCAAGCAGTTCGGCAAGGCGATCGGCGAGTTCCAGGCATTGCAGTTCAAGCTCGCCGACATGGCCACGCAGCTCGTCGCTGCGCGGCAGATGGTGCACACCGCCGCGCGCAAGCTCGATGCCGGCAGCGGCGATGCCACGGTGTGGTGCGCGATGGCCAAGCGTTTCGCGACCGATGCCGGCTTCGCCGTGTGCAACGATGCGCTGCAGCTGCACGGCGGCTACGGCTACATCCGCGAGTACCCGGTCGAGCGCCTGTTGCGCGACAGCCGAGTGCACCAGATCCTGGAAGGCACCAACGAGATCATGCGCGTGATCGTCGCGCGCCATCTGCTCAACACCGAGGAGGACCTGCGATGAGCCAAACCGCCCACGACTACCGCACGCGCGACTGGACCGGGCTGGGACTGGAGATCGACGGGCACACCGCGATCGTCACGCTGCGCAATCCGCCCGCCAACACCTGGACCGTGCACAGCCTGGCGGCGCTGCGCGATCTGGTCGCCGCGCTCGACGGCGATCGCGACATCTACGCGCTGGTGATCACCGGCGAGGGCGAGAAGTTCTTCTCGGCCGGCGCCGATCTCAAGCAGTTCGCGTCGGGCGACAAGGCGGCCGCGCGCGAGGCCGCGCGCCGCTTCGGCGAGGCCTTCGAGGCGCTGAGCGCGTTCCGCGGCGTGTCGATCGCCGCGATCAACGGCTATGCAATGGGCGGCGGGCTCGAATGCGCGCTGGCCTGCGACCTGCGCATTGCCGAGACGCAGGCGCAACTCGCGCTGCCCGAGGCGACCGTGGGCCTGTTGCCGTGCGCGGGCGGCACCCAGAACCTCACCCGCCTGGCCGGCGAGGGCTGGGCCAAGCGCATGATTCTGCTCGGCGAGCGCATCGACGCGGCGACGGCACTGCGCATCGGTGTGGTCGAGGAGGTCGTGGAGCGCGGCGACGCCAAGGCGCGCGCGCTGGAGTGGGCCGCCAAGGCCGCCAAGCAATCGCCGACCAGCGTCGCGGCCTGCAAGCGGCTGGTGCAGACCACGCGCAGCCAGCCGGCGGTCGCCGGCCTGATCGCCGAGCGCGAGCTGTTCGTCGATCTGTTCGACACCGCGGACCAGAAAGAAGGCGTCGCTGCGTTTCTGGAAAAGCGCAGCCCCGTGTGGACCAACGCATGAGCGCGGCCGATCCCGCCGCGGTGCTGTTTGAAGAGCGCGCCGCCGCTGGCGGCCGCCGCGTGGGCATCGCCACGCTCAACCGGCCCAAGACCCTCAACGGTCTGTCGCTGGAGATGGCGCAGCTGCTGGATGCGCAACTGGTGGCCTGGGCGAAGGACGAGGCGATCGCCCTGGTCGTGCTGCAGGGCGCCGGCGAGAAAGCGTTCTGTGCCGGCGGCGACCTGCATGCGCTGTACGAGAGCATGACTGCGTATCGCGCGGCAGGTGCCACCGACGTGCGTGACAACGCCTACGCCGCCGAGTTCTTCGAGGTCGAGTACCGTCTCGACCACCGCATCCACACCTATCCCAAGCCGGTGCTGGTCTGGGGCCACGGCATCGTCATGGGCGGTGGCATCGGGCTGATGGCCGGCGCCAGTCACCGGGTGGTGACCGAGCGCTCGAAGCTGGCGTTCCCGGAAATCACCGTGGGTCTGTTTCCGGATGTGGGTGGCAGCTGGCTGCTCGCCCGCGTGCCCGACCGCGCCGGCCTGTTCCTCGCGCTGACCGGCGCGCTGCTGGGACCCGGGGACGCGATCCACGCGCAGTTGGCTGACGTGCATCTGGTCGAGACCGATCGAGAGGCGGTGTATGACGCCATCGCCGCCGAGCCCTGGGCGCGCGACGACCGCGACAACCATGCGCGGCTGGATGCGCTGCTGCAGCGCTTCGTCGCCCCGGTCGAGGCCGGCCCGCTGCAGCGGCATGCGCAGACCGTGGCGGCGGTCTGCGCCCACGCGCGGCTGGAGGACATCGTCGAGGCGATCGCCGTCCTCGACACCGGCGACGATGCCTGGCTCGCCGCGGCGCAGACGACGCTCGCCGCCGGCGCGCCCGGATCGGCACGGCTGGGCTTCGAACTGCAGCGCCGCGCCGCCGAGTTGTCGCTGGCCGACGTGTTCCGCATGGAGTACGTCGCCGCGCTGCATTGCGCCGCGCATGGCGATTTCGCCGAAGGCATCCGTGCGCTGCTGATCGACAAAGACCGCAACCCGCGTTGGGCGCCGGCAACGCTGGCCGCCGCGACGCCGGCCTGGGCGCAGACCTTCCTCGCCGAACCCGACTGGCTGGGCGGTGCGCATCCGCTGGCCGACCTGGCCGCGCCGCGCGCCGCATGACCTGCCGGCCGTAGAGCGCGCGCCCCATCCGCACCGTCACCTGGAGAACCACATGACTCGCATCGCCTTCATCGGACTGGGCAACATGGGCGGACCGATGGCCGCCAACCTCGTCAAGGCCGGCCACGCTGTGCGCGCCTTCGACCTCAATACGGACGCGATCGCCTCGGTCGTGCAGGCCGGCGCGACCGCTGCCGCCAGCGCCGCCGATGCAGTGGTCGAGGCGGAGGTCGTGATCTCGATGTTGCCGGCCAGCCGCCACGTCGAGGGCCTGTACCTGGGCGAGGACGGCCTGATGGCGAAGATCCCCGATGGCGCGCTGGTGATCGACTGCAGCACGATCGCGCCGGCCTCGGCGCAGAAGGTCGCCGCCGCGGCCAAGGCGCGCGGCCTGCAGATGATCGACGCGCCGGTTTCCGGCGGTACCGCTGGCGCCCAGGCCGGCACGCTGACCTTCATTGTCGGCGGCGCTGCGGAGACGCTCGAGCGCGCCCGCCCGGTGCTCGAAGCGATGGGCAAGAACATCTTCCACATGGGCGATGCCGGCGCCGGCCAGGTCGCCAAGCTGTGCAACAACATGGCGCTGGGCGTGATCATGGCCGCAACTGGCGAGGCGATCGCGCTCGGCGCCGCGCATGGTCTGGATCCGAAGGTGCTGTCGCAGATGATGGCGGTCAGCACCAGCCGCAGCTGGGCGACCGAGGTCTGCAATCCGTGGCCCGGCGTGCTGGAGAACGCGCCGGCATCGCGCGGCTATACCGGCGGTTTCGGCAACGACCTGATGCTCAAGGATCTGGGCCTGGCCGCGGAGGCCGCGATGGGCACGGGCGTGGCGGTGCCGTTGGGCGAGCTGGCACGCAACCTGTACGCGATGAACAGCCAGGCCGGTAATGGCGGGCTGGATTTCTCCAGCGTGGTGACGCTGCTGCAGCGACGCTGATCTGCACCCCCGTCCGGCATCGCCGGGCGGCTGATCGCGCAGGCGTACGTGGCGCCGTCGCGTGGCGTGGACACGCACACGCGATCGGCCGGCGCGGGGCGCGCCGCGTCTGTCGAGCTGGCGGATGCGCGGCGATCCCCGCATGTCTGCCTGAGAATGCGACGGCGCGCACACAGGCGCATGCCCGCGCATGACTTCCGGCGCCTGCGCGACCGTCACTCGCCGCTTAAGCTCGCGTGTTGGGTCGCCTGTGTGGCGGCGCGTTTGTCTGGGGACTCCTGATGACTTCACCGTCGCTGCGCGCGCGGGCCCTGCGCCTGCGGTCCTGGTGTCTGCTGCCGTTGCTTGGCCTGCTGCTGTGCGGGCCGGCGTCGGCAGTGACCGGCTACTACCGCGATCCCGCCCTCTACGGCGCGCATCTGGTGTTCGCCTCTGAAGGCGACCTGTGGCTGTCGGGCATCGACGGTGGCCAGGCCCGGCGTCTGACAAGTCATCCGGCCAACGAGACCCAGCCCTGGATCTCCGCCGACGGCACCCGGCTGGCCTATGCGGCCGACTACGACGGCGCCACCGAGGCCTATGTGATGCCGCTGGCCGGAGGCATGCCCAAGCGCCTGAGCTTCGAAGGCGGGCGCGTGCTGGTGCAGGGCTGGACGCCGCAGGGCGAGGTGCTCTACGCGACCGACCAGCGGGTGGGGCCGACCTGGTCGTGGACTTTGCATGCGGTGCATCCCGACACGCTGGCGCGGCGCGAACTGCCGCTGGCCGACGCGCGCGAGGCGACCTACGACGAGCAGGGGCGGCTGTACTTCATCCGCTTCGGCCTGGCCGTGACCCAGGACAACGCCCGCGAGTACCGCGGTGGCGCACGCGGCCAGCTGTGGCGTTTCGATCCCGGCGCCCGCGAAGCGGTGCGCCTGGCCGCCGACCACGTCGGCACGCTGGCGCGGCCGATGTGGTGGCAGGGGCGGCTGTACGTCACCAGCGATGCCGACGGCGTGCCCAATCTGTGGTCCTTCGATGCCGACGGCGGCGATGCGCGCCAGCTCACCGCGCATCGCGATTTCGAGGTGCGCGGGGCGCAGCTGCGCGAGGGCCGCATCGTCTACCAGCGTGGCGCCGATATCGCCCGCTACGATCTCGCCAGCGGCGACGATCGCCTGCTCGCCCTGACGCTGGCGACCGACACCGCGTCGCGGCGCACGCGCTGGCTGGATCGTCCGCTGGCCTTTCTCGACAGTGCGCGCGTCTCCGCCGATGGCAGCCGCGTGGCGCTGACCGCACGCGGGCGCGTCGCACTCGCCGGCACCGGCGCATTGCGGCGGATCGAGCCGGCGCTGCCGGAAGGCAGCCGGGCGCGCAATGCGGTCCTCAGCCCCGACGGACGCTGGCTCTACGCCATCGGCGATGCCACCGGCGAGCATGAGATCTGGCGCTTTCCCGCCGACGGCAGCGGCCCCGGCGAGGCCCTGACGCACGACGGCCGCACCCAGCGCTTCGATCTGGCGCCGTCGCCCGATGGCCGCTGGCTGGCACACAGCGATTTCAACGGCGCGCTGTGGCTGCTGGACCTGCGCAGCGGGCAGAACCGTCGCATCGACCAGAGTCCGGTGCGCGCCTACGAAGGCATCGTGTGGGCGCCCGACAGTCGCGCGCTGGCCGTGGTGCGACCCGATACCAGCTATCAGCGCGAGCAGATCGTGCTCTACAGCGTCGCCGACGGCCAGCGCCATGTGCTGACCAGCGATCGCTACAACAGCCACTCGCCCGCGTTCACCGCCGACGGCCGCTGGCTGTACTTCCTGTCCGAACGCGAGTTCCGGGCGACCCCGGGTGCGCCCTGGGGCGACCGCAACATGGGGCCGATGTTCGACCGGCGCACCCGCCTGTATGCGCTGGCGCTGCAGCCGGGCAACCGCTTCGCGTTTCAGCCGCCGACCGAGCTGCGCGCCGTCGATCCGGCGATCGATGCCGATACGCCGGAGCGCGAGGCCGAGAAGGCCGAGGACGCCAAGGAGGCCGCGGCGGGCGCGCTGCCGCGGATCGTCACCGCTGGGCTGTCGTCGCGGCTGTACGAGGTGCCGGTCGAGGCCGGCAACTATCGCGCACTGGCCGCCGGCCAGAAGCAGCTGTTCGTGCTCGAGCAGCCCTCGCAGGCCAACGCCACGCCGGCGCTGCGCAGCATTGCCTACCGTGCCGAACGGGCGCGCATCGACACCTTCGCCGAGCATGTCGCCGAGTTTGGGCTCTCGGCCGACGGCAAGACGCTGTACTACCGCAGCGCCGAGCATGATGGCCCGGGCGCGATGTACCTCGTCCCGGTCGCCGACAAACTGCCCGACGACCTCGCGCCGTACCAGGTCCGGATCGGTGACTGGCGCCTGGCGGTCGAGCCGGCGCGCGAATGGGCGCAGATGTTCGACGATGCCTGGCGCATGCAACGCGACTATCTGTTCGATCCCGGCCTGCGCGGCCAGGACTGGGTGGCGATCGGCAACAAGTACCGGCCGCTGCTACCGCGCGTGGGCGAGCGCACCGAACTCGACGATCTGCTGCGACAGATGGTGGCCGAGCTGGGCGTGCTGCATTCCCAGGTGCGCGGCGGCGAGTACCGCCAGGACCCCGAGCGCCCGGTGCCGGCCTCGCTCGGCGGTGTGTACGAGGCCCACGCCGACGGCGTGCGCCTGCGCCACATCTATCGCAGCGATCCGGAACTGCCCGACGCGCGCGCGCCGCTGGCGCAGCCCGGCACCGCGCTGCGCGCCGGCGACCTGATCACCGCGATCAACGGCCAGCCAGTGCACACGCCGGCCGATGTCGCCTTGCGCCTCGAACACCAGGCCGGTCAGCAGGTGCGGCTCGACTACCGCCGCGACGGCGCTGCGCGCAGCACCGTCGCGGTGCCGGTGACGATGGAGCGTGATGCCCAGCTGCGCTACGACGACTGGGTGCAGTCGCGCCGCGAACATGTCGAACAGGCGACCGACGGCCGTATCGGCTACCTGCACCTATACGCGATGGGCGCCAATGACATCGCCGCGTTCGCGCGCGAGTTCTACGCCAACGTCGACCGCGAGGGCCTGGTCATCGACGTGCGCCGCAACCGCGGCGGCAACATCGACAGCTGGGTGCTGGGTACGCTGCTGCGCCGTGCCTGGGCGTTCTGGGCACCGCCGGGGTCGGCGCCGTACTGGAACATGCAGCAGAGCTTCCGCGGCCACCTGGTGGTGCTGGCCGATGCGCTGACCTACTCCGACGGCGAGACCTTCTCGGCCGGCGTGCAGGCGCTGGGGCTTGGGCCGGTGATCGGGCAGCGCACGGCCGGCGCCGGGGTGTGGCTGAGCGACAGCAACCGGTTGGTCGATCACGGGGTGATGCGCGCGGCGCAGAACGCGCAGTTCGACCGCGACGGGCGCTGGCTGATCGAGGGCCGCGGCGTCGAGCCGGACATCGCGGTCGACAACCTGCCGCACGCGGCGTGGCGCGGCGAGGATGCGCAGCTCGACCGCGGCATCAGCGAACTGCTGCGCCGGCTCGAGGCGACCCCGGTGCCGCGGCCGCAGCCGCAGCCGTTCCCGATCCGCGGCCGTTTCGACGACGGGCAGACGCCCGCCGTCGATGACGTGCAGACCGGCCCATAGCCGCAGCGGCCGCACCTCATCCCGGCGTGCCCGGGATGGCGCGCCGGCGGGGCGGTACCATACCGTCCGGTCTCTCTCCGCTCGCATCGCCATGTCCACACCCGCACGCCAGCCGCTTCCGCTTCCCGACGGGTTCGAACCCGCGCACGATCGCCTGCTGCTGCATTCGTGCTGCGCGCCGTGTTCGGGCGAGTTGATGGAGGCTTTCGTCGAGGCGGGCATCGACTACACGGTGTTCTTCTACAACCCCAACATCCATCCGGTGAAGGAATACCTGCTGCGCAAGGAGGAGAACATCCGCTTCGCGCAGAAGCACGGCGTGCCGTTCGTCGACGCCGACTACGACACCGATAACTGGTTCGCACGCGCCAAGGGCATGGAGAACGAGCCCGAGCGCGGCATCCGCTGCACGATGTGCTTCGACATGCGTTTCGAGCGCACCGCGCTCTACGCCCACGAGCATGGCTTCCCCCTGATCACCAGTTCGCTGGGCATCTCGCGCTGGAAGAACATGGCGCAGATCAACGACTGCGGCCACCGCGCCGCCGCGCCCTACGACGGGCTGCGTTACTGGGACTACAACTGGCGCAAGGGCGGCGGTTCGTCGCGGATGATCGACATCAGCAAGCGCGAGCGCTTCTACCAACAGGAATACTGCGGCTGCGTGTACTCGCTGCGCGACAGCAACCGCCATCGTCGTGCACAGGGGCGCGAGCGCATCCGCATCGGCGTCCAGTTCTACGGCGATGCCGAGGACTGAGACGCACGGCGCCGCGCGCGGCGCCCCCGATGCGCTACTGTCGCCGATCATCCGAAGGAGACCCGTCATGCGCCTCGTCCTGGCCGCCTGTGCCACCCTGGCCATCGCGCTGCCCGCGGTTGCCGCAGACCGCATCACCGGTCGTGCGTTCGCGACCCGCAGCGAAGTCCTTGCCCCGCACGCGATGGCCGCGACCTCGCACCCGCTGGCGACCCAGATCGCACTCGACACGATGCGTGCTGGTGGTTCGGCGGTCGATGCCGCGATTGCCGCCAATGCCGCGCTCGGGTTGATGGAACCGACCGGCAACGGCATCGGCGGCGATCTGTTCGCGATCGTCTGGGACCCGAAGACGCGGCGTCTGTACGGCTACGACGGCTCCGGTCGTTCGCCGCAGTCGCTGACGCTGGCCGAGTTCGCGCGCCGCGGGCTGACCGACATTCCCTCGCACGGTCCGCTGCCGGTCACCGTGCCCGGTGCGGTCGACGGCTGGTTCGCGCTGCATGGCCGCTTCGGCCGACGCGCGATGTCCGACAACCTCGCGCCGGCGATCCGCTACGCGCGCGAAGGCCATCCCGTGCATGAGGTCATTGCCTACTACTGGGACCGGTCGGTGCCACGGCTGTCGCAGTGGCCCGGCTTCACCGAGCAGTTCACGATCGACGGCCGCGCGCCGCGCAAGGGCGAGACCTGGCGCAACCCCAATCTCGCCAATACCTTGCAGGCGATCGCCGACGGCGGCCGCGACGCGTTCTACAAGGGCCAGATCGCGCGCACCATCGGCGACTACTTCGCCGCCAATGACGGCTTCCTCTCGTACGAGGACCTGGCCGCGCACACTGGCAACTGGGTCGAGCCGGTGTCGACGAACTATCGCGGCGTCGATGTCTGGGAGTTGCCGCCCAGCGGGCAGGGCATCGCCGCGCTGCAGATCCTCAACCTGCTCGAACCCTACGATCTCGCGTCCTACGGCTTCGGCAGTCCCGAGCACGTGCACCTGTTCACCGAAGCCAAGAAGCTGGCCTTCGCCGACCGCGCGCGCTGGTACGCTGACCCGGCCTTCCATCCCGCACCCGTCGCCCGGCTGATCTCCAAGGACTACGCACGCGAGCGCGGGCAGCTGATCTCGATGGACCGCGCGCTGCGCGAGGTGCAGCCGGGCACGCCGCGCCAACTCGACGAAGGCGACACGATCTACCTGACCACGGCCGATGCCGATGGCATGATGGTCTCGCTGATCCAGTCCAATTACCGCGGCATGGGCAGCGGCATGGCACCGCCGGGCCTGGGCTTCATTCTGCAGGACCGCGGCGAGCAATTTGTGCTCAAGGCCGACCACCCCAACGGCTACGCGCCGGGCAAGCGGCCGTTCCACACGATCATCCCCGCGTTCGCGACCCGCGACGGCGAGCCGTGGCTGAGCTTCGGTGTGATGGGCGGCGCGATGCAACCGCAGGGCCATGTGCAGATCCTGATCAACATGATCGACTTCGGCATGAACCTGCAGGAAGCCGGCGATGCGCCGCGGATCCAGCACGACGGCTCGACCGAGCCGACCGGTCAGAACACCGCGATGACCGACGGCGGCGAGCTCGACCTGGAAAGCGGCTTCTCGTACGAGACCGTGCGCGCGCTGATGATGAAGGGCCATTCCGTGCGCTTCTCGCACGGGCCCTACGGTGGCTACCAGGCGATCATGAAGAACCCGCACGGCGGCTGGATCGGCGCCAGCGAATCGCGCAAGGACGGCCAGGCGGCCGGCTACTGAGCGAAGGTCGACGCCCCAAGTCACCTCCCCCGCTTGCGGGGGAGATTGGCGCGGCAAGCGCCGGTTGGGGCACCACACAATCGGCACCGCGTATCCTGCACCGATGATCGACATCCGGAAGTCCTCGATGCGCCCCCTGCTGCTCGCCGTCCTGATCGCGACGTTCGCCGCGCCAGCCGCGCAGGCCCAGGCGCCGTACACACGCTTCGACGAGGCGCCGCAGGCCGATGCGCCCTCGCAGGCCGAACAGCGCGCCTGGACCGACTGGCTGCAGCGCAGCGCCGCCGCCCTTGCCGAACGCGGCCAGCCGCGCGATCTCGCACTGGCGGCGATGCTGCGTTCTGCGACCACGATGGCGGGCGATGCGCCGAGTGATGACGACGCGCCGTCGTTGGCGGCGCCCGCCGATGCGCAGGCCGACGCCTGGCGTCGCAGCGCGGCGGACAAGGCCGGAGGCGATGCGTTGGCCAATGCGTTGTTGATGGCCGGCGGCGACGCCCCGCTTCGCCTGCGCGCAGCGCAGCGCTGGCTCGGCAGCGACCCAGAGAATCTCGCGCCCTTGCTGTACCGGGGCGGCCGTGTCGACACGCTGCTGGCCGATGCGCGCGGCGCCCGTCGCTTCGACCTGGGCATGCTCGAGCAGGTCCGCTGGATTCAGGCTGCGCTGCTGCGCCACCCGCCGACCGCGACCGAACGCGCTGCATTGGCCGATGCCGGCGACTACATCGCCGATGAGCACGCGGCGACAATCGCGATGACGCTGTGGGCCGCGTTCCCGCCGCCGGGCCTGGCGCCGATGTTGCAGGCCTGCTCGCCGGACGCGTTGCGCGGCGACGTCGGCCGCCTGCGCGATTGCCGCCATGTCGGTACGCTGATGGCCGACACCGCTGATACACAACTCGGTCGCATGCTCGGCCTGGAACTGCTGGCGCGCACCGCGTCGACCGCGGCCGATCGGCGCGACGCGCAGTCGCGCCAGCGCACGCTCGATTGGCAGATGCTCGAGTGGGGGCGTATCGCCGGGTCGCAGCCGCGCGACGGCGCCGCGCAGCTGGTGCGTCTGCTTGCCGACCCGTCGATCCGCAGCGAGGTCGCGCTGGTCGAGCGCGTGCTGCAGGAGGCGGGCGTGCCGCTGACGCCCCCGGTGGACTGGCAGCCGATGCGTTGATCCGCAGCGCGCCGCGTCGCGTGTGCGTGGTCAGTCGCGTCTGATCGCACGCCCGCGCACGGTGCGCGCTTCGAACACGAACGCGTAGGTCAGACGCACCGGCACGGCGACGGCGACCGCGTCGTCGCCGCGACAGTCCGGATCGGCGTCGGCGGCCGCCGCGTCGGGAAATGTACAGATCGCGGCCGCGATAAATGACCAACGCGCCAATGCGGCGTCTACAGCGTGGGCGAACGGCGCAATGCCGGTCGTCCGCAACGCACGAAGTGCGGATCCCGTGCTGCGCGGTGGCCGTGGCCAGGCGGGCTTGCCGCTGGCCCAGGACGCCCTGTTCGGCGCCGAGCCGGCGTTGCTCGCTGCCCAGCCGTTCTTGCTGCGTGCCCGGTTCGCCCTGTTCGCCGCCGAGGCGGGCGAGCGGCTCGAACCAGGGGTCGAAGCGGCGCTGGGCGGCGGGGTCGCGGATCAGCTAGCGGTCGCCGCCGCGTCGCAGCCACAGCGCAGTGCCGCCGGGTTGGCGCCAGGCGTCCTCTGCGCGCTCACGGCTTCCAGATAGGCCGTGCACATCAGCAGCAACTGTTCGCGAACAGCCTCGGCTTCAGTGGAAGGGAGGTTGCGTTCGAACACGTTGCGCACCGTCCCGAAGATGGTGGTCAGAAGCGTGAGATTGACGCCCGGCAAGTCAGTGAAGACAGCGTCGGACGCACTGGAGAGCATCGTGGTGGTCGCGGCATCGACACGTCGGCCAAACGCCTCAATCAACGGGCCGTTATCCAATTCCGCGATGGCGCGGTAGAGCGCTTGGGTCACGTCGGGGCGTTCCATCTTGGCGTTCCAGTAGGTGGTGAGAAGCGCTTCCACCATCTGGCGGACGGGGATTCCATGCCGTGCCTTACAAGTGGTCTCCACCTTCTCAGCCAAGGTGTCCATGTAGCGCTCATTCAAGGCATAGAACAACGCCTGCTTGTTCGGAAAGTACTGATACATGGTGCCGACCGAGACCCCGGCGCGCAGGGCGACCCGCGTCGTCGTCAGTCGGTAAGGGCCATCGGTCAGCAAAACCTGAATCGTTGCCTCGAAAATCGCATCCAGCGTGGCCAGCGCGCGGGCCTGACGCGGCTTTTTACGGGCGTCCAGGCGGGGAGACGTGCGCGACGGCATAAGCGAATTCCAAAACCGAAGGATCCTTCACACAATAGCAACGCCCACACACTCCTGATAGGAGCTGGTCGTGAATGCCACACAGCGCGTTGCACTCGTCACTGGCGCGAATAAAGGGATTGGACGGGAAATTGCCCGCCAGCTTGCCCGCGCTGGCATCTCCGTCATCATTGGCGCTCGCGATCTGGGGCGCGCGCAAGTTGCGGTCGACGATCTGGCCTCTCACGGACTGCGTGTTGAGTCCCTGCGCATCGATCTCAACGATGCAGTGAGCATTCAATCCGCGGCTGAGTTTATCCAGGCCAATTATGGAAGGCTGGATATTCTCGTGAATAACGCCGGCATCGTGGATACCCACGACGGGCCGCCGAGCACGGCGGCACCTGAAGCGGTGCGTCGCATTATCGAGACCAACTTCGTCGGCACGTTGCAAGTGACGCAGGCCATGCTGCCTATGCTGCGTCAATCGGTGGCGGGTCGGATCGTCAATGTGTCCAGCTCTCTCGGCTCACTGACGCTCAATGGCGATCCGACCTCGAAATTCTATGCCGTACGCTTGACTGGCTATAACGCATCCAAGGCGGCACTCAACATGCTGACCGTGCTGCTTGCCGAAGAGCTTCGTGGGACATCCATTGTCGTCAATTCGATCTCCCCCCGGTCATGTGAAAACGGATCTGAACGGGCATCAGGCAGAAATCGAAGTGGAAGAGGGCGCGACGTTGCCGGTCGAGTACGCGCTTCTTGGTGATGACGCGGTTTCCGGTCGATTTGTCGAAACACCGCACACCGCGATCCCGTGGTAGCGCAACGAGCAGGCATGCGGGACCTAAAAGGGGTTCCATTCCTGGTGCGTCGGGCGCATCGGGCCGTTCGCCGCAAGCGTCGCAAGGCGCGGCGCCCGTCGCAAGGCGCGGCGCCGGTAGCGGGGCACGGCACGCGGGCGGTGCGTGGGCCGTGGCCCTGCGCATCGCCCGCGGCCGCGACCACGGTTACAGCCGCTGCGCCTTGCCGGCGGCCAGTGCGTCGTCGAGCAGGCGCGGCAGCGCCGCTTCGACCTGGCGGCTGGCCTCGGCCTGGCGCTCCCCGAGCGCGCCCTGACGGCGGCCCAGTTCGGCCTGCTGTCGGCCCAGCGCACGTTGACGGTCGCCAAGTTCGCGCTGGCGGGCGGCGATCTCCTCGAGGTCGCGCCGTTCGCTGGCCGGCACGTCGCCGTCGCCGGCCAGTCCGCGCTGTGCGGCGGCAGTGGCCAGGCGGGCCTGCCGCTGACCCAGGGTGCCCTGCTCGGCGCCGAGCCGGCCTTGCTCGCCGCCCAGCCGACCTTGCTGCTTGCCCAGCTCGCCCTGCTCGCGGCCGAGGCGGGCGACGGGTTCGAACAGCGTGTCGAAGCGGCGCAGGGTGGCGGGGTCGCGGATCAGATAGCGGTCGTTGCCGCGTCGCAGCCACAACGCATCGCCGCTGCCGGTCTGGCGCTTGGCCTCCTCGAAATCCTCCGTCGACCCGCTCATGACGAAATCGGCGCCGCCGCGGCTCCGCACATAGGCCTGGGGCGTGTGGCCGGAGATCTGGATCTGGCGGGTGCTGACCGTCGTCGCCGAGGCGACCGACGAGGCGATCGCCGGTGCAGCGGCGGCCAGGGCTTCGGACGTCGCGGCGGCCGTGATCGCGGCGATCTCGGCTGAACTGAGCGCGGCCTCGGCCGCCTGCGCCGCGGAGGTGGCGATCTTGGCGATCTCTTCCGCGCTGAGCGCGGCGGCCACCGTCGCGGCGATGGGGTGCGCAGGCGCCAACGGTGTCGCGGGCGCCGCCGGTGCCGTCACCGGCAACACCGGGCGCGTGGGGGTCGCGGCTGCGGCCGGCACCAGGGGCACGGCGGGGGCGGCAGGCGCCGCGACCAACCGCAGCGGCAGCACGCCGGCAACGGCGACCCCGAGCAGCAATAGCGATGCGCCCAGGCGAGAGGAGGAATGCGTGGTCTGCAGCATGGTCAGTCTCCGCTTGAGGCTCAGGAAGGTGGGCGATGCACTGGCCAGGCACGCGGGCCGGCCAGGCGTGACGCCCAGGCGCACCAGCAGGCGGCCGTAGCCGTGCCGGCAGCGATGGTCGCCGGCGACCACCGCGGCGTCGCAGGCGGCCTCGCGGGCGATGCCGTACTCGCGCACGGCCAGATGCACCAGGGGGTGGAAGAACAGCAGGTGGCGCGCCAGCGTCGGCACCCAGCCCAGCCACAGGTCGCCGCGGCGCAGATGCACCAGTTCGTGGGTCAGGGCCATGTCCAGTTCGTCGCTGTCGAGCGCGGTCTGTTCGGGCAGCAGCAGGGTGGGGCGCAGGGCACCGACCAACTGTGGCGAGGCGATCCGTGCGGAGATCCGCAGCGGCGGTGCGCGGCGCAGGCCGTGAGCCTCGCAGGCCAGCGCCAGCGCCTGGGTCAGCGACGCGTCGGTGCAGGGCCGCGCGCTGCGGACCAGGGCGCGAGCGTCGCGCCAGCCGCGCAAGGTGCCGACGGCCATCAGCAGGACACCGGCGGCCCACAGGGCCGCGATTGCGACCGGCCACAGCGGTACGGCGAGCTGCGGCGTCTGCACGGCGACGATCGCGACGTCGCTGGCGGGCAGCGCCAATGCCGGCATCGGTGGTGGGGCGGTGGCCGGCAGCCACGGCAGTTCAAGCCGGCCGACGGTCAGGCCCAGCACGGCCTGCAGACCCACCAGCCACCACAGCCAACACTGGCTGGCGGCGGACAGCCGCGGCAGCCAGCGGCACAGGCCCCAGATCACGGCGGCGAGCACCAGAGTGTGCAGGCTGGTCGTGGCCAGGCGTTCGAGCAGCAGCGTGATCGTGGTGTCCATGCTCAGTCCTCCCCGCGCTCGGATTGCAGGCGTGCGACCAGCGCCTCGAGTTCGGCCAGCTCGTCGTCGCTGACCTTGCCGCGCTTGGACATGAAGGCCACGAACGGGCTCACCGAGCCCTGCAGGGTCTTCTCCACGAAGGCCGCGACCGCGCCCTGTACCACGTCGTCCTCGCCGCGCGTGGCGGCATAGCGATAGACGCCATCGACGCGATGGCGGCGCAGATAGCCCTTGGCGCGCAGCCGCTCCATCATCGTGAGCACAGTCGAGCGCGCCAGGCCGCGCGCCTCGCCGAAGTCGGCGGCGACTTCGCCGACCGTGGCATCTCCTTGCTGTCCGATCGACTGGAGCAAGGCGAGCTCCTGGTCTCCGATCGTGGATCTGGCCATCATGGTGTCCCGGGTTGACTACAGATGTCGTCAGGCTAGGCGTGACGACAGCTGTCGTCAACCATGACCGATGGCATGGGTGCGCCGTCCTCGTGCCGCGATCGGCTGCCTGCCGGCTTGTCGGGGCTCCATACACGCCTGTCCGCTCGCCGGTGTACGCTGGCTCGACCGGATCTGCGGAAGACCTCGATGAAGACCGTGCTGGTGGCCAGTTCCAAGGGCGGCGTCGGCAAGACCACGATCGCCACCCATCTCGCCGCGCACGCGGCGCTGGCGGGCGAGTCGACCGTCTTGGTCGATGCCGACCCGCAGCACTCCTCCACGCGTTGGGCTGAACGCCGCGCCGGGCTCGATAGCGCGGTGCTGCCGATCGACGGCAGCGCGCGGCACCGCAAGGTGCTGGCGGCGGTCCCCGAGGGCACGACGCGGTTGATCATCGATGCCGCCGCTGGCGCGATGGCCGACGATCTCGACGCCTATCTGGAGGCCGCCGATGCCATCGTGGTACCGGTGCTGCCGTCGGCGCTCGACATCGATGCGACGGTGGGCTTTCTCAATACGCTCGCCCGCCATCCGCACGTGCGTCGCGGCAACACCCGCGTAGGCCTGGTCGCCAATCGGTTGCGGCCGTGGACCAACGCCTCGCAGCAGGCGCTCTACCTGCTCGCGCAATGGCCGTACCCGGTGGTCGCGCAACTGCGCGACAGCCAGGCCTACGTCATGCTCGTGGGGCTGGGTCGCAGCCTGTTCGACTACCATTCGGCGCAGGTGCGCGAGCATCAGGACGATTGGACGCCGCTGCTGAAGTGGCTGAAGAAGTAGCCGCGCACCCGATCCCGACCCGACGACGAGACCGCCACGCCCATGCGCGAACTGATCCTGCTCCGCCACGCCCACGCCGACCCTGCGTTGCCCGGACAGGCGGACATCGACCGTCCGCTGTCGGCCGAGGGCCTGGCCGAGGCCGAGGCCGCCGGGCGCTGGTTGCGCGACAAGACGCTGATCCCCGATTGCGTGCTCTGCTCGCCGGCCAGGCGCACGCGCGAGACGCTGGAGGCGGTGCTGGGCGTGGTCGGCTACGTCGATCAGCGCCTGGAACCGGCGATCTACGAAGCCATGCCCGGCACGCTGGCCGGCCTGGTCGACGAGCATCGCGAGGTCGGGCGGTTGCTGCTGGTCGGCCACAACCCGGGCCTCGAACGGCTCGCGGCGCTGCTGCACAGCGGCCAGTCGGGCGACTACCGTGGCATGCCGCCGGGCGGCATCGCGGTGTTGAGCCTGCGCGACGACGCTGCGGTCGAGCCGGGCGTTGCCGACCTGTCGGCGTTCTGGTGGCCCTGAGCGTCACGCTCGAGACGATGCCCACGCCACCGGGTCGCATTGCGCGCGCAGGCCGCAGGCCGTCGCCCGGCACGCCGTGGCTGCTGTCGGCCGGCCTCTGGCTGGCGGCGGTCGCGGTCGCGCCGGCGATGGCCAACGAGACCCGCGCGCTGGTGCTCGACACCGCGCGCTCGGACATCGGCTTCCAACTGCGCACGCGCTGGGGCCAGCAGCTCGAAGGCCGGTTCGATGCTTGGCGCGGCGAGATCGTGGTGCTGCCCGACGGCCGGCATCAGGTGCGCTTGACGCTGCCCACCGGCGGCGTGGAGATCGTCGGCAGCCGCAGCTACACCCGCATCACCCGGGGCGCCGGTTTCTTCGATGTCGAGCGCCATCCCGAAGTGCGGTTCGTTTCCGATCCCTATCCGCCGACGCTCGCCCGCGAGGGCGGTGCGATGACCGGCGTGTTGAGCATCCGCGGCATCGCCCAGCGCGAGACATTCCGGATCGCGCCTGCCGAGTGCGCGCGTCCGGCCGTGGACTGCGACGTCGTGGGCGAGGGCGATGTCCGCCGCAGTCGTTACGCGATGGACCGCTGGGGCTACGCCCTGTCCGACCAGGTCCGCTTCACGCTGCGGATCCGGGCGGTGGAGCCGCACTGATGCGCTGGATCGGACGTGCCCTGCTGCTGGCGGCCACGCTGGCCACCGGCGCCTGTACGACGCTCACCACCGCGCAGCGCGAGCGCGCGGCGCAGATCGCGATCGAGGCGCGCGACACCACGATCGTGTGCGCGCGCGCGGATGCCTGCGCGACGCCGTCACCGCTACGCGAACTGGGCGTGCGCGCCTTCGCACGCAGCGCGCCCGAGGCGCCGCACCATGCCGCGTTGCTGCTCGAGTACGGCCAGGATGCGCTGATTGCGCGGCTGGATCTGATCCGCGGCGCGCAGCACACGCTCGATGTGCAGACCTACATCTTCGACGAGGACGATTCGGGCCATCTGGTGCTCGAAGAGCTGTTGGCCGCCGCCCGCCGCGGTGTGCGCGTGCGGCTGCTGGTCGACCAGCTCTCGGCATTGCGCACCGTCGAGACCCTCACCGCACTGGCCGGTGCGCATGTCGGTTTCGAACTGCGCATCTACAACCCGGTGCTCGGCCGTGCGCGCATCAGCTATCCGCGCTACGCCCTGGCCGCGGCGTGCTGCTGGCGCCGGCTCAACCAGCGCATGCACAGCAAGGCGCTGCTGGTCGACGGCCTGGTCGGCATCACCGGCGGCCGCAACTACCAGGACGACTATTTCGACTGGAACGATAGCTTCAACTTCCGTGACCGTGACGTCCTGGTCGCCGGCCCGGTGGTGGCCGACATGGCCGCAAACTTCGAGGCGTTCTGGCAGTCGTCGCTGAGTACACCGGTCGAGCAGCTCACCGACGTCGGCCAGCATCTGCTGCGCGGCGGCGTGCCCGATGTGTCGTTCCTGGACTATGCGCGGCCCGAGCGCGTGGCCTCGGTCTCGGCCGACGCCAGCGACGCGGTGCTGGTGCAGCAACGCCTGGCGGCGGCCGCGATCGACGTGGGCCACGTGGAATTCATCGGCGACCTGCCGGCCAAGCACAAGCGCGACCACGAGCGCGCGCAGGACGCGACCGCCGCCACGCCGCGACTGCGCGAACTGATCGAGTCGGC
The DNA here is from genome assembly GCF_022637415.1 of Luteimonas sp. S4-F44. Taxonomy (NCBI): domain Bacteria; kingdom Pseudomonadati; phylum Pseudomonadota; class Gammaproteobacteria; order Lysobacterales; family Lysobacteraceae; genus Luteimonas; species Luteimonas sp. S4-F44. The sequence goes on from NZ_CP093340.1 coordinate 217,620, forward strand.
CGACCACGACGTACTGCTGCAGACCCCGTACCTGGTGCTGTCCAAGCCGGCCGAGCAGATGTTCGAGACGCTCCGCGAGCGGCCCGATCCGCCGCAGGTCACGGTCTCGACCAACAGCCTGGCGGCGACCGATTCGTTCATCACCTACGCGTTGTCCTACAAGTACAAGCGCCGGCATCTGCGCGATTTCGGCTTCCACATCTACGAGTACAAACCGTTTCCCGAGGACGCACCGATCGATCTGGAGGCGACCGGTGCGGTCGGCATCTCCTGGAATGCCGATGGCAGCGTCAATATCGAGGAGAGCGGGGCGGAGGGCGTGGCGACGACCCGCGAAGCGGCGCTCGCCGCCCGGCCGGACAGCGCGCCACCGCTCACGCGCGAGTACTCGGCGCTGCGCTATGCCGGCATCGGCGTGAACCGGCGCGTGCCGCTCAACCGCGCCGGTGTGCGCGTCGGGCTGCACGCCAAGTCGATGGTGATCGACGACCGGGTCGGCGTCGTCGGCACGCACAACTTCGACCCGCGCGGCGACACACTCAATACCGAGAGTGCGATCGTCATCGCCGATCCCGCATTCGCGCGCCGGCTGGCGGCGAGCATCCAGCGCGACATCGCGCCGGCGAACTCGTGGACCATCGCCCGGCGCGACAAGCCAGCCTTCTTCTCCGGCATCGATTACACGATGGCGAAGATCTCCGAGCGATTGCCGGTGTTCGACCTGTGGCCCACGCGCTATGCGACCAGCTACGAGTTCCAGCCCGGACCTGATTGCCCGGCGCCGCTGTCGCCCGACGATCCGGGCTTTCGCGCCTGCTACGCGCCTGTCGGCGACTTCCCCGAGGTCAGCCTCGGTTGGCGCAGCCTGCTGACCCGGATCTCGACCGCCTTCGGGGCGGGCCTGGTGCCGATCCTGTAGCGAACGCCGGCCCACGGCGCGCGGTGGAGACGCCTTGCGCGGGCCGTCGGCGTGCTGGCGTGTGCCGCAGGTGCCTCTGGCGGCCTTCCTCCCGCACCACGCGCCGTGTCCCCCTGGGATGGACGGCTGGGAGGCGCGCCTTGCGCCCGGCGCGGGCGCCGGATGGTCGGCAGAAAATAAACGATTGCTGAACAGTTCCGAGGTGCTGGCCGGCTATGACCTCCGGCACATGGTGTTCTCGAACGGTGGTGTTGTAGTCTACCAACACACCGAAGCACAACCACACCGGAGCACGACCATGCAGACCCAGACCGCCCCCACCCGCACCGCCCCCAACGCTGCCTATGTCCGCCCCTTCGGGGTTGGCTACGGCCGCAGCAGCGGCTACGGCACGCCGCGCAGCTACAGCCAGTCGTCGGTGCCCAGCCGCTTCCGCGTCGCCTGACCGTCCCCTTCCCCCCTCCCCTTTCCCCCTCGCCCCCGGACCCTCGCCATGACCCGCATGCTCGCCATCGTTCACGCTGCCGCCCGTCTCGCCCCGATGTCGTCGCTGCCGCGCGCGACCGGCTGCGCGCAGGCCGCCCGCCGCCGGAGCGGCGCCGCTGCCCGCAGTCGCGATGCCGGCACGCTGCCGTCGCGGTTCCGTTTCGCCTGACCCACTGCACCGGCCGCGACGGCCAGGGCCCACGAGGCCGCCCCGTCGCTGACGCCCGGCCGCACCGCAACGCACCGATGCATGCGCCACGTCGAGGAACGGCCTAAGCTGGCACGTTCCCGCCCGGAGTCCGCGACGCATGTTCCGCAGCGATACCACGGTCGAGCAGCTCAACGCGCTGTCGGCCAATACCGCGATCGCCACACTTGGCATCGTTTTCACCGAGATCGGCCCCGATTACCTGCGCGCGACCATGCCGGTCGATGCGCGGACCCATCAGCCCTACGGGCTGCTGCACGGCGGCGCGTCTGCGCTGCTGGCCGAGACGATCGGCAGCTCCGCCGGCGGCCTGGCCGCGCCCGAGGGCTGCGGCGTCGTCGGTATCGAGATCAACGCCAATCACCTGCGCGGTGTGCGTAGCGGCATGGTCACCGGGACTGCGCGCGCGCTGCACGTGGGCCGCAGCACGCAGGTCTGGGATATCCGCATCGAGGATGCTGACGGTCGGCTGGTCTGCGCCTCCCGGCTGACGCTGGCGGTGATCCCCAAGCCGTGAGCGCCTCCTCGTTCCGCAGTGGCGCGCCCATGACCGGTTTGGGTATGGTGCGCGCATGACGTCCTCCCCCATTCATGCCGGCACCGGCGGCCGGTCGGTGCGCGCATTGCGCTACGCGTATCGCGTGCCGATGCTGCTGTGGCACGTCTTCGTGCACCTGCCGCTGGTGCTGTTGTCGATGGTGCCGTTGATTGGGACACGCACGCTGCGCAGCGGCGAGCGGATCGACCACCGGATGATCCGCTGGTGGCAGGGCGGCTTGATGCGGGTGTTCGGCTTCCGCATGCGCCGCATCGGCACGCCGTTGCCCGGCGCGACGCTGTTCGTCGCCAACCACGTGAGTTGGGTCGACATCGTCGCGCTGCACAGCCAGCGGATGATGGGTTTCGTCGCCAAGCGCGAGATCGCCGGCTGGCCGGTGGTGGGTTGGCTGGCCGCGCGCGGGGAGACCATCTTCCACCAGCGCGGCAGCCAGGAATCGCTGGGCGGGGTGCTGCAGGAAATGCTCGCGCGGCTGCGCGCCGGGCGTCCGGTCGCGGTCTTTCCCGAAGGGCGTACGCGCGGTGGCACGCACGTCGGCCCGTTCCACGCGCGCATCTTCCTGGCCGCGGTCGAGGCCAATGTCGCGGTGCAGCCGGTCGCTCTGCGCTACGGCGTCGACGGTGCGGCGCAGACGATCGTGGCGTTCCACGATGGTGAGTCGTTCTTCGCCAACTTCCTGCGGTTGCTCGGCGAAGCGCCGCGGCAGGCCGACGTGATCTTCCTCGAGCCGATCCTGCCGGGCGAGGGCGACGGCCGGCGCCGGATCGCCGATGTCTCGCGCGAGCGCATCGTCGCCGCGCTTGGGGCGGCGGGATGACCGCGACGCATCCGTCGGCGACGGCGGATGCGGACCGGCCGCCGGGTCCCGATGGCGGCCTGCGCGGCAGCGACTATGTGCCGCCGGTCTGGCTACGCAGCCCGCACGTGCAGACCGTGCTCGCCAGCAGCCCCTGGCGCCGCCGACGCGGCGCCCGGCTGCTGGCGGCGACTGGCGCGGTGACCACCGAGCATCTGGTCGACGGCGGCGAGGGCGTGCGCCTGCACGGCCTGCATTCGGTGGTGCCCGGCGCCGCATCGCGCGGGCTGGCGCTGCTGTTGCACGGTTGGGAGGGCAGCACCGAATCGAGCTACATGCGCTTGACCGCGGCGCGGATGCTCGAGCGCGGCTACGAGGTGTTCCGGCTGAACTTCCGCGATCATGGTGGCAGCCATCATCTCAATGAGGCGATCTTCCACTCCAACCGGATTGACGAGGTGGTGCACGCCGCGCTCGACGTGTCGCGACGCTTCCCGGCCCGGCCGATGGTCGCAGCCGGCTACTCGCTCGGCGGCAACTTCGTGCTGCGCCTGGCGCTGCGCGCGCCGGCGGTTGGCCTGCCATTGGCCGGCGTGGCCTCGGTGTGCCCGGTGGTCGATCCGGCGCGCACGATGGTGCACATGGAACGCGGGCATCGGCTGTACCTGCGGCACTTCGAACGCAACTGGCGCGCGTCGCTGCGGCGCAAACGCGCGCTGTTCCCGGACCGCCACGCATTCGACGATGCGACCTTGCGCCTGGGCATGCGCGAGTTGACCGAGTGGCTGGTCCAGACCCATACCGATTTCGGCACGCTCGACAACTACTTCGACGGCTACTCGGTCGCCGGCGACCGCCTGGCCGGCCTGCAGGTGCCGACCGACATCCTGATGGCCGCCGACGATCCGGTGATCCCGCTCGATGCGTTTCACACCCTGGCATTGCCGGCGCATGCCCGCATCGAGCTCAGTCGCTGGGGCGGACACTGCGGTTTTCTGCTCGACGCTCACCTCGACGGGTTCGCCGAACGCTGGGTCGCCGCGCGACTCGACGCGCATGCCGGCGCGGCACGCGAGGCCGGCACGCGGACCCGGCTGGCGAATGCGATCGGCAGCGACCTGGCGCCCGGCACCGGCTGAGCGTCGCCGCACAGATCACCTCCCCACATCGTCGGCGAAGATCGACGCGCGCAGCGCGACGCGGGCGCACGAGCGCCGGCCGCCAGCAGATGGCCCGCTACAATGGCCGGCCCAGCCAGACGGACGGCGCCTCGCCGGCACCAGCATGCAGCAACAGATCCTCGATGCCCTGCGCCGTGGCGCCCACGACGATGCCGCCGCGCTCGCGCGCCAGGCCCTGGCCGATGCGCCCCGCGATGTCGGTCTGCTGCGCGCCGCTGCGCTCGCCCTGCGCACGGCCGGTGATCGCGACGGCGCGCTGGCCGCGATCGACGCTGCGATCGCCGATGCGCCCGACGAGGCCGAGCTGCACTTCCTGCGCGCGGGCATGCTGCTGGACGCGCGCGACCTGGAGGCCGCGCAGGCGGCGTTGTCGCAGACGGTGTCGCTCGATCCCAATCAGTTCGGCGCCTATGTGATGCGCGCGCAGCTGGCGATCGGCCGCGGCGATCTCGACGAGGCCGAGCAACAGCAGAAGCTGGCCGAGCGCGTGGCGCCCGAGCACCCGTGGACGACGATGCTTGCCGGCGCGATCGCCTCGCGTCGCGGCGACCACGACCGCGCGCTGGGCCTGCTGTCGCACGCCTCCAGCCAGGCGCCGGACGACCTGCAGGTGCTGCATGCGCTGGCCTTCGGCTATCTCGCGGCCGGGCACCTGGCGTTTGCCGAGCAGGCGTTCCGCCGCGTGATCGAGCAGACCGGCCAGGCGCCGTTGCGCGGCTTGCTGGCGCAGATCGTGCTGCAGCAGGGCCGTCCGGCCGATGCCGCCGACGTGATCGCCGAGATCCTGGCCGATCCGGCGCAGATCACCCCGGCGTGGCAGACCCTCGGCGGCGAGCTCGAACTGGAGGCTGGGCGTCCCGAGCGCGCAGCGCCGTTGCTGCATGCCGCATTCGCCGCGCATCCCGAGTCACGCCGCGCGACCAATGCACTGGTCCAGCTGTGGAGCAGGACCGACGCTGCGGACGACGCCCGCAGCACGCTCGATGCCGCGCTCGCGGCCGGCCCCGAGCACGATCATCTGTGGCTCGCGCGGCTGGCGTTCGAGCCGTTCGCCGGTGAGGCCGCGCGCGGCATCGTCGAGCGCTGGAACGCACGCCGTCCCGATCACCTGCCGGCGTTGCAGGCACGCCTGTCGCTGGAGACCGGCGCCGGCGACATGGAAGCGGCCGAAGCGGTCGCGCGCGCGGTCACCGCGCTGCAGCCCGGCCATGCCGCGGCCAACGAGTTCCTGTTCAACCAGTTGCTCGCGCGCGATCCGGACGCGGCGGTGACCTTTGCCGAAGGTCTGCAGGCAACTGCGCACGACGCTGCGCGGCTGATGCTGCGCCGCTGGGTCGGCCTGGCCCAGGACGCCGCCGGCCGCCACGCCGATGCGGTCGCGACCTGGACCGCGGTCAGCGTCGAGACCAGCGCCGCGGCGAGCGCACCGCCCGAGCCGACCGCCGCGCCGCCGCAGTGGCCGCCGGTCGCCGACTCGTTGGCGGCGCAGCCCGCGGCGGTGTTCCTCTATGGACCGCCCGGCGCCCAGGTCGACCGCATCGCCGGCCTGCTGCGGCAGGCGGTGCGCCAGTTCCGCGCCGACCGCTTCGCCGGCCCGGTTGCCGACGCATTCCAGGACACTCGCGTGCCGGCCCGGCTCGCCGCGGGCGAATTCACCGCGCGCCAGATCGTCGACAGCTGGCGCACCCAGTTGCCGGCACGCGATGCCGGTGACGGCGCAATCGTCGACTGGCTGCCGTGGTGGGACAACGCCTGGCTGCTGGCGCTGCGGCCCGAACTGCCGCAGGCGCGCTTGCTGCTAGCGCTGCGCGATCCGCGCGACATGCTGCTCGAATGGCTGGCGTTCGGCACCGCGTTGACCATGCGCATCGAAGACGCCCAGAGCGCGGCCGACTGGCTGGCCCGCCACCTGGCGCAGTTCGCCGACCTCATCGAGCAGTCGCTGATGCCGCTCACGGTGGTGCGCACCGACGCGCCGGCCGCCGATCCGATGGCGGTCGCGGCCGCACTGGGCGAGGCCCTCGCGCTCGACGGCTTTCCGGTGCCGCCGCCGCAGGCGCTCGGCACAGATCGCCTGCCGGCCGGACGCTGGCGTGCGTACACCGACGCGCTGGCCGGCCCGATCGCCGCCTTGACCCCGGTCGCGGTGCGCCTGGGCTATCCGCAGGCCTGACCGCCGCCCCGACTTTCCGCATCCCAGGAGACGACACCATGCGCATCCACAGCGACAGTTTCGCGCCCGGCCAGCCGATTCCCGCGGCGTTCGCGGCGGGCACGCCCGACGGCTTCGGCGGCAACCGTAACCCGCACCTGGCCTGGGACGAGGTCCCGGCCGGCACGCGTTCGTTCGCGCTGCTGTGCCTGGACCCCGATGCGCCGACCGACCCGTCGCTGGCGGGCCGCGACGATGTCGAGATCCCGGTCGCGCATCCGCGCGGCACGTTCGTGCACTGGGCCGTGGTCGACTTGCCGGCCGAGCTGCGCGCGATCGAGGCTGGCAGCGCCAGCGACGGTGTGACGCCGGGCGGCAAGCGCCGACCGCCGGGCCCGGCCGGCGCGCGCCAGGGTCTGAACGACTACACCGGCTGGTTCGCAGGCGATCCCGATATGGCCGGCGACTGGTTCGGCTACGACGGTCCGTACCCGCCGCCCAACGACCTGCGCACGCATCGCTATTTCTTCCGTCTGTTCGCGCTCGACGTCGAACGTCTCGACGTGCCGGAGCGCTTCACCGCCGGCGACGTGCAGCGCGCGATGCAGGGCCATGTGCTGGCCGAAGCGACTATGTGGGGCAGCTACGCGCTGCATCCGGGCGCCACGCCGGCCTGACGCATGAGGCGCGCGCGTCGTTGCGCGCGCGCTTCATGCGGTCGCGCCAGGTTGGGCTCAGCGCGTGACGGTCTCCGACTCGACCACCATATCGAGCACGTAGGCCTGCGCCGGCGCATCGGTCGGCGGGTCGGCCACATCGAAGCGTCGCACGCGCACGACATTGCGTGTGCCGTCTTCGTGGGTGAATCCCTCGATCTCCTGGTACAGCGGCGCCCACGGCGCGTCGCCGGGCACGCGCACGCCGTTGGCGTCGTAACGCACCTCGCGCGCCTGCAGGCAGCGGTGGTCGGGGATCAGCGGATGGCTGCAGGCCACGCGCTCAGGCGCGATCTCCAGAAACACCTGCTCGCCCTCGCTGCCATAGCGCGTGGCGGGCGTGGGCGTGCCCTCGAACGTCAGCACGTCGCCGCTGTCGGTCTGCAGCGTCAACCGCGGGGTTTCGCCCTCAGCGATGGTGATGTGATGGGTGCCGGGCAGGCGCTGGCCGATCTCGCGCTCGAGCGTCTGCAGCCGCGGGTCTTGGCAGGCCATCATGGTCGAGATCACCTGGTCGACGGTCATGCGGTCGTCGTCAAGCGCCACGTTCGCGCTCATATTGTTGCAGGCGTTGCGGACCTGGACGCCGCCATCGCGGAAATCGAGCTGCAACGGCGCGCCGCCTTCGGCCAGCAGGCCCTCGATCCGCGCGCCGGCGCCCGAGCGGGCATCCACCAGGCGCCAGTGATAGGCCCCGAGCGTGGCCGTGTGGTCGGCCGGCGCGGCGTCGGGCAGTTCGGCGGTCGCCGCTTGCCCATCCGGCGTCGCGGCGCCATCGGGCGGCGAGGGGGTGGGCGAGCAGGCGATCAGGGCGAACGGCAGCAGCAGGGGCAGTGCACGACGCATCGGGCGTCTCCTTGTCGATCGAACAGATGCGCCCAAGCTTAACCGGCCCGCCTGCACGCACCTTGTGCATGCCGACGCGCAGGGGGCCCGCGGTTCAAACATCGAACAGGACGACTGCCCGGACCGCGCCCAGTTCGAGATCGCTCGGCGCGTTGCGCGGAGCAGACATGGCCGATGTCACCGCCCGTGTTCGCGGGGGCGGGCGGCGACACCTGGGCCTTGCGAAAGGTCTCAGACCCCCGACGGCATCAACAGCAGCAGGCCCAGGCCGAGCGCGATGCGGTAGAGCGCAAAGCCGGTGAAACGATGGCGCTTGATGTAGCCGAGCAACCACTTGACCACGATGAAGCCGGTCACCATCGCGGCGACGAAGGCGATCGCGACGTCGCCCCAGGCTTCCTCGCCCAGGCCCTGGTCGAGCCACAACTCCAGGAACGCATAGCCGCTGGCCGCGAACATCGTCGGGATGCCGACCAGGAACACGAACTCGGTCGCCGCCGAGCGCCGGCTCAGGCCGGCCAGCATCGCGATGAAGATCGCGGCCGCCGAGCGCGAGGTGCCGGGGAACACGCCGGCCAGCACCTGCGCCAGGCCGACCAGCACCGCGACCGTCCAGGTCACATCGCTGCGGTCGGGCCGGCGCTCGGCCAGGCGCTCGGCGACGATCATCCACAGCCCGCCGATCACCAGCGCCCAGGCCACCGGCGTGACGGTCTCGGGCAGCTCCCAGCCGGCCATGCGCACCGGCAGGCCGACCAGCGCGGTGACCAGGAACGCCAGCGCCAGCTTCATCGCATAGTCGCGGTTGGCGCGTTCGTGCAGGCCGGTGGTCAGGCTCCAGATCCGCTGGCGGAACACCAGCGTGATCGCGACGATCGCGCCGGCCTGGATGACGATGTTGAAGAAATCCGAACGGGCGCCGAGCCAGTGCTGGGTGATCAGCAGGTGGCCGGTGCTGGAAACGGGCAGGAACTCGGTAAGCCCTTCGATGATGCCGAGCAGCAGGGCGGAAATCGGGTCGGACACAGGGACTCGCGGTGCAGCGGTGGGGGCGGGCAAGCATACGCGCCCGGTCCGGGCGGGGCCAAACCACGCAGTGCCGTCCTGGTCACTTTCCCCGCTCGCGGGGGAGGTCGGTGTGCGCTGGGCGCCGGGTGGGGGCCCGCCCCGCGCTGTTAGTCGTGCACTGCCGCCGCCGGCTGCTTGAGCTCGCGATAGCGCGCCAATGCCGCGCGCAGATCGCCGCCAAGCGCGGCCTGGTCGGCCAATTGCTGCTCGAGCACCGCGGTCTGGCGTTCCAGATCCGTGCGCTGGGCGCGGATGCCGGCGATCAGCGTCGCGTCGACCGGCGCGTCGCGCAGTTCCAGATCGGCGGCCTGGCGCAGCAGCGACAGCAGGCTCGCGCGCAGATTGGCGATGCCCAGCTGCGAGGTCTTGATGGCTTCTTCGACCAGCACGATGCGCTCGCCGTAGGCGCGGCGCAGGTCGGCTTCGGTCGCGTAGGCCTCGACCATCGCCAGTTCCCGGCGCTGCAGCACGCCGCGCGCGTCGGCCTCGCGCTGCGCCTGCGCCTGGGCGGCTTCGGCCGCACTGCGTTCCTCGTCGGTGAGCGCGCGGCCGATCTCGGCGGTGCGCACGCCGCTGCGGGCGTCGATTTCGGTGCGCGCCGCGTTCACTGCGGAGGCGGGCAGGGCATCGCCGCAGACCCGGCGGCCGCCTTCGTCCCAGCAGTACACCTTGCGCTCGGGCGCGATGGTCTGTGCCCCGGCGGTCGCGGCGGCGAGCGACAGCGCGACGGCCAGAAGTCCCTGCAACGTCATCGTGTGCCTCCCCCGGCGGCGCTGGCGGGCCATCAGCGCGCCGGGCCGCTTCCGTACTGCGACCGGTAGGCGAGCAGGCGGTCGCGCTCGGCGTCCAGTGTCGCGTTTTCGCCTGTGAACGCAAGCAGGTCCGACAGCCCGGCGATCGACACCACCGGCACGTCCTGCGCGTCGGCCACGCGCTGGGCGGCCGAGCGCGGATCGTCGTCGCTCAGGCGCTCCTGGCGGTCGAGCGCAATCACGATGCCCGCCACTCGTCCGCCGGCCGCGTCGATCAGGCCCAGCGCCTCGCGGATCGCGGTGCCGGCGGTGATCACGTCGTCGACGATCAGCACCCGGCGGCCGTCGAGCGGTGCGCCGATCAGGGTGCCGCCCTCGCCGTGGGTCTTGGCCTCCTTGCGGTTGAATGCAATGGGCAGGTCGCGCCCGCGGCGCGCGTACTCGACGCCCAGCGCGCTCGCCAGTGGAATGCCCTTGTAGGCCGGTCCGAACAGCAGGTCGAAGTCGAGCTCCGCCGCCTCGAGCGCATCGGCATAGCAGCGTGCCAGCGTCGCCAGGGCCGCGCCCGAGTCGAAGCGACCGGCATTGAAGAAGTACGGGCTGACGCGACCGGACTTGAGCGTGAACTCGCCAAAGCGCAGCGCCTGCACATCGAAGGCAAGCTGCAGGAAGCGGGTGCGGTGGTCGGACATCGGCGGCCTGACGGAAGGACGGAAAGCGCAAATGGTAAGGCACAGCGCGTCGCGGGCCGTGCCAGCACAGGGCGGCGCGCGTGAGGCCGGCCGTCGTCGCGTCCTCGATGTGCAAGGGCCGGCCGGACAGGGCCGCTGACGGGCGAGGCGGCCGCGATCGCGCGGACTCGATCGCCGTGCGTCGGTTACCCTTCGCGCCATGAGAATCATCAGCTTCAACGCCAATGGCCTGCGCTCGGCCGCCCGCAAGGGGTTCTTCGACTGGTTCGCCGCGCAGGACGCCGATGTGTTATGCGTGCAGGAGACCAAGGCCCAGGAGCACCAGCTCGCCGGTGCCGAGTTCCTGCCGGCCGGCTACAAGGCCTGGTTCCGCGATGCGACCACCAAGAAGGGCTACAGCGGGGTGGCGATCTATGCGCGGCGCGAGCCCGACGAAGTGCGCACCGCGCTGGGCTGGGCGCCGTTCGACGAGGAGGGCCGCTACATCGAGGCGCGCTTCGGCAACCTGAGCGTGGTCTCGTTCTACATCCCGTCCGGCTCGTCGGGCGATCTGCGTCAGGGCTTCAAGTTCGAGGTCATGGCCTGGTTGCGACCGATCCTCGACGAATGGCTCGCCAGCGGCCGTGATTACGTGCTGTGCGGCGACTGGAACATCGTGCGCAGCCGCAACGACATCCGCAACTGGTCGAGCAACCAGAAGAACTCCGGCTGCACGCCGCCCGAGCGCGCCTGGCTCAACGGCATGATCGCCGATGCCTGCGGCGACGGGCTGTGCGCGCCGCCAGCGAGCGGCTGGCTCGACGCGCTGCGCGTGCTGCGGCCCGAGGCCGCCGAGTACACCTGGTGGAGCAACCGCGGCGCGGCGCGTGCCAACGACGTGGGCTGGCGCATCGACTACCAGTTCGTCACGCCCTCGCTGCGCGAGCGCATCCAGGCCGCCGCGGTTCATGCCGAGCCGCGCTTCTCCGATCACGCGCCGCTCATCGTGGACTATCGCGCGTGAGCGCCGCCGCGCCGACGCGCGCCGGCAAGCCGTCGATCTGGCAGGCCTTCACCCAGCCCGCGGCGCGGACGATGTTCCTGTTCGGCTTCGCGTCGGGCCTGCCGTTCCTGCTCGTCGCCGGCACGCTTGCCTACTGGCTGCGCGAAGGCGGCATGGAGCTGCGCGACATCACGATGATCGCCAGCGCCGGCATGGCGTACTCGTTCAAGTTCCTGTGGGCGCCGCTGGTTGATCGCTGGCGGTTGCCGCTGCTCGGACGGCTGGGCCAGCGGCGCGGCTGGTTGCTGCTGGCGATGGTGGCGGTGATGGCAGGACTGCTGGGTATGGCGGCCGTGGGCACCGGGCCGCTGGCGTTGTTCATCGCGCTGACGCTGCTGGTCGCGTTCTCGGGCGCGACGCTCGACATCGCGGTCGACGCCTATCGCGTCGAGATCGCGCCGGCCAATGCGCAGGGTGCGCTCGTGGCGACCTATTCGCTGGGCTATCGCATCGCGCTGATCGTGACCGGCGCGCTGGCGCTGGTGCTGGCCGACCATGTCGCCTGGCCGATGGTCTACCGCGCGATGGCCGCCTGCATGCTGTTGCCGATCGTCGCCTGCCTGCTCGCACGCGAGCCGGACGTGGTGCGCGTGCGCGCGCAGAACTGGGCGCAGGGTCTGCGCGAAGGCGTGGTCGAGCCGTTCGCCGATTTCTTCCGCCGGTTCGGCGGCAAGGTCGCGCTGGCGATCCTGATGTTCATCCTGGCGATGAAGATCTCCGACCAGGCGCTGATCGGCGGCATCATCGGCCCGTTCTATCTCGACCAGGGCTTCAGCAAGACCGAGATCGCGGCGGTCACCAAGGTCTACGGCATCTGGATCGGTATCGCCGGTGCTTTTCTGGGCGGCGTCGCGGTCGCGCGCTGGGGCGTGCAGTGGCCGCTGTTTGTCGCCATCGTGCTCGGCGCGGCGAGCAACCTGCTGTATCTGGCCCTGATCGGCGCCGACGGCGACCTGACCCGGCTCACCATCGTGATCTCCGGCGAGAACCTGGCGCAGGGCTTCCTCGGGACGGTGGCGGTCGCGTACATGTCGGCGCTGGTCAACCAGCGCTACACCGCCACGCAGTACGCGTTGTTCTCGTCGCTGATCATGTTGCCTGGCAAGCTGCTGGGCTTCTTTTCGGGCTGGATCGTCGAAGTCACCGAGGGCTACGCGGTCTACTTCGTGATCACCGCGGTCGTCGCGGCGCCGGCATTGCTGCTGTTCTTCTGGCTCAAGCCGCGTGTGAGGCTCGGCGAGGACGCCGCGGCCGGCGCGCAGAGCGACGCCGGCCCCTAGGGCCGGCGCCGCCGCACGGTGGCGTCAGCCCTGGATGTCGGCGAGCGCACCGTCGGTCGCCGGGGGCGCATGCAGGCAGGCGTCCGGGTTGCCATCAAGGCCGGCCGGCATCTGGCAGGTGCGCGGCGCGAAATCGAGCGTGCCCTGCCAGCCGAGCCGGCGGTCCGGACGCAGGCCCACCTGCACGTCCACGTCGCGGATCACCACGCGTGCGGTCTGCGGCGCGCCGCCGGCGACCGCCCAGCTGTCGAGCTGGTGGGCGAGCGTCGGATCGAGCAGGCGATTGTCCTCGAGCAGACCGCGCACCTGGTCCAGCGCCGCGGTGTGCTCGCCGCCGGCGCCGCTGGGCTCGATGTTGACGCTGGCGAGCATGCCGTCCTGCTGGCGGAACGCGACGCGCTCGGCCGGGACCGTCAACAGCCGGCCATCGGGCAGTCGCAACGTCACCTGACGCGCTTGCGCGATCGTGTGCTCGCTGGCGAGCGCGCCGTTGTGCTGCGGCCAGGCCAGGTCCACCTGCTCGGCGACGGGCGCCGACAGGTCGATGTGCAACGGTTTGACCAGCGCGGGTGGCGTGTCGATCTTCGCGCAGCCGGCGGCCAGCAGGCCGGCCAGGAGCAGGGCGGTCGCGGCCTGGCGCAAGCCGGACCGGGTGTGGGAAAGGGGGGTCGAACGCATGGCAAAACATCCTGTGGAGGGAGACAGCGGGGACCTGACCGGGTCCGTCTGCGCGGACCCTGGCGTCGTCGTGGCGAAGCGCGGCCGACGACAGGCGCGCTGCGCCTGCGTGGCGTTGCCGATGATCCCCCGCGGCGGATCAGACCAGCGCTGGAGTTAAGGGCGCGTCGATGATGTGTTGGCGTCGCTGCTCTGGAAACGCTTTCATTGCCGGGTCGACGGTGCATCCAACCGCGCCATTGCAGCCACCGCGCCTGCGCGATCGGGCCTGTGGCATGGCGGGCTATCCCGCGCGCTGGCTCAGCAGTTCGCGCAGCGCCTGCTTGCCGGCGGCGTCGAGCGCGCCCTCGCGCTGGCGGGCCAGCAGGTCGTCGATACGCTGCTGCAGCACCTGCCGGTCGAGCTGGGCGACGACATCGCGCAACTCGATCTCCCACGTCGCCTCGTCGCCGGGTAGCGACTGGCTGGCGAGCTTCTGCAGTGCTGGCGCCTCGTCGCGGCCGTCGAAGTGGGCGAGCAGCGAGCCGGTGCTGATGTCGGGGCGCACGCTGGCAACCGCGATCAGCTCGGTCAGCAGGTCGATGCCCGGCTGCTGCAGCGCGACGAATGGATACGGCGGCGGCAGCGTCGCGGCCATGGCCGGCTTCTGCAACAGCAGCGCGATTGCGTGCCGCACCAGGCTGCGTCGTGGCGCCGGCACCGCGCGCCCACCGCGCGGCATGCGTGTCGGCGGCGCGGCCACCGATGCCGCAGGCCGGCCCAGCCCGGTCAATTCGGTCAACCGCTGGCGCATCAGATCGGCGAACGCGCCTTCCGGAATCTGTGCCAGCATCGGTTTGGCGCGCTCGGCCAGGCGGGCCTTGCCGTCGAGCGTCGACAGTGCGATGCCATCGCCGATGGTGTCGAAGAAGAACGTCGACAACGGCGTGGCCTGCGCCAGTCGCGCCTCGAAGCCCTGCACGCCCTCCTGGCGCACGATGGTGTCCGGGTCCTCGCCGTCGGGCAGGAACAGGAAGAACGCCTGGCGGCCGTCGCGCATGCGCGGCAGCACCGATTCCATCGCGCGTGTCGCTGCGCGCCGGCCGGCGGCGTCGCCGTCGAAGCAGAAGTACACGTCGGCCGCGTTGCGGAACAACAGCTCGGCGTGGTCGGGCGTGGTCGCCGTGCCCAAGGTGGCGACCGCCTGCGGCAGGCCGTGCTGGAACAGCGCGACCACGTCCATGTAGCCCTCCACGACCACCAGCCGCTCGATCTTCTGGTTGGCCTGGCGCACCTGCCACAAGCCGTAGAGTTCGCGGCCCTTGTGGAACAGCGGCGTCTCGGGCGAGTTGAGGTACTTGGGCGAGTCCTCGGCCGCCAGCACCCGGCCGCCGAACGCGATCGGCCGGCCGCGGCGATCATGGATCGGAAAGATCACCCGGTCGCGGAACTTGTCGTAGCTGTGCCCGCGTTCGTTCTTCGACAGCAGGCCGACCTTCTCCAGCACCGCGATACGGCGTGCGTCGTCCTTGCCCAGTGCGTCCTTGAGCGCCGAGAACCCGTCCGGCGCATAGCCGATCGCGAACTGTTCGCGTGTCGCCTGGTCGACCTCGCGGCGATCGAGGTACTCGCGCGCCTTGTCGCTGCCGGCCAGCTGGCTGCGGAAGAACCGGGTCGCGGCCTCGAGCGCCTCGTACATCGGTGCGCTGTCGGGCCGCGCCTCGCGCTGCGTCGTCTCGCGTGGGATCTCCATGCCGGCGCGCTTGGCCAGCTCGTCCACCGCGTCGAGGAACTCGAGGCGGTCGTAGTTCATCAGGAACGAGATCGCAGTGCCGTGCGCCCCGCAGCCGAAGCAGTGGTAGAACTGCTTGGTCGGCGAGACGGTGAAGCTGGCCGAGCGCTCGTCGTGGAACGGGCAGCGCGCCGAATACTCCTTGCCCTGCCGCTTGAGCGGCACGCGCGCGTTGATCACCTCGACGATGTCCGTCCGGGCGAGCAGGTCGTCGATGAAGGCGTCGGGGATGCGGGCCATGGCTGCACTAGGATGCCATGCGCGCCCGCCTTCTCCGCGTGGCGCGGGTAGATCAGTCCGGTGCGCGGGGCGGGGACGCCGCCGGGGGTAGGCCTGACGCCGAGGTGCCCTCGCCGGTGGCCTGCCGCTCGGCGCGCTTGCGCAGCGCGCGGTCGACCGACGCCCGGCGCAGGCGCTCGTCGACGACCGCGGTGATCAGCGCGCCGACGAAGAAGATCGTCGCCGCGTAGTACATCCAGATCAGCAGGATCACCAGAGTCCCGAACGAGCCGTAGGCGCTGCCCGGTGCGGCGTGGGTGATGTACAGCCCGATCGCCCAGCGTCCGAGTACGAACAGCATCGAGGTAATGAGGCCGCCGAACAGCGCCTGGCGCCAGCGCACGCGTCGGTCGGGCAGGTAGTGATAGAGCAATGCGAACGCCATCGAGTAGAGCACCAGCATCAGCGCGTTGCCGATCAGCGGCAGCACCGTCGGCACGTTGGCGAAGATCACCTCGACCGCGGTGGTCAGCAGGGTCGAGGCCAGCACCAGGAAGCCGAGCGCGAACACCACACCGGCCGAGAACACGCGCTTGCGCAGGAACGCCTTCAGTCCGCCGGGAATGTGGCCGCTGTCGGTCTTGAAGATCAGGTTCAACGTGCCCTGCAGCTGCGCGAACATGACCGTCGCACCGACGAACAGCAGCAGCGTGCTCCACAGGCCCGCGAGCGAGCCAACATCGGGCTGCTCGTTGGCGTTCTGGATGACCGTGCCGGCCACCGTCCGCGCGCCTTCGCCGGCGAGCTCGCCGATCTGCTCGAGCAGCGCGTCCTGCGCCGGGGGGTACAGCGACGCGGTGATCCACAGTACCAGCACCAGCAGCGGTGCCAGCGAGATCAGGGTGTAGAACGACAGCGACGCGGCCTGCGTCAGCAGGTCGGCATCGATGAAGCGCTTGACCAGCGTCATCGGCACGCTGTCTTCCATGCGCTCGACTGTCTTGTCCAGGCGCCGGCGCGCACGCGACCAGCGCGTATGCGGCACAGATGCGGCGTCGTTGGACTGGGACGAGGCGGGCGACGGGGAGGAATTGGCTGTGTTCATGCAGTCGGTCGTGATCGGGGCTGGACGGCGGGCTGCGCGAAGCGCCCTTTCGGCGTGGCCGTCACTCTAGTCGCGCAGGCGTGCGGACGTGATGAACGTGCGACGCACGGCGATGCCTGCGCGGCGTCGTCGTGCGTGCCCTACCCGATGCGCAGTACGCATCGCCCTTCTGCGCAGGCGGGAAGTGGCACAGGCGGTGCTCAGCCGATCACGCGCTCGAACGGCGGCAGCGCGTCGAGGATGCGCTTGCCGTAGCGGCGGGTCAGCAGCCGCGAGTCGAGGATCACCACGCGGCCGGTGTCGCTCGAGGTGCGGATCAGGCGGCCGGCGAACTGGGTCAGCGTGCGCAGCGCGTGCGGCACCGCGATCAGGTTGAACGGGTTCAGCCCGCGGGCCTCGAGCCATTCGCCGAGCGTCGCGGTCTGCGGGTCGGTCGGCACTGCGAACGGGACCTGGGTGATGACGACCGTTGTGCAGGCCTCGCCGGGCAGGTCGAGGCCCTCGCCGAACGAGTTGAGCCCGAACAGCACCGAGCCCTTGCCGGCGGCGACGCGCTCCAGGTGCGCGGCGACGACCTGCGATTTGTTGCCCGCACTCTGCAGCTGGATCGCACCGCGGCGCGAGGCCGGCATCAGTTCGGCGACCTTCTCCATCTTCCAGCGCGAGGTGAACAGCACCATGCTGCCTTTCTTCCAGTCCAGTTCGCGCGCCAACCAGTCGGCGACCGCCTTCGGATGCCCTTCGCGGTCGTCGGGCGGCACCGGGAACGGCGGCACCACCAGTTGCGCCTGGCGCGGCAGGTCGAACGGAGAGGGCAGCGACGCGGTCTCGGCATGCTCGGGCAGGCCGGTGTCGATCGCGAACGACTGGAAATCGCCGCCGCCGGTCAGCGTGGCCGAGGTCATGACCACCGAATCGACCTCTTTCCACAGCAGCGTGCGCAGCACATGCGCGGCCGAGACCGGCGAGCAGTGCAGCGCCAGATCGCCTTCGCGCGTCGCGGTGACCCAGCGCGCCATCGGCGGTGCGCCGTCGCGGTCCTCGCGGCGCCAGCCCGCCCACAGGTCGTATTGCTGCTCGACCATTTCCAGCGCCATGCCCAGACTGCGTTGCAGCTTCTCGCGCGCCGGATCGTCCTGCTTGGCGCGCGCGACCGCCTGTTGCGCGGCATGCACCCAGTTGAGCAGTGCGCGGGTGTCCTCGGCCAGCGTCTCGATCGCCGGTGCCCAGTCGTCCGGCAGCCGCCCCAGCGGCGCGCGCCACATCGGCTCGCGCTCGCCCGGCTCGGGCTGCCAGACCCGGTCCACGTCCAGTTGGAAGGCTTTGAGCGCTTTCGACACCCGCACCGCCAGGTCGATCGCCTCGTTGGGCAGCAGCGTGCCGATGCGCTCCTTGTCGACCAGCCGGTAACTGCCCGCGATCAGGATCTGCATGCGGCCGGTGCGCTTGGCCATGTCGGCCAGCGGCAGGCGCGCGGCGCCCTGGTCGATCGCGACGTTGGCCACATGATGGCCCTCGTCGAGCACCAGCAGCATCTCGTTCGGCGGTGCCAGCAGCGGCTGGCCGTTCTCGACATCGCCCATTGCCAGCGACGACAGCAGCAGCGCGTGGTTGGTGACCACGATCTGCGCGTCGCGCACGGTGGTCCGCGCGCGCAGCACCGGGCACTGCTGGGCGAAGCTGCAGCGACGACCCGCGCAGCCCGAGGCCGGCGTGGTGATGCGTGCGCGCAGCGTCGGCGAGACCGGCTCGGGTGCGGCATCGAGGTCGCCGTCCCACAGCCGGTCGGCGTGCGCTTCGAGCAGGCGGCGCGCGGCATCGACCTCGTGCGGCGCCAGCGGGCGATCGAAGAGCTGGCGCTCGAAATCGCCGCCCTCATCAAGGCCGGCGTCGCCCGGCAACAACGCGCCCTGGCTGTGCTCGGCGTGCAGTTCGGCCGCGTTGCGGGTGCACAGATAGCGGGTGCGCCCTTTGGCCAGCGCGACCTTCGCCTCCAGTCCGGTGGCGGCGAGGAATGCGGGAATGTCGCGTTCGACCAGCTGCGACTGCAACGCGACCGTGCCGGTGCTCACGACCAGCTTCTTCTTCGTCGCCAGCGCGATCGGCACGCCGGCGGTCAGGTAAGCGAGCGACTTGCCGACGCCGGTCGGCGCCTCGGCCACACCGATGCCGCCCGAGGTCGCGAGCGCGCGCGAGACCAACCCGATCATCGCGCTCTGCGAGCGACGCGTGCTGAAGCCGGGCGTGTTGGCCTGGAGCTTCGCGTACGCGGCGCGGATGTCGGCCTTCAACGCCTCGGTGAGGACGCGCGGCGGTGCGTCGGCCGCAGGCCGGGCCGGCGGCTGGAGTTCGGGTTCGCCCATGCGCGCATTGTCCCACGGCCGGTCGCGCCGTTTGAGAGCGCCGCCCCGCCGCTAGACATGAGCACAGGCGGTCGACGACACGTGCAGCCGCGCCCAGTCGGTCTCGAACAGCGGTTGCCCGTTCGAGGCCGAGACGCCGCCATCCGACCGTGGCGACATGGCTGAGCAGCGGCTGGTGTTTACGGTAGACATTCCGGCTCGACGGGCCCTTCCGTGCAGGCGGAGGGGTTGCTCACGGTTCTTCTGCAGTACGCCATATCCAGGCGGGCCCGATCCAAGCGGGCCCGACAGTCGGGACCGCCCAGGCGCCGTTCGACGCCGGGGGCGAGCGGTTCCATGCCAGGTTGGCAGGCGGGCAGATCGGGCTGGCGTGTGCAGCAGTGCCTGACCGCCAGCGTTGCATGGCTGCGACGATGCGTCGTGGCGCCGCCGCTTCCGTGTATCGGGGCCCGCGCCCATCGTGAGAGGCGATCCCGCTCCCAGGTGCCCCCATGTCCCCGCTGCCCGCGCTGTACGTCTCCCACGGCTCGCCGATGACCGCGCTGTCGCCCGGTCGGGTCGGTGTGCGGCTGGCCGAACTGGCGCGCGAGCTGCCGCGACCGCGCGCGATCGTCGTGGCGTCCGCGCACTGGCTGGCGGCACGGCCGCAGGTCGGTGGCGGCGCGCAGCCGCAGACCGTCCACGACTTCGGCGGCTTTCCGGAGGCGCTGTATGCCATGCGCTACCCGGCGCCAGGGGACCCGGCGCTGGCGCAGGACATCGCCGCGCGCCTGGCCGCGGCCGGCCTGCCCGCGCAGGTCGATCCGCAGCGTGGGCTCGACCATGGCGTCTGGGTGCCGCTGCGCCTGCTCCATCCCGAGGCCGACATCCCGGTGGTGCCGCTGTCGATCCAGCCTGCGCTCGGTCCGGCGCATGCCCTCGCACTCGGTCGCGCGCTGGCGCCCCTACGCGCGCAAGGCGTGCTGGTGATCGGCTCGGGCAGCATCACCCACAACCTGCACGACTGGCGCGGCCGCGACGGCAGCGAGGCGCCGTACGTGCGGCCGTTCACCGACTGGATCGAAGCGCGGCTGCGCGCCGACGACCTGCCCGCACTGCTCGACTACCGCCGGCAGGCGCCGTTCGCGGCGCAGGCGCATCCGACCGACGAGCACCTGCTGCCGTTGTTCGTGGCGATGGGCGCGGCCGGCGGCGCGCGGCTCGGCGCGCAGCGCATCGAGGCCGGTATCGACATGGGATTCCTGGCGATGGACCTCTACCGCTTCGACGGGGCCAGCGAGGCCTGAGGCGCGGCCGCGCGCCAGGCGCGCCAGGCGGCGCGGTCGTCGAAGTGCGCGGCATAGTGCGACTGCACGTGCCGGCTGATCCAGGTCGACAGCCCGCGACCGGCCTGCGCGGCCGCGCACAGTGCCGCGAAGTGTCGCGCGCCGATGTCCCGGCGCGTGTAGACGTAGACCGGTCCGTGCGCGAACTCGACGGCGATCGCATCGTCGTCGATCGCGTAGGCGGTGACGCCGCTGTCGCCGTGCCGGTTCGCGTAGCGCTGTAGCGCCGGCCCGGCCATCGTGCGGCGCCGCGGCGCTCAGGCCACGGCCGACTGCAGCGACGCGGTTGCAGCCTCGACGCTGGCGACGAGTTCGTGCTGGCGGAACGGCTTGCCCAGAATCGTCAGGCCCGGATCGAACTCGGCCATGCTGGTGTAGCCCGAGACGATGACCACCGCCGTGCCCGGCAGCCGGTCGCGCACGGTCCGGGCCAACTCGGCGCCGGTCATGCCGGGCATCAAGTGGTCGGTGACCAGCACGTCGGGGGCCAGGCCGCCCTCGAGCGCGGCCAGCGCTTCTTCGGCCGAGCCGGCCTCGATGACCCGGTAGCCCATGTCGTCGAGCGCGTCGGCGGTGCACATGCGCACGGCGTCCTCGTCGTCGACCACGAGCGCGGTACCGCGATGTTCGTCTGTCGTGTTCACATGATCGTCCTCGTTGCTGTCTGCATTCGCGGCTGCGCGGCGCGTCCCCACCGGCAGCCAGAGTTCCATGGTGGTGCCCCGCTGCGGGGCGCTGTCGATCGCCAGCCGGCCGCCGAGCTGCGAGGCCAGGCCGTGCGCCATCGACAGGCCCAGGCCGGTGCCGCGGCCGATGCCCTTGGTCGAGAAGAACGGCTCGACCGCGCGTGCGCGTGTCGCCTCGTCCATGCCGTGACCGGTGTCGGCGACCGAGACGACGACGTAGTCGCCGGGCGGCAGGCCGTCGGCGCGCGTGCCGGCATCCATTCGCGCATTGCGCGCGCGGAGTGTGAGCACACCGCCATCGGGCATCGCGTCGCAGGCGTTGACGCTGAGGTTGAGCAGCGCCATCTCCAACTGATTGGGGTCGGCGATCGCCGGTGGCAGGTCGTCGGCGATGTCGAGTACCAGGCGTACGCGTGGGCTGCTGGAACTGCCGATCAGTTCGGCCATGCCCGCGACCAGCGGGCCGACCTCCACATCCACCGGCTGCAGCGGCTGCCGCCTTGCGAAGGCCAGCAGGCGCTGCACCAGGGTGGCGGCGCGTTCGGCCGAGCGCTGGGCCACGGCGA
Source organism: Luteimonas sp. S4-F44 (assembly GCF_022637415.1). Classification (NCBI taxonomy): domain Bacteria; kingdom Pseudomonadati; phylum Pseudomonadota; class Gammaproteobacteria; order Lysobacterales; family Lysobacteraceae; genus Luteimonas; species Luteimonas sp. S4-F44. The sequence continues at coordinate 239,030 of NZ_CP093340.1, forward strand.
TCATGCGCGCACGGCGTTCGGGCCGGGCATCGGGGTCGCCGGCGAGTTCGAGGGCGGTGAAGATCGGCGTGAGCAGGTTGTTGAAATCGTGCGCGACGCCGCCAGTCAGCTGGCCCATCGCTTCGAGCTTCTGCGACTGGCGCAGCGCCTCTTCGGCGTGGCGACGCTCGGTGGTGTCGATCGCCTCGGGGACGACCGCGATGATCCGCCCGCTGGCATCGCGGATCGGGCGGATCGACAGGTCGTGCATCCGTCGCCCGGACGCCAGCTCGACCTCGATCTCGGCACGTGCGGTGCCGCCGCGGGTGGCTTCGTTGAACAGGCCGCGGACGCGCTCGGACATGCCTGGCGTGGTGCTGAACCAGGGCGTCTCCCACAGCGGCCGGCCGACGATCGCGTCCAGCTCTTCGCCGATCGCATCGAGCACAGTGCGGTTGGCGTCGGTGAGTGTGCCGTCGGGCGTGCACATCGCCTGCAACTGGTAGCTGGTCTCGAACAACGTGCGTAGCTGCGCCTGCGAGCGCGCCAGCGCGTCGGCGGCGGCCTTGATGTCGGTGACGTCGCGCGCGCTGCAATAAAAGCGCCCGCTTTCGGGCGTGGCCACCCACGACAGCGTGCGCACGCCGCCGGCGCGCGTGCGCCAGCGATTCTCGAAGCGCAACACCGGTTTGCCGGCGCGCAGGGTGTCGAGCACGCTGCGGGTGACATCGTGGTCGTCCGGATCGACGTACGCCCACCACGGCTGGCCGACCAGTTCATCGGCGCGCCAGCCCAGCATCTGTGCCCATGCCGGATTGGTCGTCTGCATGCAGCCGTCGGCATCGACCACCGCCAGCAGATCGGGCGTGACCTGCCAGGTCAGCGAGCGTTCGCGCGCGCGCGCCACAACCTGTTGTTCCAGGTCGCTGTTGAGCGTGCGCAGCTCCGCCTCGCGCTCGCGCAGCGCTTCGTCGGCCAGCGCGCGCGCGGTCACGTCCACGCCTTGGACGAAGATCCCGATCACGCCGCGCTCGTCGGTGACCGGTTGATAGACGAAATCGAGGTAGCGCTCGACCGACGGCCCGCCCGGCGTGGCCTGGACGACGAAGCGGGCTCCGGTGGCCGAAAACGCGCGGCCGGTCGCGTAGACGTCGTCGAGTAGCGACTTGAAGCCTTGGTCGACGGCGTCGGGCAAGGCCTCGGCAACGGTGCGGCCGATCAGGTCGCGGTCGCCGACCAGGCGCCGGTAGCCGGGATTGGCCAGCTCGAAGCGGTGCTCCGGCCCGCGCAGCATCGCCATGAAGCTCGGCGCCTGGTCGAACAGCCGGCCCAGGCGTTCGGCTTCGGCCGCGAGCCTGCGCTGGGCGAGGACCTTCTGCGTGGTCTCGGTGGTGATGTTCAGAAAGCCCGGAATCTGTCCCTGTTCGTCGCGGACCGGCGTGTAGGAGAACGTCCAGTACGTCTGTTCCGGATAGCCGTGGCGCAGCATCGTCAGGGGCATGTCCTCGTGCGAGGTCGACGTGCCCGACATCGCTTGCTCGATCAGCGGCAGGATGTCGTCCCAGACATCCGGCCAGATCCGCGCGATCGGCCGGCCCAGCGCGGTAGGTTCCTTGGCGCCGAGCATCGGCGCGTAGGCGTCGTTGTAGAGGAGCGTCAGCTCCGGGCCCCAGCTCAGGCACATCGCAAAGCGCGAATCGAGCATCAGCGCCACGGTGGTGCGCAGCGACTGCGGCCAGGCCTGCAGCGGCCCCAGCGGCGTCGTCGACCAGTCGAACGCAGCAATACGGCCCGCCATCGCGCCATGCGCGGGCAGGAAATCGACAGTGGCGGGACAGGCAGCAGGCGGGTTCAACAGCGGGACGCGCAGCTCGGATCGGGCCGCATCCTGCCATAGGTGCCGGTGGTGGGGGGATGACGACCGCGGGCCGGCGTCGCACTCGGGGGCGGCTGCCTCACCTGCGCCGGCGCGCCGCCGGGCCGGCAGCGGTGGCCGGCCCCGCCTGCAGGCGATCCTGCAGCGCGGCCGCATTGCCGGTGGCATGGCCGGCGACGGTGTTGTCGAACACGACCCAGTGGCGGCTCGCGGGGCGCGCGGCGATGGCTGCGGCCAGCGCATCGAGTGCGGCCGCGTCGTAGGCGCTGCGGTAGATCTGCGGCGAGCCGTGCCAGCGCCAGTACACCAAGTCTGGGGCGCCGCCGGGCCGGGCATCGGTACCATGCCGGGCCGGGTCCGCGGCGACGCGCGCGACGCCGTGCCGCTGCAGCAGCGCCTCGGCCGGCGGCGTCAGCCAGCTGCCATGGCGGACCTCGCAGGCCAGGCCGCCCGTCCAGCGCCTGCGCAGCACCGCCAGGAAGGTCGCGGCGCTGCGCGCGTCGAACGCCAGGCTGGGTGGCAATTGCACCAGCAGGCAGCCGAGCCGGTCGCCCAGGCCGGTCGCCGCCTCCAGGAAATCGTCGAGCAGCGGGCCGCATCCGCGCAGCCGGTACTCGTGGGTGATCGTGCGCGGCAGCTTGGCGCTGAAGCGGAAGCCCGCCGGCACGCTGGCCGCCCAGCGTTCGTAGGTTGCCCGTCGGTGCGGCCGATAGAACGAGGAATTGATCTCGACCAGATCGAAGCGGGTGGCGTAGCGCGCCAGCATGCTGGCGCCGTCGCCGAACAGCGCGACATCGCGCGAGGCGATCGACCAGCCGGCGCAGCCGATCCGCGGCGGGGCATGCGGCGGGCGGGTGGAACCCTGGACCATGCCGATGTCGTAGCAGGATGCGTCGTGTGGCGGCGTGAGGCCGCGCGCATCCCCTGCACACCTGTGGCCCGAGTCGACGCGCGCGCTCACGGCGGCGCGGCGTCGGCGGCAGGACGCTGCGCCCACCGATCCCAAGCCGGAGCCTGCGATGGCACGCAAAGACCCGCCCGACGACGCCCCGATCCCCAGCCGGCCACGCAGCTATCCGCACGGCAGCGGCGACCGCAATGTTTGGTCGCCGGTCGGCGACGACCGCATGCGCCGACGTGGTGGCGGCGCGGAGCGCGCGCCCGATCCCGACCCGACTGGGCCCGATCACGCCGATTCCGCGGCCGAAGACGGGGCGAGCGACAGCTGACTGGCGCTTACTTCGGCGGTCGCGTCAATGCTTGGGCTTGGGATAGGGGCGCTCGGCCAGCAGCCGCGCCAGGTGCGCGGCGTTGCTGGCGACCGTGCGGATGGTCTCGTCGACCTTGTCGGGAATCGCGTCGAGATCCTTGAAGTCGGTGCTGCCCATCGCCTCGCCGACCCAGTACGGCGGCGCGCCGGCCGGCAGGGTGAATCCCACATCCGCCAGGCCCTGGTAGAGCTGGGAATGGACGAAATGGGCGCCGTCCTCGTTGCCGACGACCGCGGCGATGGCGACCTTGCCGAACGTCGGATAGACGCCGTCGTCGTCGATCTCACCGAGCACCGCGTCCAGCCGCTCAAGCACGCGCTGGGCCAGGCTCGAGGGATGCCCCATCCAGATCGGCGTGGCGAGGACCAGGATCTGCGCGTCCATGATGCGGCGGCGCAGTGACGGCCACTGGTCGCCGTCGCCTTCGTCGGCGGTCACGCCGGGGCGTACGTCGAAGTCGGCCATGCGCGCGCTGTCGGTGCGCACGTCGTGCCGCGCGAGCGCGGCCAACACGGCGTCGAGCATCTTCTGTGTCGAGGAGGGGGCGTCGCCTGACTTGAGCGTGCAGTTGAGGCCGAAGGCGGACAGGGACATGGCGCGACTCGCGGTGCGGACAGGAGCGCCACTGTCGGCGTCCGGCCGTCCAGGGCGCGTCGTCGGTCTGAGATGCCCATGAACGCGCACGCACTGTCCCAAGATGCGGCCAACAGCTACTTGCTGCAATGCAACATAATGCGCAGTCGTCCTTTTCGGAGACCTGCGATGGCCAGCGCCTCGCCCGCGTCGCTGCCCAGCCGCGCCGCCACGCCGATCCTGTTCGCGCTCGCCCTGGGCGGGTTCGCGATCGGCACCAGCGAATTCGCGATGATGGGCCTGATGCCCAATCTGGTGCGTGCGTTCGGGGTTAGCGAACCGGAGGTCGGCCACCTGATCAGCAGCTATGCGCTCGGTGTGGTCGTTGGCGCGCCGTTGTTGGCGATCCTCGGCGCACGCCTGCCGCGGCGCACCTTGCTGCTGGCGCTGATGGGCTTCTACGCCGTGGGCAACCTGGCCAGCGCGCTGGCGCCCAATTACCTGGCCATGCTGGTGGCGCGTTTCGTCGCCGGCCTGCCGCACGGCGCCTATTTCGGGACCGCGGTGCTGGTCGCCGCGTCGATCAGCCGGCCCGACCAGCGCGGCACGGCGGTCAGCCGTGTGCTTCTGGGGTTGTCGATCGCGATCCTGGTCGGCAATCCGCTGGCGACCTGGCTGGGGCAGTTGTCGAGCTGGCGCTGGACGTTCGCGCTGGTGGCGGCGATCGCACTGGTCACCGTGGTTCTGGTCGCCCGCTTCCTCGCGCCCGACCCCGTGGCGCCAGGGCAATCGCCGATGCGCGAGTTGCGCGCGTTCAACCGCTCCCAGGTCTGGCTGGCGTTGGCGATCGGCGCGATCGGGTTCGCCGGCATGTTCTGCGTTTTCAGCTATCTGGCGCCGACGCTGATCGAGGTGACCGGCGTGGCCGAGACCTGGATTCCGGTTGCGCTGGCGGCGTTCGGTGTCGGCGCGATCATCGGCAACGTGGCCGGCGGCTGGCTGTTCGACCGGCTGCAGTTCCGCGCCGCGGCAGTGATCCTGGCGTGGTCGCTGCTGGTGCTGCTGCTGTTCCCGCTGGCGGCGCAGGCGACCTGGTCGATCCTGCCGGCCGTGGTCGCGCTCGGCACGATGGGCGCACTGGCGCCGGTGCTGCAGACCCGGTTGATGGACGTGGCCGGCGATGCACAGACGCTCGCAGCCGCGTCCAACCATGCCGCGTTCAACACCGCCAACGCACTTGGTCCGTGGCTCGGCGGGCTGGCGATCAGTGCGGGCCTGGGTTGGACCTCGACCGGATGGGTGGGCGCGGCGACGGCCACGGCCGGCCTGCTGATCTACGCCTGGGCACGCCGCGACGAGCGGCGGCAACCGGTGCCGAGCGCAGGCTAGCGGCAGTGCGCACGCGGCGTGCTGTCTTCACGTCCGCGGCGCTGGTCGACGTCGACACTCGGCGCCGACCCCCGACATGCGGAGCACCCGATGGCATCGCCCAGCAAGGCCGAAGAGGACGCGAAGACGATCGCGTCGCTGATCGACGATATCGACATCACGATGTTCACTACCGTCGCCCGCGGCGGCGCGTTGGTCAGCCGGCCGCTGTCGACGCAGAAAGCGCAGTTCGACGGTGAGCGGATCTGGTTCTTCGTCGCCGCCGACAGTCCGAAGATCGACGAGATCGCGCGCAATCCCAACGTCAACCTGGCCTATGCCTCGCAGCGTCGCAACACCTACGTGTCGGTCTCGGGCCGGGCGCGGGTCAGCGACGACCGCACCAAGGTGGTGGCGTTCTGGAACGATGCGCTCAAAGCCTATTTCCCGGGCGGCATCGACGACCCGAACCTCGCGCTGGTCGAGGTCGAAGCCCACACCGCAGAGTACTGGGACGCGCCCGGCACGTTGATCGGCAAGGCGATCGCGTTCGCCACCGCGCGCGTGACCAAGCGCGAGAATACGATGGGCGAGAACCGCATCGTCGACCTGCGCGGCGAGCGCAAGACGTCGCGCCCGCCGCCGTCGCGCAAGGCACGCGGCAAGGCACCGGCAGCTTCGAAGACGGCGTCCACGACGCGGGCCGCGGCCGGCAAGTCGGCAACCAGCACGCGCGCGACGACGAAGGCCGCCACGAAGAAGGCCGCCACGAAGAAGGCGGCGTCGAAGCGGGCCGTCACCAAGGCAGGCGCGGCCAGGACGGGCGCGAAGAAGACCGCAGCCGCCAAGACCAATGGCCGCACCGCCGCGGCCAAGGCGCCGGCGAAGCAGGCGGCCGGCACCTCCAAGCGTCGGACGCACTGAGCGGCCATTGGCACGGGGGGCTGCAGCGCGGGCGCAGCAGCGGCACACTGCACGCCCCCAACGCCGATCCGCCCGTCATGTCCCTGCCCGAGACCGAGTTCGACCCCGACGACAATTTCGCCTTCCTCGCCGATGGCCGTGCCGAGGCCGAGGACGATCCGGACGCCGACCTTGAGGCGATCGCCTGGCAGTGGCTGTTGCTGATCAACCCGGGGGACGAGGAGGCGGCGCGCCAGCAGGTCCTCGCCTGGCAGGAGGCGTTGCCGCCCGATCCCGACGCCGAGGCAGTGCGTGACGCGCTGGGTGTCGTGACCGACTGGCGGGCGAGCTTCCGGATCGATGAAGACGACCGCGTCGCGCTGATCGAGGTGTTGGTCGAACTGGCCGCGCGGTTCCGCGTGGAGATCGACTGGGAGGTGGAAGACCCCACCGATGCCGACGCCCTGGCCGAGGTTCCGCCCTCGGCCCTGCTCGGCGCGGCCTACGATCAGCTGCGGGTCGCCGGCTACACGCTGTGGACCTGGGAGACCGGCGACGACACCTTCGCCGGGGCGATCGCGCTGCGCGACGACGACGATGGCGTGCGCACGATCGGTCACGCGCTGGGGCTGGATCTGCGCCCGGGCGTCTGAACACGGGCCCGGTGTCTCTGCACACCACCGTCCCCGATTCGGTGCTAGCGTCTGCGCCATCGCCAGCGCGTGGAGGGTGCGATGGACGAGATCGTCAGTGGACGTGCGCAGCGCTGGGCGGTGCCCGCCGCGCTGCTCGCGCTGGCCTGCGGATCGCCGGCCTGGGCCGGCGACGGCGCCGCCGCGGCGCAGGCCGACGCGGTGGCCGCCGAACCGCAACCGTGGGCGCAGCCGATCGGTGAGTCCTGGCCGATCCGGCGCGCCTCGTCGTTGAAAGCCGAGTACCGCCGCATCCGCGCATTGCGGATCGAGCAGATGCAGCCCGAGTACGAGCGCCGGAGCGCGCAGGCCGGTCCGGATGCGGCGCAGGCCTGGCGCGACGCCACGCTGCGCGACATCGCCCGCCAGGATCTGCGCGACCTGCGCGCGCGGCTCGATCGCTGACGCGGCTACCTGCGCTGCGATCAGCGCGGCGCGGCAGTGACGTTGGCCTCGGCGCCGGCGACCGCCGCCTGTGCATCGGCACGCGCCTGCGCATCCGGGGACAGACCGGCGTCGGGCGCGTTGTGACCGGGTGCGAGCGCCAGTTCGACGAGAATCGGGAAGTGGTCCGAGCCGATCGCCGGCAACCGGCGCATGCACACCAGGGTGAAGTGCCGGCTGTGGAACAGATGGTCGAGCGGCCAGCGCAGGCCCGGCAGGCGCGCATGGAAGGTGTTGTACATGCCACGCCCGATGCGCGGATCGAGCAGGCCGCTGACCTTGCGAAACAGACGCGTGGTCCGCGACCACGCCACATCGTTGAGGTCGCCGGCGACGATCACCGGGTGCTCGGCTTGCCGCGCGGCGCGTCCGACCAGCACCAGTTCGGCGTCGCGGTCCTGCGAACTGTCGGCTTCGGTCGGGCTGGGCGGGCGCGGATGCAGGGTGTGCAACACGACCCGCTGACCGTCATCGAGCTCGAGGGTGGCATGCATCGACGGAATGTCATCCTCGACCAGATAGCGCACCTGGGCATCGTGCAGCGGCAGGCGCGCGTACAGGTGCATGCCGTACAGATTGTCGAGCGGGCAGCGCAGCGCATGCGGCAACAGGTCCTGTAGACCGTCGAGCGCGCGCTCCCAGTGCCGGTCGGTCTCCACCGCGATCAGCACGTCGGGGCGGTGCTCGCGCACCAGTGCCACAAGGGGCGCGGTGTCGCGGTTGTGCATCAGCACATTGCTCGCGAGCAGGCAGATGCGCGTGCGTGCATCGGCGGGCGCATCACTGACCTCCGGCCGCCGCAGCCGGGTATAGGGGACGATCCACCAGGCCTGCCAGAGCACGCAGCCGGCATTGACGATGACGATCGCCGTGGTCCACGCATCGTCGATCGGCTGCAGCACCATCTGCGCCGCGAGCACGGCAATCGACAGTGCGAGCAATTGCAGACGCGGAAAATCGAAACCGCGGATCCACCATGCACCGCTGCGGATGGTGGGCATCAGCGTGGCGGTCGCCAGCACCATCGTGGCGATCGCGAAGACGGGGGTCAGCATGGACGGGCCGGCGGGAAGGAGGCCGGACTATCCGCGATGTCGGCCCGCGCCGATGTGAATGCGGCGCGGACCGCGAGGCCGGGGCGGCGTGAGCCCCCGCGAGGACCTCAGCGCGTGCCCGCGTCGCCTGGTGACGACGCGCCGGCACCACGTTGCGCGCCGGACGCCAGGTCGCCGGCGCCCTGGCCGGTGTCGTGTTGGCGCGCGGCGGTCGACAGCGGCCCGACCGCGCCGGGGCCGGAGGCGGGGGGCACGTAGGTCGATGCGCCGGTCGAGGTGGCACTGCCCGACGCATCGCCGCCCGAGTGGGCCGAGGCCGTGCCGCTTTCGGACTGCCAGCGCCCTGCGTCGCGCACGCGGATACGGTTTTCGACGTCCTTGACGCCCGCGCAGCCCTCGGCGATGTCCTCGATGCGGTGCTTGGTCCAGCGCTGCTCGACGTGACCTTCGAGCGTCACGACGCCGTCGTGGACACGCACCGAGACCTCGCGTGCATCGATCTCGTCGCTGTGGGTGAGCCGTTCGCAGATGTCTTCGGTGATCCGCGCATCGGAGCGGACATAGCCCTTCGGGCCCACGCCGCGCCAGCCGCGTTCCGGCGCGCGCGCAGCCTCGCCACGCGGAGTCGCTCGGCCGACACGGCCCTCGCGGTCGTAGGCCCCGAAATGCGCGAAATCGGGCGCGCCGCCCAGGTGGTCGACGTCGTTGAACCAGTGCGGGCTGCGATGGCCCCAGTCCGACAGGCGGTCGTCGCCGTCGCGCAGATCGCCGCGGCCGCCGCCCGCACCGTAGGCGCGACCGCTGCCGCGCGCGTCGTCGGGATGGCCGGACGCATCGTGGTGACTGCGCGGGCCCTGCTGGCGGTGCCAGTCGTGGTGTTGCGCTGCCGCTGGATCGTCGTACCCGGCGTCGCCGCCGCGGTCCTCGCCGCGATAGGGCGCGTCGCGGTAGGCGCGGCGCCCCCCGTGCGGGCCGTGGCGACCCGCGTCGCCGTCTCGGGATGCCATCTGGTCTCTCCTCTCGCTCAGCCAGCGTCTGCCGGCGTCGATGTAGCGCGCACCCGTGGCCAGCAGTTCTTCGCCGAAGGCCTTCATTTCCGAGGTGCCGGGAATATCGTCTTTGCGGTCGTGCATCGCGGTCTCCTCGCCGTCGGGCGGCGATGGCGGCGGCGCACCGTAGGCGGTGCCCGTGGAACGGCCGTCGGGACACCCGTGTGCGGGGTGCGCCGTCCACCTGGACGGCCGGCCGTGCGGCATCTCCTTGAAATCAGGAACGCCCGACGCCGCGTTGGCGCGGGCGTCGGGGCGATGCCGTCACGCGACGGTGCGCGCGGGCGCGTTCGCGAGGCGTCAAATTCCCGCGGCATTTCCGTGGCGCGACGGCAATCCAGTGCCCTCAGCGGCCGAGCGCGGCCATACCCGCCTGCGGGTAGCGCGTGCCGGCGGCGGCATCGGGCGGGAAGATCGCGTCGATGCGCGCCAGGTCGTCGTCGGTCAGCCCGATGGCGAGCGCGGCGATGTTCTCGTCGAGGAACGCCAGACGCTTGGTGCCGGGGATCGGCACGATGTCCTCACCCTGGGCGAGCACCCAGGCCAGCGCCAGCTGGCCGGGAGTGACCCCATAGTCCTGCGCGATCGCCTGCACCTGTTCGACCAGCGCCAGGTTGCGGTCGAAGTTCTCGCCCTGGAAGCGCGGCGAACGGCGACGGTAGTCGTCGGCTTCGAAGTCGTCGGGGGTGCGGATCGTGCCGGTCAGAAAGCCCCGGCCCAGCGGCGAGTAGGCGACGAAGCCCACGCCCAGCTCGCGACAGGCGGCCAGCGTGCCGGTGGTCTCGGGGTCGCGCGACCACAGCGAGTACTCGCTCTGCAGCGCGGTGATCGGATGCACCGCGCAGGCGCGGCGCAGGGTCTGCGCCGAGGCCTCCGACAGGCCGAGGTGGCGGACCTTGCCCTGTTCGACCAACCGCGCCATTGCGCCGACGGTGTCCTCGATCGGCACCGTCGGATCGACACGGTGCTGGTAGTACAGGTCGATCGTCTCGATGCCCAGCCGCGACAGGCTCGCCTCGCAGGCGGCGATCACATACTCGGGACGCCCGTCGACGCTGCGCGCCTGGGGGTCGTCCGGGTTGAGCCGGATGCCGAACTTGGTCGCCACGAACGCGTCGTCGCGTCGGCCCTGCAGCGCCCGGCCCACCAGCGATTCGTTGGTGTGCGGGCCATACATGTCGGCGGTGTCGAGAAGAGTGATGCCCTGATCGAGGGCGTGGTGGATGACGCGGATGGCGTCGGCGTCGCTTTCGCGGCCGCCGTAGAACGCGCTCATGCCCATGCAGCCCAGGCCGATCGCGGAAACGGCGGGGCCGCCGAGGCCGAGTTGACGGGTGTTCATGGTGTGGCTCCGGGGTCGGGGGAAGGAGGAGGCAACGGGGCGGCCGCAGCTTCGCGTGCGGCTTCGCCTTCGCGGTCGGCGGCGGTCACCGTCTCGGCGCCGGGCGAGCGGGTATCGGCAAGGTCGGGCGCGGGCACCGGCTGCGGCGGACGCGTCCGTTGTGCGCCGACGTCCTCGACATCGTTGCGCAACCGCGGCAGCGCCTCGGGGTGATGCGCGGCGAGGAACGCCAACATGCCTTCGCGGACCGCGCAGCGCAGGTCGAACAGCTCGCCCGAGTTGCGCGCGCTCACCAGCAGGCGGACCTCGATCGTGTGCTTGTCGGTCTCGGTGACCTGGGTCACGCACACGCGGCGATCCCAGCGCGGGTCGGCCTCGCACAGCCGCTGCAGTTCTTCGCGGATCGCCGCGATCGGCGCGCGGTGGTCGAGCCACAGGAAGGCAGTGCCGAGCAATTGCGCGTTGGTGCGCGTCCAGTTCTGGAACGGGTTGGAGATGAACCACTGCAACGGCACCACCAGGCGGCGCTCGTCCCAGATCCGCACGACCACATAGGTGGAGGTGATCTCCTCGATGCGTCCCCATTCGCCCTCGACGATGACCACGTCGTCGAGCCGGATCGGCTGGGCCAGCGCGATCTGCAGGCCGGCGATCAGATTGCCGAATACCGGCTGGGCGGCGATGCCTGCGACCAGGCCGATGATGCCGGCCGACGCCAGCAGCGCGGCGCCGACTTGACGCACCTGCGGAAACGTCATCAGCGCCAATGCCACGCCGACCAGGATCACCGTGCCCTGCACGACCCGGCTGATCACGCGGGTCTGGGTCTGGATGCGCCGCGCAGCGAGGTTGTCCTCGATGTCGACCGGATGCTCGCGCAGGATGCGTGCCTCGACCGCGCCGACCACGCGGGCCAGCAGCCAGGTCAGACACAGCATGCCGCCGATCCCGAGGCCATGCCGCAGCGACCGCACCAGATCGGGATCGAGCGGCGTGTAATCGAGCGCGATCGCCAGAAACAACAGCGGCAATGCGACCGCGGCCGGAGTCGCCACCACCTGCGCGATGCGCGCGCGCAGATGGTCCTGCGCATGGCGGCGCGCAGAGCGGCGCAGCGCACGCAACGCCCAATGCACGATCAGGCCCAGCAGCAACGCCGCCGCCAGCGGCCAGGCCACGGCGGTCAGGTAGTGCCAGTCCAGCCTCATCTTGCCTCCGCGTCGGAACGTGAAAGCGGCGATCCTGCCCGAGCACCGGTCGATGGCATGTGGAGCGCGCGGCATGCACGCTATGCACCGCAGCTGCGCTTCAGCCGCGGTGACGCATCCGGCGCAGCAGCGCGACCACCAGCCACAGCCCGACCACGATGTACGGCACGCCACTGGGTACCCACATCAACAGCCCGGCCAGTTGCTGGTCGCGCAGCGGGTCGAGGCCGATCAGCAGGGCGCGGTCGGTGTAGACCGGGTACAGCAGCCGCGGCGCGAAGGTCAGCAGCGCGCCGAGAAAGCCCATCTGCATCATCACCGCCACCAGCGCGACGAGTCCGCCGACGGCGCCGGCATCGGGTGCGCGCAGCCGCCGCCACACCGCCGCCCAGAACCAGATTCCGGCAATCAGAAAGCTGGCGTGCATCGCGCGGTGCAGTGCCGTATCGGCAAGCGCGGCCGAGGTCGCACCCGGCAAGTGCCACAGCCACATCGTGGCGCCATGCACCACGGCCGCCGGCGCGAGCGCGGTGGCCAGCGCCGACAACGGCCGATGCAGGCTGCGGTGCAGGCGCGCGGACCAGCGCCTTGGCAACGCGGATGCGACGAGCGACCACGGCCGGCCTGCGAGCAACAGCGGCGGCGCCAGGGCGAGCAGGGTCATGTGCTGGGCCACGTGCGCCGACAGTGCGTAGGCGGCGAACGCGTCCAGCGGCCAGACCATCGCCAGCAGGAGTGTGAGCACCCCGGCTGCGAATGCACCGGCCTCGCCGCGCGACACGCCGCGACCGATACCCGCGCGGCGCCACAGCCGCGTCAGCCCGCGCACGTACAGCGCCGCGAGTACGAACAGCGGCAGCAGCGTCCAAGGCGACAGCGTCCATGCGCTGGCAAGCGTGGGCGGCGGCCCCTCGGGCACGGCGGCGATCGCCGACGTGGCGGCGCAGGCGACAAGCAGGAGCAGACAGCGGAGGGTCGAGCGCGACATCGCCGGCAAGCCTAGCAGCGGTGATGTCGCGGCAGCGGTGGGCCATGCGCGATCGACGCGGTGCCGACCGCGCGCACGTCGGCTTTACCGGCGACCGCCTAGGCTGTCGGTATCCCCGTCCCGGAGTCGCCGGTGTACTTCTGGCTCAAGGTGCTGCACATCCTCGCGATGACGGTCTGGTTCTCCGGGCTGTTCTTCCTGCCGCGATTGTTCGTGGCGCGGCACCGGCGCGAGATCGATGCCGATCCCGCGTTCTGGAATCCGGTCACCAATACGCTGTTCTTCCGCGTCATGACGCCGGCCGCGCTGGTGACCATCGTCGCCGGTGGTGTGTTGATCGCGTTCGGCCCCAGCGGCGCCTGGCTGGTGCTCAAGCTGGTGGTCGTCGCCGCTGCGGTGCTGCTGCACCTGTACTTCGGCCTGCTGCTCTACGAACTGGGCCAGGACCGCGACCATCACGGGCCGACGTTCTACCGTGCGATCGGCTGGGTGCCGCTGGTGCTGCTGCTGTCGATCGCCGCGCTGACCGGCGCCAAGCCGCGCACGATCGGCGATCTGCCGCCACCGCCGCAGGCGTCGGTACCGTCCCGCTGACGGCGCAGCACGTGCGCGCGACAGCGATCACGCGGACGCGTCCGGCAACGCGCCGCCGGTGGTGCACCCCGATATGGGGCGCACCGGGGCCCGTCACTGGAGGGTGTCGGCCTGCAGCAGACGGCCGATCTGCGTATGCGACGGCGAACTGGCCAGATCGAGCGGCATCACCAGCTTCGGATTGGGATGCGGGATCGCCCGGGCAGGCGTCTCGGCCGAGGCTTCGTCGAGCAAGGCGCCGGCATCGTCCACGCTCGCGGTGATCGGCAGCACCGACAGGCCCAGCCGTTCGCGCACGGCGTTGGCGCGCTCGCGCAATGCGGCGTCGGCCGGCGCGCCTTGCAGCGGCGGGGTCGCGGCCTTCGGATCGGTCTGCAGGTGGGTGCGGATGGCTGCCAGCGCCTGCTGGCGCTGTGGATGCAGCAGGCCCCAGACCTCTTCGAGCAGCGCCTTGGCATCGATCTTCGGGAACGGCAGGTGCGTCGGCCCGGTCATCACGATGCGCGGTGCGAGCCGGCCGACCGGCTGCACATCGCATTCGGCGAGCGCGCGATAGACGACCTCGCTGCAGATCATGTGGCTGGGATTGTCCTGGATCAGATGGTCGAGTGCTTCGCGTACGACGATGCGTGCCAGCCAGTTCTGCGGCCACTTGCCGCGGACCGCGACGACCACGCCCAGAAACGCCAGCGCATCGACCGGATAGGGAATGCCGATCATCGACTCGGCCTTGGCCAGCACGCTGGCGCGGTCGGCGTCGTCGAGCGCGCTGCCGTCGTGTGCGAGTGGGCGGTAGGCGTCGATCAATACGATCTCGGTGGTGTCGACCAGCCGCTGCGCCAGCGGATACCGGCGCACGCCCGAGGCGGCGGCTTCGATCAGGTCGCCCTGGTTGGCGACGATCGCGGCATGGCTGTAGATGCTGTCGCCGCACCAGGCGATCAGCGCGGACAGCTGGCCGCTGCTGAGCATCAGCAGAATGTCTCCGGGCAGCAGGTCCTGCTCGCTGGCGGCGGGCGGTGTCGGCGTGGCGTGGGTCTGGGTCATGTGCTGGCGTCCGTGTGGGCGGCGGGAAGGGAAGCGGGCGGTGGGGCGATGCTGACGCGGTCGCGGCCGCTGGTCTTGCTGACGTACAGCGCGGCGTCGGCGCGCGCGAGCAGGTCGGCCATCGACTCGCCGGGCACGAACTGGGCCACGCCGATGCTGAGCGACAGCGGCAGCGTCTGCTCTCCGGCCGACAGCGGGTGGGTGCGGACGGCTGTGCAGATCGCCTGCGCGGTCGCTTCCGCCTGCGCGAGCGGCGTTCCGGGCAGGACGGCCAGCAGCTCATCGCCGCCGTAGCGGCCCAGCGCATCGCGTTCGCGCAGGCGGTTGCGGGCGCGGGCGGCGACGATGCGCAGGCATTCGTCGCCCAGCGCGTGGCCATAGCGGTCGTTGATGGCCTTGAACCGGTCGAGGTCGATGAACGCGACCGACAGCGGCGTCGCGCGTGCGTCCGCCTGTGCGATCTCCTGCGCCAGGCGTTGCTCGATCGCGTTGCGACTCGACAGCCCGGTCAACCCGTCGATCATCGCCAGCCGGCTGGCGCGGTCGCGATCGCGGCGCATCTCGACCATCGCATCGGCCAGGCCCAGCGTCAGCAACAGGCCGGACGTGGCCAGGCCCAGATCCATGCCGCTGCCCACCCACGCCGGCGCGTTCCAGGCGCCCATCAGTTCGAGCGTGCGCAGGATGCAGAAGCCCAGCAGCGGCAGCCAGGCGATCGACAGGATCCGGGCCTCGCGCTGGCCGCGCCAGGCCTGGACCCACGCGACCAGCAGCAGGATGACCGACGACACCATCAACCCGAGATTGCCGAGATAAGACAACAGCCGGCTGTCGAACAGCGCATGGCCGCAGGCGATCGCGGCCATCACCGCCGCACAGATGCGCAGCACAATCGCGATCCGCGGCAGATGGCGATCCACGTCGAGATAGCGTGCCTGGAACAGGATTGCGAACAGACCGCCGAGCGCGGCCAACACGCGTTGAGGCTGCAGTGAGCTGCCGAACGTAGCCTCCAGCAGCGGGATGTCGCGGGCTTCGCCGCCCAGCACCAGCAGGTAGGTCAGCACGCAGATCAGATTCGCGGCGAAGTACAGGTGTGCGCGCTCGCGCAGGCGCAACCAGAACGCGGCGGCCAGCAACAGCAGCACCGTCGTCGCGCCCAGGCTGAAGGCGCGCCGATAGGCATAGCGCAGGTCCTCGCGCTGCACCTGCGCCAGGGGCGCGATGTCGACGTGCATCGGGATCGAGCCGTTGGCGATCACCCGCAGCCACACCGTCTGCCCGGCGCGCAGACCGTCGGGCAGGTCGATCACCAGTGCGCGCGGCGAATAGCGGTGGTCGGCATACGCGCCGTAGACCCCGTGCCGCGACGGCGTGTCCGCACCGGGTGGCCAGGCTTCGATCTGGTTGAGGAACGGCGTGTACACCAACAGCTTGGGCGCCTCGTCGGCCGGGAACGCTACCCGGCTGGTGAGCTTCCACCACACGCCGCCGCGTTCGCGCTCGAACAGCATGTCAGGGCGGTTGGGGCGCAGTGGGCCGGCCGTGTCCGCCGGGGGCGCATCGGCGCTCGCCGTCGGATCATCCAGGCGCTGCAGCGTCCAGCCCTGCGCATATGCGACCGTCGCGCACGCCCACAGCAAGGCCGCCGCCGCCCAACGAGCCACCATCCCCATGCCTGCGCCGCGTGTTCCCCCCGAGAGCAGGCAGAATATCGCAGCCCCCGGGCCGGCGCAGGGCGCGCAGCGCCCTTTTTACGCGCACGGCCGTATTCAGTCTCCGCCGCCGCATGCGTCATTGCGCGGCGCGGTGTGCCCCGCCTTTTGGGAGCGCGCCGCCGGGGTCACTCCGTCGGCGGTGTCTTCTCCCGATCGCGGTCTTTCGGCGTCTGCGCTTCCTCGTCGCCGTAGACCCCGACGCCGTGGCGAAAGCTCAGCGTGCCACCGAGCCAACCGGCGACCGCCACCAGCAGCGCCATCACCGCCGACGACAACAGGCCCCAGGGCCAGACCGCGGCCACGGGGTCGGGCAGGCGCAACCACACGCCGAGTGCGGCCATCGCCAGCACCATCACCGCGACGATGAAATGGTTCCAGGCCGAGACGTGCCGCCGCACCACGCGGATCGACATCATGTCCATCGTGCCGACGATGCCGGCCAGGACGCCGAAGCCCAGCCCGCCGACGTTGAGCCAGAACGCCAGTTCCGCCCAGAACGGCACGCGCAGCCACAGGTACAGACCGTCGGTGACGACGACCATCGACAGGAACGCGATCGGGAAGGTCACCAGCATCGGATGGATCGGGTGCTTGGCGATCGCCACCACGCTCTCGACCGTGTGGCTCTGGGTCTTGGGAACGGGTTGTCTCAGATCCTTGCGCATCGGGGTCTCGTTGGGCGCCTCAGGCGCAGGTGGGCAGCAGCGCGACCGGCAACGCGGTGAACACGACGCCGATGGCCGCGACCAGCGCGACGAGCGCGGTCAGCAGGGGCAGGAACTGGCGGCGGTCGCCCGGCGGACGGGTCGGCGCGACCGCCTGCCGCGCGCGCCAGGCCGCACGGCCGGACCATGCGATGCCCAGCAGTGCGAGCAGTGTCAGCGCCCACAGCGCCCAGGTCATGGCCTCGAGCCCCGCGACCGGCGTGCGGCCCAGTCCGCGCGCGCAGGCCAGCCCCTGCAGGCTGTAGACGACGACGAAATGCAGCGCCCAGACCGCCAGCGGTGCGGCCATGCGGGTCAGGCTCAGGCGACCCTCGGGCCGGGTCATAGCCACCTCGGGAACAGGTGCAGCACGCCCCAGGCGACCACGCCCTGGCCCACCGCGTAACGCCAGAAGCCGGCGGCCACGCGCGACTCCAGGCTGCGCACGGCGTCCACATGGCCGCGGTGGATGCGCAGCGCGACGAAGCCGCCGATCAGCATCGCCACAACGATGTGCACCGCATGGAAGCCGGCCAGCGTCCAGACCACCGACGCGTAGGCATGGACCTGCGGCGCGCCGGTCGACTGCCAGATCGCCGGCAGGTGCAGCGCGAGGAAGGCGGCACCGGCGACGAGGGCGACGCCTTGCCAGGCGATCGCGGTCCCGCGACGTCCGGCGCGCAGCGCGCGCGGCGCGGCCCATGCCGACAGCAGCGGCACCATCAGCGCCGCGAATGCGGCGAGCGTCGGCGCCCAGGCCGCCAGCTGCGCACCGCCGGCCGGCCACGCCGGCGCGTTGAGCCACAGGTAGAAATACGCGAACACCAGCGACGCGAACAGCGAGCCGTCGATCAACAGTGTCGCCACCAGCGCCCACCAGCCCGGCGCGTTGCGCGCCGCCGCCTGCGTCGGCAGCGTCAGGCCCGGTGCGACCTCGATCGACGCCGGCGCATGGCGGTCGCCGGTGGTCCAGGCCCAGACCAGGAACACGCCGAGCAGCGGCCCCAGCATTAGCACCGACAGCCAGTACTGCGAGGTGATGAAGCCGGTCAGCAACACGCCGATCGACAGCGCCGCCAGCAGCGGCCACCAGGTCGAGGTCGAGACCCGGATCACCTGCTCGGGGCGCGCCGATTGAATGCCTGTGCCGAGGATCTCGCGGCGCCCGTCGTGCGCCTCGCCGAGCAGACCGTCGGTGCGGGTCACCTCGTCGGCGATCGCCGGGCGGTGCCACAGTGGGTAGCGGTCGCCGACCTCGGGCACCGAGGCGACGTTGTACGCCGGCACCGGCCGCGGCAGCGCCCATTCCAGCGTGCCGGCCTGCCAGGGATTGGCCTCGGCGCGGCGGCCGAGCACGAAGCACAGCGCCACATCAATCAGGATCGCGATGACCCCGACCGCCAGCACGAAGCCGGCCGCGGTCGACACCAGATTCAGCCAGTGCACGCCCAGCTCCATCGCATAGCTGTCCACGCGCCGCGGCAACCCGACCAGCCCGGTCAGGTGCATCGGCAGGAACGTCAGGTTCATGCCGATGAACACCAGCCAGAAGCCGCTGCGGCTCAACGATTCGGACGGCATGCGCCCGCTCGCCAGCGGCAGCCAGTAATAAAGCCCGGCAAACATCGGAAACATCAGCCCGCCAATCAGTACGTAATGCAGGTGGGCGACGACGAAGTGGGTGTCGTGCGCCTGCCAGTCGAACGGCACGAAGGCCAGCATCACCCCGGTCAGCCCGCCGCAGACGAACACCACGAAGAAGCCGACGATGTGCAGCATCGGCACGCGCAGCCACGGCTTGCCCGACCACAGCGTGGCGATCCACGCAAAGACCTGGATGCCGGTGGGGATGGCCACCATCATGCTCGCGGCACTGAAGAACGCCAGCGCCAGCAACGGGATGCCGACCGCGAACATGTGGTGCACCCACAGCCCGAAGCTCAGAAAGCCGGTCGCCACCAGCGCCAGCACGATCCAGGTGTAGCCCACGATCGGACGGCGGGCGAACGTCGGCACCACCATCGACACCACGCCGGCGGCCGGCAGGAAGATGATGTAGACCTCGGGATGGCCGAACAGCCAGAACAGGTGCTGCCACAGCAGCGGATCGCCGCCACGCGCGACCTCGAAGAACGCGAAATCGAACGCGCGCTGGATCTCCAGCAGTAGGCTGGCCAGGATCAGCGGTGGAAAGCCGAACGCGATCATGAAGGCGGTCACCAGCACCGCCCAGGCGAACACCGGCATGCGGGTCAGATCCATGCCCGGCGCGCGCGTGATCAGGATCGCCACGATCAGCTCCACCGCTGCGGTAACCGCGGCGATCTCGGCGAACGTCACCCCGATCAGCCAGAAATCCGCACCCTTGCCCGGCGAGTAGGTCGCATCGGTCAGCGGCGTGTACATGAACCAGCCGCCGTCGGGAACGCTGCCGAACAGGAAGCTCGAATACAGGAACAGCCCGCCGAACAGATAGCACCACCAGCCGAACGCCGAGAGCCGCGGGAACGGCAGGTCGCGCGACCCGAGCATCTTCGGGATCAGATACATCGCGAAGCCTTCCATGATCGGCACCGCGAACAGGAACATCATCGTCGTGCCGTGCATGGTCACGAACTGCGCATAGCGCTCGGGGTCGAGCACCTGCAGGCCCGGCCAGGCCAGTTGCAGCCGGATGAACATCGACAGCATGCCGCCGATCAGCAGGAACGCAAAACCGGTGACGATGAAGCGCATCGCGATCGTCGAGTGGTTGACCGCGGTCAGCTGGCCGACCAGGCCGCGCCTGTTCGACCACACGCGCTCCAGCAGCGCCAGGCGCTCGGCGTGGCGCAGGTGATCGCCCGGCGACGGCAGCACCGGATCGGGCCCCAGCCCGCCGCTCACAGCACATTCTCCGAGGCGCGGTGGCGCGGCGGCGCGCGCCCGGCCGGGGCCTGCGCCGGCGGCTGCGCGGCCAGCCATTCGGGCATCGCCTCGGCGGCCATCACCCGCACCGGAAACAGCATGCGCGCGTGCTCCAGGCCGCAGAACTCCGCGCACTGGCCGCGCATCGGTACTGCGGCATCGGCGCGCAGGCGCAGGACGTTGACGCGGCCGGGGATTGCATCGATCTTGCCGCCAAGCCGGGGCACCCAGAAGCTGTGGATCACATCCTCGCTGGTGATACGGAACTCGACCATCCGGCCGAGCGGCATCGCCAGGGCGTCGACACTCTCGCCCAGCACCCGGTCGTCGGCATCGCGATAGCGGAAATGCCATTGCCATTGCCGGGCGGTGACCTCGACGACCATGTCCGGTGTCGCGCCCACTCCCGTCACCCGCGCGCTGGTCAGGCTGCCGTAGACCAGCAGCGCGGTCAGCACCAGCGTCGGCAGCACCAGACCGCCCCACACCACCAGGCGTTCGGGTTGCCGCAATGCCTGGCCGGCCTCACGGCGGCGCAGCGCACGCCACAGCAGTGCGAGCACGAGTGCCCAGACCACGGTGAACGCGCCGGCCATCAGCCACCAGCCGAAGGCGATCTGCGCCGCGGCCGGGCCGGCGGGGTCGAGTGCCGATTGCGGGCCGGCGCAGCCGGCCAGCGCGAGGCCGCTCAGCGCCACGCCGGCGGCGATACCGGCGCGAAGGCGCCGTGGTTGTCGGTTCCGATGCTCGATGATGCCGCCCCTGGGATGCACGCGCCGCAGTCGTGTCGATCGACACCACCCGCGCTGCACGCTAACGGCCGCGGCGGCCACACGATGTGAATGCGCGCTGTCGTGCACGCCGCGACGCGGCAAGGTCGGCGATTGGCTCGGCGGACACGACCTCCTGCCGCCGCGGTTCAGCGCGGTGACGATGCCGTCTCACGGATTGAGACCTCGACCTGTCACGGTGCGCCGGTGAATCTGACCGACAAGCTCGCCGTGCTCGCCGACGCCGCCAAGTACGACGCCTCCTGTGCGTCGAGCGGTGCGAACCGGCGCGACTCGTCGAAGACCGGCGGCATCGGCAGTACCGAGGGCATGGGCATCTGCCACTCGTACACGCCCGACGGCCGCTGCGTGTCGCTGCTCAAGATCCTGCTGACGAACTTCTGCGTGTTCGATTGCGCCTACTGCGTCAATCGCGTGTCGAGCAACGTGCGCCGCGCGCGCTTCACGACTCAGGAGGTCGTGGACCTGACCCTGGATTTCTACAAGCGCAACTACATCGAAGGGTTGTTCCTGTCGAGCGGCATCATCCGCAACGGCGACTACACGATGGAGCAACTGGTCGAGGTTGCGCGCAGCCTGCGGCAGGACCATCGCTTCGGCGGCTACATCCACCTCAAGACCATCCCTGACGCCGCGCCCGAACTGCTTGCCGCGGCCGGCCGCTACGCCGACCGGCTCAGCATCAACATCGAGCTGCCGACCGAGGCCGGCATGTCGGCGCTGGCCCCGGAAAAGACCCATGCCGGCATCCATGGTGCGATGGGCGAGCTCAAGTGGCGCATCGACGAGGACAAGGACGCGCGCCGCGCCAAGCGCCAGGCCGTGGGCGTGCGCCGGGCCAAGGCGCCGCGGTTCGCGCCTGCCGGGCAGAGCACGCAGATGATCGTCGGTGCCGACGGCGCCAACGATCGTCGCATCCTCGAATCGAGCAGCCGCATGTACGGCACCTACCGCATGCGCCGCGTCTACTACTCGGCTTTCAGCCCGATTCCCGATGCCGCCAAGACCCTGCCGCTGCAGGCCCCGCCGTTGCTGCGCGAGCACCGGCTCTACCAGGCCGACTGGTTGCTGCGCTTCTACGGCTTCGATGTCGACGAGATCGCGCCCGAAGCTGCCGCCGAGGGCGTGCCAGCCGGTGACGGCACCGAGGCGGGCATGCTCGACCTCGACGTCGATCCCAAGCTCGCCTGGGCCCTGCGCAACCCGACGCGTTTCCCGGTCGATGTCAACCGCGCACCGCGCGAGATGCTGCTGCGCGTGCCGGGGCTGGGTGCGCGCAATGTCGAGCGGATCATCGCCGCGCGCCCGCACGGGGCCCTGCGCCTGGACGATCTGGCGCGGCTGCGGGTGCCGCTGAAGAAAGTCATGCCGTTCGTCGTCGTGCCTGGTCACCATCCCCGCCAGCGGCTCGACGATCCCGCCCGCCTGCGCAGCGAGCTGGCTCCGCAACCGCGCCAGGCGAGCCTGTTCTGACGCCCGTCGTGAGGTCTGCACCCGCCCACGCATGTGTGACCGCGACGGTCGACCCGCCCTGGGACGCCAGCGCCTGGCGCAGCGCGGCGCGTGCGGCGCTGTGCGCGGGGCTGCCGCCCGAGCAGCTCGATTGGAGCGGCGGCGCGCAGGGCTCGCTGCTGGGCGGCGTGGATCTCGCCGCGCTGCCCGCGCAACGCAGCGCGCCGCAGGTTCCGTCTGCTTTTTTGGCTCTGGCCGACGCCGTGCTCTGCCATCGCGCCGACGATCGTCATGGCCTCCTGTACCGCATGCTCTGGCGCATCGCGCAGGGCGAGCGTGCGCTGCTGCTGCGCGCAGCGGACCCCGACGTGCACCGCGCGCGCACGATGGCCCAGGCGGTGCGCCGCGACACCCACAAGATGAAGGCCTTCGTGCGCTTCCGCGCCGTGCCCGGCGCCGACGAGGAGTACGTTGCCTGGTTCGAGCCCGACCATTGGATCGTCGATCGCGTCGCGCCGTTCTTCGCGCGCCGCTTCGCCGGCATGCGCTGGGCGATCGTGACCCCGTACCGCAGCGCGCTGTGGGATGGCCGGACGCTGGCCTTCGCCGCCGGCGGTACGCGCGCCGACGCCCCGGCCGAGGACGCACGCGAGGACCTGTGGCGCACCTACTACGCCAACATCTTCAACCCGGCGCGGCTCAACACCACGATGATGCGCGCCGAGATGCCGCAGAAGTACTGGAAACACCTGCCCGAGACCGCATTGCTGCCGACGCTGGTGCGCGAGGCCGGCGTGCGCGTGCGCGAGATGGCCGAGCGCGAACATCAGGCGCCGCGTCGGCGTATTCCGGCCGCGCCCGCAGCGCCCGCCCCGGCGCCCGACGGCCTGGATGCGCTGCGTGAGGCCGCGCGCGATTGCCGGCGGTGTCCGCTGTGGCAACCGGCGACGCAGACGGTGTTCGGCGAAGGGCCGGGCGATGCCCGCACGATGATCGTCGGCGAGCAGCCGGGCGACGAGGAGGATCTGTCGGGCCGGCCGTTCGTCGGGCCGGCGGGCCGGCTGTTCTCGCGCGCGCTCGACGAACTCGGCATCGACCGTGGTTCGCTCTATCTGACCAATGCGGTCAAGCATTTCCGCTTCGAGCCGCGCGGCAAGCGGCGATTGCATCGTCGCCCCGATGTCGCCCACATCGAGGCCTGCAACGGCTGGCTGCGCGCCGAGATCGCGCAGCTGCGGCCCGCGCGCATCGTCTGTCTGGGCGCGACGGCGGCGCGTGCGGTGTTCGGGCCGGGCGTGCGACTGACCGAGGCGCGCGGGCTGTGGCGCACGCGCGACGATGGCGTGCGCGCCTTCGCGACCGTGCATCCGTCGTGGGTGCTGCGCCAGGGCGATCCCGACGCGCAGGCCCAGGCCTATGCCGGCTTCGTCGACGACCTGCGGCTGCTGACGGCGGCCTGATGCCGGCGTCGCCCGTGCGGGCCGGTCGCCTCAACGGCCCTGGGCGTGCTCGCCGCGCAGCGTCATGACCTTGCTGGCCATGCGCGCGACGACCTTGCCATCCTCGCGCTGGATGTCGCAGCGGTAGTGCGCGATCGTGCGGCCGCGATGTTCGGCCCAGGCATGCGCGCGCAGACGCGTACGCCAGACCGGCCGCACGAAGGTCGCGTCGAGGTCGATGCTGGTGAAGGTTTCGCCCGGCTGCATCAGCGTCGAATGCGCGGTGCCGATGGTCGCATCGGCCAGTTCGCACAACAGCCCGCCGTGCACGGTGCCTTGCTGGTTGCCGTGGCGTTCGGGATCGGCCTCCAGCTCGATGGCGGCCATCGCCTCGCTCACCGCGACGAGCCGAAAGCCCAGCAGCTGCGAAATCGCGGTGGGGTAGCGCAGAGGAATGGCAGTGGGGTCGGCAGGACGTCCATCGAGCAGGCGCTGCAGGTGGTCGAGAATCGGCAGGCGCGGTGGTTCGTGAGACATCGGCGCTCCTTGGGGCGTGAGGTGGATGGCGTGTCGGCGCGGCGTCACCAGTCCACAGGTGAGGCCGTTGAGCCGGGCCGCGCCCGCATTTCGTCCGGAAGCGTGATCGCGTAGATTGGAGCAATCAAGAAATTGTCCTAGGGACGTCTGCATGGCCACTTCGCCGGTCGCGGTCATCGTCGAGCGCCTCGCCGCGCAGATCCACAGCGGCCGGTTGGCGCCGGGCACGGCGCTGCCCACGCATCGCGAACTGGCCGCCCGGCAGGGGATCGCGGTCGCCTCGGCCAGCAAGGTCTACGCGCAGTTGCGGTCGATGGGCCTGGTCGTCGGCGAGACCGGACGCGGCACGTTCGTGCGCGATCGCCCGCCGCAGCGCGAGTGGGACAGCGGCGACGAGGCGCGACGCAGCGCGAGCGCGGTCGACCTGTCGTTCAACCATCCGACCTGGCCCGGCCAGGCGGCGCTGCTGCGCGGCATGCTGCGCGAGTTGGCCGCCTCCGGCGACCTGGCGGCGCTGATGCACCAGCAACCGCCCGGCGGGCGACGCCACGAGCGCCGGATCGTGGCCGACCTGCTGGCCGCCGCGCGCGGCATCGATGCCGATGCCGAGCGGATCCTGCTGGTCAACGGCGCCCAGCACGGCCTGGACGTGGTGGTGCGGGCGATGCTGCGGCCGCACGACGCGGTCGCGGTCGACGCCTTGGGTTACCCGGGCTTTCGCATGCTCGCCGAGCTGCAGGCGCTGGATCTGGCGCCGGTGCCCGCGTGCGCCGACGGTCCCGATCTCGACGAGCTGGAGCGGCTGTGCCGCAGCCGCCCGATCCGGGCGATCTACGCGATGCCGACGCTGCACAACCCATTGGGCTGGGTGCTCGACATCGAGCAGCGGCAGCGGCTGGTGGCGATCGCGCGACGCCACGACTGCGTGCTGATCGAGGACGCGGCCTATGCGTGGCTGGCCGAGCCGGCGCCGGTCGCGCTGGCGACGTTGGCGCCCGAACGCACCTTCCATGTCGCCAGCCTGTCCAAGAGTCTGGCCAGTGGCTTGCGCTTCGGCTACGTCGTCGTGCCTGCGGCCTGCGCGGTGCGGGTCAAGGCGGTGATCCGGGCCAGTCACTGGAGTCTGCCGAGCCTGGTGACCGCGATGGCGACGCGCTGGATCGCCGACGGCACGGTCGCGCAGCAGGAGGTCGCCTTGCGCCATGACGCGCGCCAACGCCAGGCGATCGCGGCCGACGCGCTCGCCGGTCTCGACGTGCGCGCGCATCCTGCATCGCCGTTCCTGTGGCTGCGCCTGCCCGAGGACCTGCGTATGGATGGCGCCTGCGAGGCGCTGGCCGAGCGCGGCATCGCCGTCTCCAAGGCCGAGGCCTACGCGACCGGCCGTCACGCACCGCACGCGCTGCGGCTGGCGCTGGGGTCGGTGCCGCTCGACGGACTCCAGCCGGTGCTGCGGCGCCTGCGCGACACCCTCTGGATCTGATGTCCGAGTCAGTCGGCGCACCACCTGCGGTCGTGGCGTCGTGTCAGACCAACGGCGGCAGCAGATTCATCAGCAGCACCATGCACAGCCCGACCAGCGACACGATCGACTGCACCACCGAGATGGTCTTCGTCGCCTCGCCCATGCTCATGCCGAAGGACTCCTTCACCAACCAGAAGCCCGCGTGGTTGGCGTAGTTGAAGAACAGCGAGCCGCAGCCGATGGACAGCGCCAGCAGCGGCAGGTTGAGCGTGGGCTCGGCCGCGCCCAGTGGTGCCAGCAGACCCGCCGCGCCGACCACGCCCACGGTCGCCGAGCCGGTGGAGACCGACAGCAGCATCGCGATCAGCCAGCCCAGCAGCAGCGGCGACAGGGCCAACTGCTGGCTCATGTGCACGATCGCATCGCCCACCCGGGCATCGGTCAGTACCTGCTGGAAGGCACCCCCGCCCGCGATGATCAGCAGCACGCCGGCCACCGGCTTGACGCTCTCGCCCAGCGCTTTGCGCACCGCCGTGGGCTCGCCTGGCCGCAGGACCACCATGGCCAGCATCACGCCCAGCAGCATGGCGACGATCGGATGGCCAACGAAGGCAGCGACGTGCAGCACGGTCGAGCCTTCGGGGAGCAGCACCTCCGCCACTGCATGGCACAGCATGAGCAGCGCGGGTGCCAGCGCCACGACGATGCCAAGCCCCAGTCCCGGTGGCGCGTGCTGCGCCGTCGCCGCGCCTTCAGCGGCGGCATCGGAATCGAGCAGGGCCGCGTCGGGTCTTACCGACATGCGCGGCGCGATGAACATGCCGTAGACCGGCCCCGCCAGGACGATGGCCGGGATCGCGGCGATGAAGCCGTAGAGCATGGTCGCCCCCACGCTGGTGCCCAGGGTGGCGATGGCGGTCAGCGGCCCCGGATGCGGCGGCACCATGCCGTGCATGGCGGCCAGCGCCGCGATCACCGGCACGCCCACATACACATAGGCTGAGCCGCGACCCTCGCCGTGCGACTCGAGTTTGCGGGCCACGCCGAAGATCAGCGGAAGCAGGATCACCAGCCCGACTTCGAAAAACATCGGGATGCCGATGATGAAGGCCACGCCTGCCATCGCCCACGGCAGCACACGCGGCGAGGCGCGCCGCAGGATGGCATTGGCCAGCGTGTCCGTCACGCCCGCCTGCGCCAGCACCTTGCCCAGCATGGCGCCCAGCGCCACCACCAGGCCGACGGCGCCCAGCGTCTTGCCGGCGCCGTTGCTCACCGCATGCACCAGCGCGTCCAGTGGCATGCCGGTGGCCAGGCCCGCGCCGAACGACACCAGCAACAAGGCCAGCAGCGGATGCAGCCGGGGCCGCGCCACGATCAGCAGCACCAGCACGACGACGCTGGCAAGGGCGATGAGCAGGACCTGGATATCGCTGGACGTCATGGGGGCGGCGGTGCGTGGAGGCCGGCCGCGAGCATAGTCCGCCTGCTGTCCGCCCCGTGTGTCGCCGCTGGCGACGGTGCGGCGCCGCGTCGATGAACCGCGCCCGGCATCGGCGACCGCCGTTCACTGCTGCTTCGCGCAGCCCGCAGAAGACTCGGCTCACCCTTTTCCTGGAGCCCTATCGATGAAGACGACCCTGATCCGTGGCCTGGTGTTCGCGCTGTCCCTGGCCGCCGGCGCCGCCGTTGCGCAGGACGCCATGACCAGCGCCCAGGTCCGCACCACGCTGACCGAAGGCGGCTATACCGACGTGACCGATCTCGAATTCAAGGATGGCTTATGGAAGGCCGACGCCAGGGATGCCAACGGGCGCAAGATCGATGTCCGTCTCGATCCGGCGACCGGTCGCGTCTATCCGGACACTGCCGGCGCGACGACGCTGGGCGAGGCCGACATCCGCGCCAAGCTCACTGCCGCGGGTTTCACCAAGATCGAGGACGTGAAGTTCGATGACGGCCTGTGGGAAGCCGAGGCCGATACCCGCGAAGGCCAGCGCGTCGACCTCAAGCTCGATCCGCAGGACGGGCGCGTGATCAGCCAGTCGCGCGACTGACCGCAGCGCGACACCACGCTTCGAAACGCCCGGCGCAAGCCGGGCGTTGTCGTATCAAGGATTGACGCCGTGCGCGAATGCTGCCGGATCAGTCGCCGCGCTCGGGACGCGGCACGTCGCCCGGCATCGCGTCGCGGACGCAGTTGGCGGCGGTGCGCGGTTGTTCGGGCGTTGCGACCAGGCAGTGCGCCGCGGCCTGGGCCCAGCGCGAGACCGCGTCGCGACGGTCGGCCAGCGCGCCGGTCTCGACCAGCCAGTGCGCGATGTCGAGCATGCGTTGGCGATCGTCGAGCGAGGCGACCGCATCGAGTGCCGCGGCGCTGACCACGAAACTGTGCGCGAAGGCCGCGGTCGCCCGCTCGGCGGTCTGCGCCGGGTCCAGCCGTCCGTCGTCCGCCACCAGCAGCTCCTGCAGGCGGATGGCCTCGCGCGCCTTGAGATCGCCGGCCGAGCCGATGCTCGTGCGCAGCATGACCGTCGTGCCCAATGCGCCGATGAAGATGCCGCCCAGCAGCACGAACACCGCGCCGATCATCATCGGCGTGCGCGATGCGGGCTCGGCCCGGGGAGTCGGATCGGGATGGGTCACGCCTGGCCTCCTGTGCCGGCCACAGCGGCCGGGCCGGCTAGGCTAACGCAGCCAGCCGGCGAGTTCCTCGCGGCTGAGGCGGCCATCGCGATTGCTGTCCACCGCGTCGAACTCCGCCAAGAGCGTGGGATGGGCGCGCGCCTCGGCGCGGCTGATGTAGCCGTCGCCGTTGACATCGAGCGCGGCGAAATCGATCCGGTAGGCGCTCGTCGTTGCCGGGCGCGGCTCGTAGGAGCGGATGATCACCTGCTGGCCATCGGCGCCGTCGTAGGTCACCACGCCCGTCTGGCGTCCGCTCTGCGACGACACCGCCGGCGGATCGGCGAGCGGCTCCAGTGCGCTGGTGCTCACTTGCGCGGATGCGGCGGCGGGCAGCGCGAGCGCGATCAGCGCGGCAGGCAGCAGGCGGTAGTGGGACATGGCGTGCTCCTGGGGACGAGGCCTCTACGATGCCGCGCCGATGCCATGCGGAACATGAACGCGCTGCCGCATCGCGGCACGCGTCATGCGGCCCGCTGGCGCAGCTGCAGCACGACCGTCTGCACGACCAGCAACGTCGCGATGCCCAGCGCGACCCAGGCCGAGGTCGTCGCCCCGGCCAGCGGCCAGTCGGTCTGCTTGATCCACACCGCAAACAGCCCCCACAGTGCGACCGCGGCATAAGCCGGGTTGCCGCGCATGCGCGCATTGAGCACCAGCAACAGTGCGGCCGCGATCACCCACAGCGCCAGGCTCCAGCCGAGCATGCGCGAGGTCGGCAGCCACTGGTAGGCGACGATGGTCTGCGCGATGTTGAGGAAGGCGGCCAGCGACAACCACCCCGCGTGCAGCGACAGCGCCACCCAGGCGATGCGCCGGCCGCGCGCGGCGTTGCCGTCCGACAGCCGTACCGCGCACCAGGCCAGGCACGCGAGTGCACCGACGATCACCGCGACGCACGCGATGAACTGACCGGCCGAGAACAACGGCATCCAAATCGTGGTCAGCGCGAACCCCAGGGCGGCGACCGGGGCGATACGCGCGAGCAATGGATCGTGACGGCGTGCGCCGGTCGCCTGCCAGGCGGCGTAGGCGATGTCGAGCAGGAAGATCAGGCCCCAGACCGAGAACGCGTAGCCGGCCGCGACCAGCAGCGTCGGGTAGCGCCCCGACACCGTGCCCTGGTCAGGGCCGAATGCACCGGTCTGCGACAGCCAGCCGACGATGGGCATGGCGAGCGAACACAGCAGCACGAGCAGGCGCATGGACGCGATCCAGGAGTCGACCGCGGGCATGGTCGCACGGCCGCGTGACGGCCGCGCAGTGCGGGCGCGGGGCGGTGTCGCCGACCGGCCGTGCGCTCAGGCGGCCATGCCGCTGTGCCGCAGCAATGCAGCGATGTCGGGATCGCGGCCGCGGAACGCGCGGAAGTTCTCGGCCGCATCGCGGCTGCCGCCGCGTGTCAGGATCTCGTCGCGGAACCGGGCGCCGGTCTGCGCCAGACGGTCCGGGGCCTGCTCGAACGCGGCATAGGCGTCGGCGCTGAGCACCTCGGCCCATTTGTAGCTGTAGTAGCCAGCCGCATAGCCGCCGGCGAAGATGTGCGCGAACTGGTGCGGGAACCGGTGCCAGGCCGGCGTGCGCAGCACCGCGACCTCGTCGCGCACGCGCTCGAGCAGGGCGAGTGCATCGTCCTGGGCCGGGTCGAAGCCGGCGTGCAACTGCATGTCGAACAGCGCGAACTCGATCTGGCGCAGCGTCTGCAGGCCGCTTTGGAAGTTGCGCGCGGCCAGCATGCGGTCGAACAGATCGCGCGGCAGCGGCGCGCCCGTGTCCACGTGCGCGGTCATCGCTTCGACGCGCGGCCACTCCCAGCAGAAGTTCTCCATGAACTGGCTCGGCAGTTCGACCGCGTCCCACTCCACGCCGTTGATGCCGGCGATCGGCAGTTCGCCGACCGCGGTCAGCAACTGGTGCAGGCCGTGGCCCATCTCGTGGAACAGCGTGGTCACCTCGCCGTGGGTGAACGTCGCCGGGCGACCATCGGCGCCGCGGCCGAAGTTGCACACCAGGTACACCAGCGGCGTCTGCACATGGGCGCCGGTCGCGCGACGGTTGCGGCAGTCGTCCATCCACGCACCGCCGCGCTTGCCTTCGCGCGCGTACAGGTCGAGATAGAACTGCCCGACCAGCGTGCCATCGCCGTCGACCAGCCGGTAGAAGCGCACATCCGGATGCCAGACCGGGGCGCTGTCGGTTTCGACGCGCAGACCGTAGAGGGCGTGGATCAGGTCGAACAGGCCGGCGAGCACGCGATCCTGCGTGAAGTACTGCTTGACCGTCTGTGCCGAGTAGTCGTAACGCGCCTGGCGCAGACGCTCGGCGGCGAACGCGACGTCCCAGGGCTGCAGCGTATCCAGGCCCAGCGTGTCGCGCGCGAACGTCTCGAGCGCATCGCGGTCGCGCTGGGCATGCGGACGTGCGCGCGCCGCGAGGTCGCGCAGGAAGCCGAGCACGTCGTCCGGCGAGGTCGCCATCTTGGTCGCCAGCGACAGGCTGGCGTAGTCGTCGAAGCCCAGCAACGTGGCCTGCTCGGCGCGCAGCATCAGGATCCGGGCGATCAACGGGCCGTTGTCGCGCTCCGCAGGACCGGCCTCGGACGCGCGCAGGCCGTAGGCGCGGTACAGCGTCTCGCGCAGGTCGCGATCCTCGGCGTAGGTCTGCACCGGCAGGTAACACGGCATCTGCAGCGTGAGCGTCCAGCCAGGCCGTCCGGCTTTCTCGGCGGCTGCGCGCGCCGCGGCGACGACATCATCGGGCAGGCCGGCCAGCCGCGCGGCATCGTCGACATGCAGCGAAAACGCATCGGTCGCATCGAGCACGTGCTCGGAGAACTGCGCCGACAGCGCGGCCAGCTCCTGACGGACCGCCGACAGCCGCGCCTTGCCTTCGGCGTCGAGCGCGGCGCCGCCGAGGCGGAAGTCGCGCAGTGCGTGGGCGATCACCCGTCGACGCAGCGGATCGAGGCCGAGCGCATCGGCCTCGTCGGACAGACGCCGGTACTGGGCGTACAGCGCCTCGTCCTGGGCGAGGGCGTTGAAGAAGGCGGTCACCTTCGGCAGGGCGGCGTTGTAGGCCGCGCGCAGTTCGGGCGTGTTGACCACGGCGTTCAGGTGCGAGACCTGGTTCCAGGCGCGCCCCAGGCGCTCGGTCGCATCCTCGAGCGGGACCACGACCTGCTCCCAGCCCACCGGCTGGGTCCGGCCCGCGACCGCCAGCGCGGCCTCGGCCTCGGCGACGAGCGCATCGATCGCCGGCTGCACGTGCGCCGGCGTGATGGCGTCGAAACGGGGCAGGCCGGAGAAGTCGAGCAGCGGATTGGTCATCGTCGGGCACAGCGGCTTGGGGACGTTCGATTCTAGGGGCTCGCGGCGTTGGGCGATGTCACAGACCGCTTCGCTCCTCCGCCGCGTTAGACGAAGTCGCGTTCACAACCCTTACCGCAGTGGGCTGGCGGCCGGAGGCCACGTCAAGCGCGCCATGGATGGCGCGCGCCCGAGTCAAGGCAGGATGCCTTGTCGAGTGAAGAGTGGCTTCCGGCCGGCAGCCCGCTGCCCACTTGAAGTCGAGCTGCAATGCTGGCGCGAACGACGCGCCCCTTCAGGAAACCAACTGCCATTCCAGCCTCAACCTCCGCATGCACGCGGGCTATACCGAGACACGGGCACGCACGCGATGCGCTCCCCCGCGATCGCCGGACAGCGTTATCGTGTTGGACTCCCGCGCCGCGCGCCGCCGACCGCCCCATGCATTCGATCGAAGTCGTCCTGGTGATGCTGCTGGCGGTCGTCGTCAGCGGCTATCTGACCCGCGTGCTGCAGCGCTGGCTGCCGCTTCCGCTACCGGTGGTGCAGATCGCACTGGGCGCGACGATCGCCGGCGTGTTCGGGCGGGGCGTCACGCTCGACCCGCACCTGTTCTTCGTGCTCTTCCTGCCGCCGCTGCTGTTCCTCGACGGCTGGCGGATCCCCAAGAGCGGCCTGTTCCGCGACCGTCGCGTGATCCTGCAACTGGCCCTGGGGCTGGTGGTGTTCACCGTGCTCGGCGCCGGTCTGCTGATCCACTGGATGATCCCGGCGATGCCGCTGGCGGTGGCGTTCGCGCTGGCCGCGATCCTGTCGCCGACCGATCCGGTCGCGGTGTCGTCGATCGCCGCGCGCGCACCGATTCCCTCGCGCGTCATGCACATCTTGGAGGGCGAGTCGCTGCTCAACGACGCCTCGGGCTTGGTGTGCTTCCGCTTCGCGGTGGCCGCCGCGCTGACCGGCGGCTTCTCGCTGCTCTCCGCCTCGCTGACCTTCCTGTGGGTGGCCCTGGCTGGCGTCGCGGTCGGCGCGGCGTTCACGATCGCGATCAACCGCGGACATGCGCTGGTCTCGCGCGTGTTCGGCGAGGAGGCGGGCACGCCGATCCTGATCAGCCTGCTGACGCCGTTCGGCGCCTACCTGCTGGCCGAGCAGATCGGTGCCTCAGGCATCCTCGCTGCCGTGGCAGCCGGCATCACGATGAGCTACGTCGAGCTCAGCGGCCGCGCCCTGGCGACGACCCGGGTGCAGCGCGCTGCAGTCTGGGACACGGTGCAGTTCTCGCTCAACGGCATCATCTTCGTGCTGTTGGGCGAGCAACTACCGTGGATCGTCGACCGCGCGGTGAGCACGGTGCGCGAGGCCGGCCACGTCACGCCGTGGTGGCTGCTGGTCTACGTGCTGGCGATCTACGCCGGCTTGTTCGCATTGCGCTTCGCCTGGGTGTGGGTGACCTTGTGGATCGCCCTGTCGCGCAGCGGTGCGGAGCGGCGGCTGCCGGCGACGCGGCTGGTTGCGGCGATGTCGCTGGCCGGTGTGCGCGGCGCGATCACGCTGGCGGGTGTGCTGACGCTGCCGCTGGCGCTGTATGACGGCACGCCGTTTCCGGCGCGCGACCTGGCGATTTTTCTGGCGGCGGCGGTGATCCTGATCTCGCTGCTGCTCGGCAGCTTGGTGTTGCCGCGGCTGCTGCGCGGCCTCACCGCGCCGGTCGAGGACGAGAGCGACCGTGAGATGGATCTGGCGCTGTACGAGGGCGCGGCCGCCGCGGTGGCGGCCGTGGAGCGCGCGCAGCATGCGCTGCCCGAGGCCAAATCCGAGCCCGACCTCTACGCCAGTGCCGCGGTCCGGGTCATGGCGCTGTACGAGGACCGGCTGCGCCGCGAGGCGGGCGGCGGCATCGATGCCGAAGAGCTACGCCGCGCCGATCACGCCGAGCGCGCGCTGCGCATCGCGGCCGTCGCGGCCGAGCGCGAATGCATCTACAGCCTCGCCCGCCATCGCCGGATCTCCGACGAGGTCGCGCGCCGGCTGGTCCGCGATCTCGATCTGCTCGAGGCGCGCTACCGCTGACCGACTACGGCGCCGTCGCCCGTTCCAGATGGGCGAGCAGGGCGAACGCGGCATTGCGCGATGCCCCACACATGTCCTCGGCCGGGCGCAGCGAGGCGCAGAACGCGGGTCGTTCGGGACGGCCGAACAGCCGGCAGCGCAGTGTCTCGTCGAGCTGCACACACGCCACGCCCGCCGGCTTGCCGTCGGGCATGCCGGGAATCGGCGAGGTGATCGACGGCGCGATGCAGCACGCCGCGCAGGCCGGACGGCAGTCCATCGGTGCCCGCCGTCAGCGGCGCCGGCGCACGACCGCCAGTGCCACCAGGATCAGGCCGGTCGCCTCGATCATCGCCAGTCCGATGCCGATGACGCTGTAGAACAGCCCCGTCGCCGCGAACGGCAGCGCGGCACTGGTGACATAGGCCTGCAACAGCGGATAGGTCACCGCCGCGAGCACCTGGGCGGCCAACATCACGCCGAATCCCCAGGCCGCCAGCCGCACTGCAAACGGGTCGGCCGCCCGCTGCCGCAGCACCAGCGCGAGCGCGACAGCGAGCGCGATCAGCAGCGGCACGCGAGCCGGCAACTGCATGAGCATCGACATCAACAGCGCCTGGACGTCCACCGTCGGCCCTTAGTCCGCGCTGACCAGCGCGACGTTGCGCGACTGCAGAGATGCGAACACCGCATCGGTCTCCGGGCGCACGCCGTGCCAGAGCGCGAAGCTCTCGGCCGCCTGCTCGACCAGCATGCCCAGCCCGTCGATCGCATCGCGCACGCCGTGGGCGCGCGCCCAGGCCAGGAACGGCACCGACGCCTCACCGTAGTTGAGGTCGACTGCGGCGGTGCGCATGCCCACCAGGGCGCGTGGCAGCGCCGGGACAGTGCCGGCGCGCCCGGCGGAAGTGGCGTTGACGATCAGGTCGAACTCGCCCGCCTCGCCGACGCGTTCGAGATAGCGTGGATGCACCCGCCCGGGCTCGCCGAGCGCATCGGCCAACGCGTCGGCGCGCTCGGGCGTGCGGTTGACGATCGTCAGGCCGTCGACCCCGGCTTCCAGCAGCGCCCCGGCGACCCCGCGTGCCGCGCCGCCGGCGCCGATCAGCAACGTCCGCCGCCCGCGCAGATCCAGGCCGTGGCGATCGGTCAGATCGCGGACCAGGCCGGCGCCGTCGGTGTTGTCGCCATGCCAGGTCGCGCCGCGGCGCACCAGCGTATTGACCGCGCCCACACGT
This sequence comes from Luteimonas sp. S4-F44, assembly GCF_022637415.1. Classification (NCBI taxonomy): domain Bacteria; kingdom Pseudomonadati; phylum Pseudomonadota; class Gammaproteobacteria; order Lysobacterales; family Lysobacteraceae; genus Luteimonas; species Luteimonas sp. S4-F44. Next base: position 273,712 of record NZ_CP093340.1, read on the forward strand.
TGCGCGCGTTCGGACTGCGTGTCGGCCAATGCGAACGCCGCCTCTTTCAGCGGCAGCGTGACGTTGGCGCCGGTGCCGCCCGATGTCGCGAAGGCCGTCAACGCCTCGGTGAAGGCCGAAGGCGCGGCATCGATCGCGGTGTAGTCGATCGCGATCCCGGTCTGCCGCCCGAACGCGGCATGGATCCGCGGCGACAGCGAATGGGCGACGGGATGGCCGAACACGGCGTAGCGGGGGCTGGGCATCGGGCGACTCGGGCAGGCGGCGCGCCGGTCCGGCGCGTGACGAGTCTAGGGCATGCCATCGGCATTGGCAGGGATGCGCCGGGGCGAATCGGCCGCAGCGCAGGATGCGGCCACGGCCAGGACGCGGTATACACGGAAGTGCAAGCAGGGGGACGCAGCGAGCCAGGGGGGCGCGGCGGCATCGAGAAGGTCGGGCGGGGACGGCACCCGTGCCGTGCGCGTCGGACAGGTCACCGGTGAATCACCGTATCTGAAGAGGGGAGTCTTTCGCATGTCACGTATCCGCACATTCTGCGGGGCTTCGGTCCTGCTCGGCGTCGTTGCCGTCGCCGCCGCAAGTACCGTCATTCCCGGCGCCGAGCCCGCCGCCCGGCAGGCCCTGCAGTCGGCCCGCCAGAGCGTGGGCGCGCTGCTGGGCACTGCCCCGGTCGCCTCTGCCGCCACGCCGCGCGGTGCATCGCCGGCACCGGCCGCACAAGGCCCGGGGCGCTACATCGTGGTCTTCGACGATCCGGCGCTGGCCGGCTACACCGGCGGCGTCGCCGGGCTGGCGGCGCCGGCCAAGCGCCGCGACGGCCAACGCCTGGACGTGCGCAGCGCACCGGCGCGCAGTTACCTCGGCTATCTGCAGCGGCGCCAGCGCGAAGTCGAAAGCGGCATCGCGCTGGATCTGGGGCGGTCGCTGCGGGTCGAGCGCCGGATGCAGCATGCGATCAACGGCATTGTCGTCGAGCTGGCGCCCGCCGAGGCGGCGAAGGTCGCCGCGCGCAGCGACGTGCGCTTCGTCGAGCCCTACCGCGAGTACGCGCTCGACACCGACACCGGGCCCGGCCTGATCGGCGCACCGGCGCTGTGGAACGGCGCGGTCGGCGGCCTGGGCGCGCTGCAGGGCGAAGGCGTCGTGGTCGGCATCCTCGATTCGGGCATCAACTTCGGCTCGCCGTCGTTCTCGGCGGTCGACCCGGTCGACGGCTACGTCCATACCAATCCGCTCGGCAGCGGCACGTACCTCGGCACCTGCGCGCCCGGCGGCATCGATGCCGGCCGCTGCAACGACAAGCTGATCGGCGGCTACGATTTCGTGTGCGAGGCGCCGGGGCTGACCTGTGGCCGCGAGGGCATCCGCGAGGAACCCGGCTTCGGTGATACCAACAGCCACGGCAGCCATGTCGCCTCCACCGTCGCTGGCAACCGCCGCAACGTGGTCTTCAGCGGCAACGCGCGCGCGATCTCCGGCGTGGCGCCGCGCGCGAACATCGTCGCCTTCGACATCTGCTACACGCGTCTGTCGGACGGTCAGGGCCTGTGCCCGAACGTCTCGGCAGTGGCCGCGGTCGAACAGGCGCTCGCCGACGGCATCGTCGACGTCATCAACTACTCGATCGGCGGTGGCGGCCAGCCGTGGAGCGAGGCGGTCTCGCTGGCGTTCCTGTCGGCCAGCGAGGCCGGCATCTACGTCGCGGCCTCGGCCGGCAACAGCGGTCCGGCCGCCAACAGCATGGGCCACCTCGAGCCCTGGGTCGCCTCGACCGCCGCGGCGCAGCATGGCCGCGGCGCCTTCGCGTCCGCGCTGCAGGTCACAGGGCCGTCCCCGGTGCCCGAGCCGCTGTCGCTGATCCTGCTGACCGAAGGCACCGGCGGTACGCCGCACACCGCGAGCATTCCCGGTACCACGCCGCTGCGGATCAGCGCCGGGATCGACGGGGGCACGGATGGCTGCAGCGCCTACGCTGCGGGCACGTTCCAGAACGCGATCGCAGTCGTGCGCCGCGGTAGTTGCGCGTTCTCCGACAAGGCCGCGAACGCAGCCGCAGCCGGTGCGGTCGCGGTGCTGATCGCCAACAACGCGCCGGGTGGTCTGGTGCCGTCAGTGCCGGGCGCGACCGTACCGGTGTTCTCGGTGACCCAGGCCGAGGGCGATGCGCTGCGCGACTTCGCCGCGACCCGGCCCAACGCCACCGCCGGCATCGGCTACCCGCCGCTGCCCACGCCCAACGTGCCCGACGCGCTCGGCGCCTTCAGCTCGCGCGGGCCGGCCGGGACCTTCAACCTGCTCAAGCCCGACGTGGTCGCGCCGGGTGTGTCGATCCTGGCCACGGTGGCCGGCGACACCATCACCGGCTACGAGAACGCGCTGGGTCTGATGAACGGGACTTCGATGGCCTCGCCGCACCATGCCGGCGCCGCCGCGCTGCTGCGCCAGGCCCGGCCGGACTGGTCGGTGCCCGAGATCAAGTCGGCGCTGGCACTGACCGCCAAGACCCTGGTGTACACCGAGGACGAGGTCACGCCCGGCACGCCGTTCGATCGTGGCAGCGGCCGCATCCGCGTCGATCGCGCGGCCGAGGCGGGTCTGGTGATGCACGAGACCGGTGCGCGCTACCTGGCGGCCAACCCGGCGCAGGGCGGCGATGTCGCCAACCTCAACCAGCCGGGCCTGGCCAACCGCAACTGCCAGACCAGCTGCAGCTTCGTGCGTACGTTCCGCAATCCGCATGCCCAGGCCTCGACCTGGCGGGTGCGCGTTGCCGGCGTTGCGGCGACGGCGGTGCCGGCGCAGCTGCGGGTGCCGGCCGGTGCCAGCGTCAGCGTGCGCATCACGGTCGACGCGCGCAGCCTGCCGGCCGACGGCAGCTGGCGCTTCGGTGAGGTCACGCTCGAGCCGGTCGGCGGTGCGCTCGGTCCGCAGCGCACCGCGCTGACGCTTCCGGTCGCGGTGGCCCGCCAGGCCAACTGAAGCAACGCCGCCTCCCCCGTTCGCGGGGGAGGCCGGCATCGGCTGCGCGGGGGCTCAGCCCGCGCGCAGCCAGCGGGCGGCGTCGAGGGCGAAGTAGGTCAGCACGCCGTCGGCGCCCGCGCGCTTGAAGCCCAGCAGCGTTTCGAGTACGCACTTGCGCTCGTCGAGCCAGCCATTGGCGGCCGCCGCCTTGAGCATCGCGTACTCGCCGCTGACCTGGTAGGCGAACACCGGCACCGCGAATTCGGTCTTGGCGCGGCGCACGATGTCCAGGTAGGGCATGCCGGGTTTGACCATGATCATGTCTGCGCCCTCGTCGAGGTCCTGCGCGATCTCGCGCATCGCTTCATCCGAGTTGCCCGGGTCCATCTGGTAGGTCGCCTTGTCGGCCTTGCCCAATGCGCCGGCCGAGCCGACCGCATCGCGGAAGGGGCCGTAGAACGCGCTCGCATATTTGGCGGCGTAGGCGAGGATGCGCACATGCACATGGGCGTCGGCCTCGAATGCGGCCCGGATCGCACCAATGCGCCCGTCCATCATGTCGCTGGGTGCGACGATGTCGGCCCCGGCGTGCGCATGCGACAGCGCCTGGCGCACCAGTGCCTCGACGGTCACGTCGTTGAGTACGTAGCCGGCCTCGTCGACGATGCCGTCCTGGCCGTGCGTGGTGTAGGGGTCGAGCGCGACGTCGGTGATCACGCCCAGCTCCGGAAAGCGTGCCTTGAGCGCACGCACCGCGCGCTGGCACAGACCCGCATCGTCCCAGGCGGCAGCCGCGTCGAGCGACTTGGCGTCGGGCGCAGTGACCGGGAACAGCGCCAGCGCGGGCACGCGCAATTCGCTCGCGACCTCGGCCACGCGCAGCAGTTCGTCGATCGACAGACGCTCGACACCGGGCATCGACGGCACCGCCGCGCGCCCGCTGGCCTCGTGCACGAAGACCGGATAGATCAGGTCGTCGGCGGTGAGCGTGGATTCGCGCATCAACCGGCGCGAGAAATCGTCGCGGCGCATCCGCCGCATGCGGGTATCGAGTCTGATCATCCGGCGATTCTACGCTCGCCCCGGCGCCGCGCCCTGCGACGCCGGGTCGCAGGGCGCGGGTGCGCCCGCGAGACGACGCGGTTCGGTCAGCCGAGGTCGTGGACGCCGTCGATCTCGACCGCCAACTCGCGCCGGCAGATCGCCGCGTGCAGCAGGACCCGCGGGACGTCGCCGCCGAAGCGTGCATCAAGGGCGTCGGCCACGATCGGCAGGTCTTCGGCATCGCGCACATAGACCTTCAGCCGCGATCCCGCGCCGAAGGCACCCGGTAGACCGGGGCGGCGGGTACGCGCCGATGCGATCAGCGCATCGAAATTGGTGAAGGTCTCGTCGAGCTGGGCCAGCAGTTCGCCCTCGTGCAGCGAGGCATGCCCGACGATGCTGGCCGTGCCCGACAGCATCAACGGCATCGGGCTGCCCTCGGGCGGCAGCATCGCCCGCGCGAAGCTCGGGGCCTGTGGCCCGTGTTGACGCGGATAGCGGTAGGCGCTGACCTGACGCGGGTTTTCCACCGGCGTGCCGGGCACACGCGCGGCCAGCCAGTAGATCTGGATCGTGCGCGCAGCGTCGCAGCGGCCGATCGCGGTCGCGGCCGGCAGGCGCGAGGTGTCGAAATCGCCCAGGCCGCGGGCACGGCCGATACAGAACTGCCGATAACGCTCGGTATCGCCGTCGCCCAGCGTGATCGCATCGAGGTAGTTCCAGATCCGCAGCAGGTGCGGGTGCTCGCCGGCCTCGATGAAGCGCGTGAGCTGCCGGTAGGCGTGTTCGGCCGCCAGCAAGATGCCGCTGTGATCGCCCTCACCGGTGTGGCCGGCGGGCTCGTCGACCTCGATCGCGCCGAACAGCAACGCGCCGTCGCTCGACCAGGCGATCTCGCCGTCACGCCCGCTGCGCACCGGGGCATGCGCGTGCCAGACCTCGATGGGCGTGGCGCCGTGCGGCTGCAGCGGCACGCGCAGCCAGCGCGGATCATCGATCCTGGGCGCGTCGTCGCCGAACCCGAACGCGGCGAGCACGTCGGGTTGGGCGAGCAGCTGCGCCGGGTCCTGCCCGTGCACGTACTCCACGCGCAGCCGTGGCAGCGGATGCGGCATCACCGGCGCGGGGCGGCTCATGGGTTGCCGCCGTGCAGCGTGTCGCCGCGGAAGGCGACGCGGGCCTGACGCCGTCGCGTGCGCCAGCCGCGCAGCGCCTGCGGTGCGATCGCGATCGCATTGAGCGCGTAGATCATGCGGAACACGTACAGGCGCCAGCGCACCGCCGCGTTGTCGAACACGTCTCCGGCCAGCATCGAGATCACCGCCTGCTCCAATTGCAGATCGTTGCGGGGCGCCGAGAACAGCCGCTGCATGACCGGCGTGTTGAAGCGATAGATGAACCACGTGAAGTGCCGCAGGCCGCGGTCGAGCCTTGCCTGCATCGCGCGCTGCAGCCGGGCCTCGCGCGCCGGCGCGCGCAGCGACGCATCGACCAGGGCGGCCGCCTGCCGGGCGCTGTCCATGGCCAGGAACACGCCCGACGAAAAGATCGGATCGACGAACGCGTAGGCATCGCCGATCAGGAGCCAGCCCGGCCCGGCCATGCGCGTGGCGGCGTACGAGTAGTTGCCGGTGGCGTGGACCGGGGCGATGCGCTCGGCGCCGTGCATGCGCGCACGCACCGCCGGGTTGGCGTCCAGCGTGCGCATCAACAGCGTCTCGTTGTCGATGCGGCCGCCGTCGGCGCTGCGCTGGCGCAGGTAATCGGGCAGGCACACCGCGCCCACGCTCATCACATCGTCAGGCAGCGGGATGAGCCAGAACCAGCCATACTCGAAACGCGCGATCGTGATGTTGCCGGCATCGATGCCGGACTGGCGCGCCACGCCGCGGAAATGGCTGAACAACGCCGCCGACTGGTGCGTCGGGTTCTTGCGCTTGATCCGGCGCTGCGCCGCCACGACGGTATCGCGGCCGCTGGCATCGATCAGGTAGCGCGGCCGCAGTTGCAGGGGGCTGCCGTCGGCTTGGATCGCATCGACCCGCTCGGGCCGGCCGTCCGCGCCGAACGCCACGTGCACCACGCGCGTGCACTCGTGCATGTCCGCGCCACAGGCGCGTGCGTGCTCGAACAGCAACTGGTCGAACTGGTCACGGCGCACGTGCACGGCGGCATCGGGGCCGGGCGTGAGCGTGCGGGTGAAGCGGAACACATGGCTATGGGCCTGGCCGGGCAGCGGAAAGTCGGCGCCGGCCTTGTGCACGCCGATCGCACGGACCTGGTCGAGCACGCCGAGCTCTTCGAGGATCGGCATGTTCATCGGCAACAGCGACTCGCCGATGTGGAACCGGGGATGGGCGTCCTTCTCCAGCACGACCACCTGGTGGCCGGCGCGCGCGAGCAGGGCGGCCGCGGTGCTGCCGGCCGGCCCGCCGCCGATGATCACCACGTCGGCCTGCAGAGCGGGAGCATCGGTGGCAACGGTCGGGGCGGGAGTCATCCGGGGAAACGGCGGTCAGCCAGAGCAGGCGCGCATGATAGCGGAAGGCTGGTGGCGCGCTGCGCCGCGGGGCGGCGGCATCGGGCGCTTGCGCGGCCCGGCCCGATGCCGGATCGTGGCGACCTGCCCACCGATGGAACACCGCATGTCCGCACAAACCGAGGCCGAGCACGCGCTCGCGCAGTTGCTGGTCGAAAGCCTGAATCTGGAAGACGTCCAGCCCGCCGACATCGATCCCGAGGCGCCGCTGTTCAATGCCGGGCTGGGCCTGGACTCGATCGACGCGCTGGAGCTGGCGCTGGCGGTGAGCAAGCGCTACGGCTTCCAGCTGCGCTCGGACAACGACGAGAACCGCAAGATTTTCGCTTCGCTGCGGGCGCTGTCGGCGCACGTCGAGCAGCACCGCACCACTTGATCGCCCTGCTGCAACTGCTGCTGGCCCTGGGCTACGCGGTCCTGGCCCACCTGGCCAGCCTGTGGCAGCACGATGGCTGCGCGCTCGCCGCGATGGGCCTGCTGATCGCGATGCTGCTGGTCGAGCCGCTGCTGCACCGCCGGCTGTGGGCGTTCGCGGCGCTGCCGCTGGCCGGCTGGGGCGCGTTCGCGCTGTACGCAGCCGGCCAGGCCGCGTTGCCGCTGTTGCTGGTGCCGGTGGTGTTCGTGCTGGCGATCGCCTGGATCTTCGCGCGGACCCTGCGCTCTGGCGTCGAGCCGCTGATCACCCGGATCGTGGCCGGGATCGAGGGGCGCGATGCACAGGACATCGCGCCGGATCTGCGGCGCTACACCCGGGGCCTGACCGCGGCCTGGGCGGCGGTGCTGGTGGCGATGGCTGCGGCCAACCTGGGATTGGCGCTTGTCGCCAGTCCGGGCGGGCTGCTCGAACGCGTCGGGATCGCCTCGCCATGGCCGATCACCCCCGAGCAATGGTCCTGGTTCGCCAACCTGCTCAACTACGGGGTCATCGGCGGCTTTTTCGCGCTGGAGTTCATGGTCCGCAAGCGGCGCTTCCCGGGCCGGTACCACAGCTTCGCGGAGTTCCTGCGCAAGCTCATGGGGCTCGGGCCGGTGTTCTGGCGTGACCTGCTGCGCTGAACCCGGTCGGCACGCGCAGTCCGGGCGCGATCCCCGTATCCTAGCGCCTCAATGGAATACCGACAGACCCGCGTCGAGACCGGAGCGGCGACCTTCACCGCCCTGCCGATGCTCGCGTTGAATGCGCTGCAGTTCCTGTTCACCCTGCTCTGGACGGCGGGCTGGATCAGCGTGGCCCTGTGTCTGCAGGCGGTCACCGGGCGCAGCGGGCTGGCGCTGGACATGGCGCGCACGCACTGGGCGCCGGGCCTGATCGGACCGGCCGGCGGGCTGACAATCGAAGGCGCCGACGCGGTCGACTGGTCGCGGCCGTATCTGGTGGTCGCCAATCACGAGTCGCTGCTCGACATCTGCGTGCTGTTCATGGCCGTGCCGGTGCCGCTGCGATTTCTGCTCAAGGAAGAAATGCGGCGGGTGCCGTTTCTCAATCTCTACGCCCGCGCGACCGGCATGCTGTTCATCAGCCGTGACGACCGCCGCGCTGGCCCGCAGCTGCGACGCCAGGTTGCCCAGGTGCTGGGGGCGGGCCACACGCTGTGTCTGTTTCCCGAGGGCACGCGCTCGCGCGACGGCCGGCTGGGCGAATTCAAGTCGGGCTCGTTCCAGGCCGCGATCGACGCCGGCGTCGACGTGCTGCCGATCGCGCTGCACGGCACCGGCGCGGTGTTGCCGGTCCACGGGTTCTTCCGTGTGCGCCGCGGGCCGATGCGCGCTGTGGTCGGGCAACCGATCCCGGTCGCCGGCCGCACCGGCGCCGCCGGTCGCCAGGCGGTGGCGCAGGACGCCCGGACCGCGGTCGCCACGATGCTGGGGCGCTGAGGTGGCGGCGGACGCCCTCGTTGTCGAGGCGGCGCATCCGTGCCTGCCCGGCCACTTCCCCGGTCGGCCGGTGGTGCCGGGTGTGGTGATTCTCGACCGCGTGGTCGCGGCGATCGAAGCGCTGCATGGGCCGCTGGGCGCACTGCGGCTGCCGCAGGTGAAGTTCGTGCAGCCGCTGCTGCCCGAGCAGACCGCAGCGATCCGGCTCGAGCCGATCGCCGGTGAGACGCCGCGCTGGCGGTTCCGGGTCGAGCGCGACGGCACGCTGCTGGCGTCGGGCGAGATCGCCGCGGCGAGTCCGGCATCGGCATGAGCAGCGAGTGGAAGCGCCGCCGCGAGGGCGGCGGGCGGCTCGCACTGTCGCTGATCCGTTGCATCGGCCGACATTGCGGGCGCACGCCGGCGCGCGCGCTCTTGTATCCGATCACGCTGTACTTCCTGCTGCGCCGGAGTGCGGAGCGGCGCGACTCGCGGACCTATCTGTCGCGCGTGTTCGGCCGTCCCGCGAGGCTGGGCGAGGTCGCGCGTCACATCCATACCTTCGCCGCGACGATTCTCGACCGGCTCTACCTGCTCAGCGAGTCCACGCGCCGGTTCGACGTGCGCACCGAGGGCTTGCCGACGCTGCATCGCCATCTCGAAGCCGGACGCGGCGTGCTGCTGTTCGGCTCGCACCTGGGCAGCTTCGAGGTGCTGCGCGTGCTCGCGCGCCAGCGTCCCGACACGCCGATTCGCGTTGTGCTCGACCGCGCGCACGGCCGGGCGGTGACCGAACTGCTCGAGGCGCTCAACCCCGAAGTCGCCGCGACCGTGATCGATGCCGGCGCCGATGGGCCTTCGGTCGCGCTGGCGATCCAGGACGCGCTGACGCAAGGGGCGATGGTCGCGCTGCTGGTCGATCGCAGCCAGGAGGGCGGCGCCACGCTCGAGGTGCCGTTCCTCGGTGCGCCGGCGCCCTTCCCGGTCGCGCCCTGGCTGCTCGCCTCGGTGCTGAAGGTGCCGGTGATGCTGGCCTTCGGCCTGTACCGGGGTGGCAACCGCTACGACCTGGTCTTCGAGCCCTTCAGCGAAGGCGTCGACCTGCCGCGGCGCGAACGCATGCATGGCGTGGCCGCACTCATCCGCCGTTACGCCGAGCGTCTGGAGCATCATGCGCGCAGCGCTCCCTACAACTGGTTCAATTTCTATGACTTCTGGAAACGCGACCCCCGCGCTTCGGTGGCGGGCGCCTTGCCTGCTGCTGGCGATGCTGGCCCTGGCCCCGGCCTGGAGCGCGGCGCAGACCGCTGATGCCCCGCTGCGCGCCGGCCAGTCGCGCGATCGCGTGCCGGCGCCGGCTGCCGTCGCACCGCGCAGCGTCGATGCCGACTGGATCCTGCAGCGGTTGACGCAGTCCGGACCGAGCGCGACACCGTTCGTCGAGTTGCGCACGTCCTCGATGCTCAAGCGGCCGCTCGCCCTGGTCGGCGAGTACCGCCGCCCCGACGCCGGCACCCTGGTGCGCGAGGTCCGCAGCCCCTACGCCGAAACCACGACGATCCATGCCGGCGAGGCGACGATCGCGCGCGAAGGGCGCGCGCCGCGCACGTTCTCGCTCGCGCGCGTGCCCGAGCTGGCAGCGCTGCAGGACAGCTTCGGCGCGCTGCTCGCCGGCGACCGCACCGCGCTCGAGGCGCTGTACGCGCTCCAGGCCGATGGCGTGCCCGCCGACTGGACCTTGCGGCTGACGCCGCGCGATCCGCGCGCCGCAAGCCGGCTGACCGCGATCGTGCTGCGCGGCCGTGATGCCGAGCTGCGCTGCATCGAGACCCAGCCCAAGCAAGGCGATCCCCAGCCGACGCTGCTGGGCGGGGCCGCAGCCGATGCCGCGGCGATCGACTCGCCCGAGGCCGCGCGTCGGCTGTGCCACGACGTGCCGCGTTGAACAGGGCCCCCGGCCTTCGCGAACGGCTGCTGCAGCGGCCGCGCCTGCGGCTGGGCCTGGCCGTCGCCTGGTTGCTGGCGTTGGCCGCGCTGAGCTGGGTGGCCGGGCAGGCGCTGGAGTTCAGTGGCGACCTGCGGCGCTTCCTGCCCGATGCGCGGACGCCCGAGCAGCGGCTGCTGATCGACGAACTCGGCGACGGGCCGGGCTCGCGGCTGCTGATGCTGGCGATCTCGGGCGAGGCGCCGGAAGCGTTGGCCGCGCGTTCGCGCGCGCTGCACGATGCGCTCGCCGGCGATGCGCGTTTCACACTGGTGACCAACGGCGGCGAGGCCGGGCTCGAGGCCTTCCCCGAGCATCTGCTGCCCTACCGCTACCTGCTGACCGATTCCTTCGACGACGCGCCGCTGGATGCCGAGGCCTTGCGTGACGCGCTCGATGCGCGCTTGCAGGATCTCGGCTCGCCGGCCGCCGGCCTCGTTGAGCCGCTGCTGCCCGCCGATCCCACGCTCGAGGTCCTGGCCCTGGCCGACGCCTGGCAGCCGGCCGGCGCCCCGCAGCGGCTGCACGAGGTCTGGTTCGACCGCGCCGGCACCCACGCGCTGTTGCTGGTGGAGACCCGCGCGGCCGGTTTCGATCCGACCGGCCAGCTTGATGCGGTCGGCACGATTCGCGAGACCTTCGCGCGACAGGCGCGCGGCAGCATGGCGACGCTCGAAGTCGTCGGTCCGGGCGCGTTCTCGGTCGACATCGGCAGCCGGACCCAGAGCGAGGCGCAGCGCATCGGCCTGGTCGACACGCTGGGCCTGATCGTGCTGCTGCTGATCGCCTATCGCAGCTGGAAAATGCCGCTGCTGGGCGTGCTGCCGCTGGCGAGCGCCGGCATCGCCGGCCTGACCGCGGTCGCGCTGCTGTTTCCCGGCGGCGTGCACGGCATCACGATCGCCTTTGGCTTCACCCTGATCGGCGTCGTGCAGGACTATCCGATCCACTTCTTCAGCCACCAGCGCGCCGGCCTGTCGCCGTGGCGCAACGTGCGCGGCCTGTGGCCGGCGCTGTCGACCGGCGTGATCGCCACCTGCATCGCCTACGCGACGTTCCTGTTCTCCGGTGTCGACGGCCTGCGTCAGCTGGCTGTGTTCACGATCACGGCGCTGGTGGTGGCCGCGCTCGCCACGCGCTACCTGTTGCCGGGACTGGTCGACCCGTCGCCGCCCGACATCGCCGCGTCGCTGCGGCTGCAGCGGCTGTGGCACTGGATCGAGACGCTGCCGCGACCGAAGTGGTCGCTGGCCGTCCTCGCGCTGGGCTCGGGGCTGGCGATCGCGTTCGCGCCGGGCGAGGTCTGGCAGAACGACCTGTCCAAGCTGACCCCGGTCGATGCGGCGTCGATGCAGCGCGATGCCGAACTGCGCGCCGAGCTGGGCGCGCCCGACGTGCGCTACGTCCTGGTCGCACAGGCGCGCGAACGCGACGCGGCGCTGGCGGCGACCGCCGCGCTGCGCCCCGACCTCGATGCGCTGGTCGCCAGCGGGCGGCTCGACAGCTACGACATGGCCGCGCGCTATCTGCCCAGTGCCGAGCTGCAGCGCGCCCGTCAGGCCGCGCTGCCCGACACCGCGGCATTGCGCGCCATGCTCGCCGACGCGCTCGCCGGTTCGGCGTTCAACGACGACGCCTTCGCGCCCTTCGTCGCCGATATCGCGCGCGCCAAGACCGCACCGCTGCTGACCCGCGAGGACCTGGCCAGCTCGCCGCTGGCGACCGCGGTATCGGGCCTGCTGCTTGAGCGCGATGGCCGCAGCACGGCGCTGGTCTCGCTCAGCGGCCTTGATGAACCCGCCGAGATCGCCGCCATTGCCGCCCAGGCCCAGGCGCGCAGCCCCGGCGTCGACCTGCGCCTGCTCGACATGAAGGCCGCCTCCGAGTCGCTGGTGGTCGAATATCGAGGCCGTGTCGTGGCTGCGATGGCGGTTGCGCTGGTGTTGTTGATCGCTACGGTCTGGATCGCACTGCGCAGCCCGCGCCGCGTCTGGCGGGTGCTGCTGCCGACGCTGCTGACGCTGCTGGCCGTGATCGCGGTGCTGCGCCTGGTGGGCGTCGAATTGACGCTGTTCCACCTGGTCGCGCTGATCCTCGCCGCCGGCCTTGGCTTGGACTACGCGCTGTTCTTCGAGCATGCCGGCGACGACCGCGACGACCAGATCCGCACGCTGCACGCGATCGTGGTCTGCACCCTGATGACGCTGTTGGTGTTCAGCCTGCTGGGCCTGTCGTCGATCCCGGTACTGCGCGCGATCGGCAGCACGGTCGCGCTCGGCGTGATCTTCAATTTCGTACTGTCGTTGCTAGTCGCGCGCCATCGCGGCGCGATCGAGGCTGCACGCTCGGAACAGGGACCGACCGCATGACCAAATTCGACCGCGACGCGATCGCCTCGATGATTCCGCACCAGGGCGCGATGTGCCTGTGGGACACGGTCGTGGCCTGGGACGCGGCCAGCGTGACGCTGCGCAGCGCCGGCCATCGCGCGCCCGACCATCCGCTGCGCAGCGACGACCGGCTGCGCGCGCTGCATCTGTGCGAGTACGGTGCGCAGGCGATGGCGGTGCACGGCGGCCTGCGCGCGCGTCAGGCGGGCGGCCGGGTGCGGCCGGGCATGCTGGTCGCGCTGCGCGGCGTGCACCTGCACGTGGCCCGCATCGACGACCTCGCTGGTGACCTGGAGTGCGTGGCCGAGGTCCTGGTCGAGTCCGACGACAGCCAGCAATATGCATTCCGCATCAGTTGCGATGGCGTGCTGCTGGCCGAGGGCCGCGCGGCAGTGATGCTGGGCGCGTAAGAGGCGCATGCGGCATGGCGGATGCCCCCGCAGCCGCGACACCCGCTTCTGCGAATCACGAAGGCGAGGCTAGAATCGCCCCATGAACACTCCCAGCAAACGCGCGCTCGTCACCGGCGGCAGCGGCGACCTCGGCGGTGCGATCTGCCGACGCCTCGCGGCCGATGGCCACCATGTGATCGTCCATGCCAATGGCAATCGCGCCCGGGCGCAAGCGGTCGTCGACGCGATCGTCGGGGCCGGCGGCAGCGCCGAAGCCGTGGTCTTCGATGTCGTCGACGGCGAAGCCACGCGCCAGGCGCTCGAGGCGCTGCTCGAGGCCGGCGCGATCCAGATCGTCGTCAACAACGCCGGCATCCACGACGACGCGCCGATGGCGGGCATGTCCGAGGCGCAGTGGAAGCGGGTGATCGACGTCTCGTTGCATGGCTTCTTCCACGTCACCCAGCCGCTGCTGCTGCCGATGGCGCGCAAGCGCTGGGGCCGCATCGTCAGCGTGTCGTCGGTCGCAGCCGTGCTCGGCAACCGCGGCCAGACCAACTACGCGGCGGCGAAAGCAGCGTTGCACGGCGCCTCCAAATCGCTGTCGCGCGAGATGGCCAGCCGCGGCATCGCCGTCAACGTGGTCGCGCCCGGCGTGATCGCCGGCAGCATGGCGCAGGACGCGTTTCCCGAGGACATGGTCAAGCAGATCGTGCCGGCGGGGCGGGCGGGTACGCCCGACGAGGTCGCCGCGCTGGTCGGCTTCCTGTGCTCGGACGCGGCCGGCTACATCAACGGGCAGGTGATCGGCATCAACGGCGCGATGGGCTGATCCGCGGTCGCGGCTCGCCCCCGATACCCGACCCGGACCATCCAGATGCTGGGTCGCGCCGGCCACGGCGCGCTCGATAGGCGTTGGCTGCGCCGTCCGGTGGACGGCGCCCGATCGGCCAAGGTGGCTGAGCCGGCACCATCCACGCCGGCTTCAGGTCGGGCGGGCGATGATCGGCCGGCGCCCATCCGGGCACCCACGAGTCGAGGCACCGCCATGCGCATCGTTCGCACCCTGTCGCTCCTACTGGCCGTGGCGGCGATTGCCGGCTGCGCCAGCTCCCACGTCCTCACCGGCACGCCGCGCGCGCCGATCGACCCCGCCCAGGTCCGGATCTACCACGGGCCGCCGCCGGGGCACTACGAGGAAATCGCGATCCTCAACACCAGCAGCGGCGCGCTGACCTACGGCGAGCAGAACAAGACCGACTCGGTGCTGCAGAAGCTGCGCAACGAAGCCGCCAAGCTCGGCGCCAATGGCGTGCTGTTCCAGGGCACCGCCGATAGCGAGCGCAGCGGTGGGGTCAGCGTTGGCGGCGGTCTGGGCCGCGGCGGTGGCCGCTCGTTCTCGGCCGCGGGCGTCGGCGTGGACATCAGTCCGCGGCAGAAGTACGCCAGCGGGATCGCGATCTGGGTCGCCGATCCGCCGCCGCCGGGACCGACGACGTCGCCGCCACCGGCGCGCTGACCTCGGCAAGCCGCGGCGCCTTCACCAGGGCAGTGGCAACCGCCCGTTCCGGCGTCCGCGCCGGGACGACGCCAGCCTCAGGCCGCGTCGGCGTACCACTGCGGGGCCAGCGACGTCTCGGGCGCTGACGGGCCAGCCAGCAGCGCCGCCAGCCCGTGATCGGCGATCTGCGGATGGACGGTGCGCGCATGGGTCAGGATCTCGCCGGCCAAGGACCGCATGCGCGCGACGTTGTCGCCGATGCGCGCGATGAATGCGTCGGTGTCGAGCGTGTCGGCCAGCGCGCGGTTCATATCGCGGAACCAGACGATGTCGAACTGGTCGAGCGAGCGGACCTGCGGCGCTGCGCGGCCGCAATTGCGTGCACCCCACTCGCGCAGCAGCGGTTGCAGCGCCAGGTTGAGCGCGCGCGCATCAGCGAACGCCGGCCGCAACCGGCCCAGTGTCGCCAGATCGGTCAGCCGGTCGGCAAAGAACAGCGGCGCCAGCACCGCCCAGTAGTAGGTGTAGTCCCAGATGACCTTCAGCGGCATGACCTGCGCATCGCCGAACAGCGGGTACTGGTCCTGGTAGAGCGTCAGGGTGTTCTCGTAGAACGAGAAGTACAGCTGCTGGTACAGCTCAGCATGCCGACTGACATCGAGGCCGGCGTGCGACTTGCCGATCAGATCGCAGATGTAGGTATTGCTGATCGCGATGAAGTCGCTGCCGGGCGAATAGAACGGATCGAGGAACAGCCCGGCCTCGCCGGTCAGCGCCCAGCGCCGCCCTGAGAACACCTGTTTGACGCTGTGCGAAAAGTGGCGCAGGAACAGGAAATCCTGCAGCGTGTGCTCGGCGCGGTCCAGGCTGGCCGCGACCTGCGGCTGGTGGATCCGCAGCCAGTCCATCGCCTTGGCGTGGGTGTTCATCGTCTCGAGCGGATGCATCTTCGCGTCGCAGACGATGCCCAGCGAATGCGCGCCCGACGACAGCGGGATCAGCCAGAACCAGTAGCCCGGGCCGCACATGTGGTTGGTCGAGCGCCAGCGGTCCGGCGGATCGCAGCGCTGCAGCCAGTGCGCGTCCTGCGACCAGGCGTTGGGATCGACGATGCCGTCCACGCGCCACCACACCGCATTGGCATCGTGGTCATTGGGCTGGGCGAGGTCGAGCTTGCGCTTGAGCAGGCCGGCGCGCCCGCTGGCGTCCACGAGCCAGCGGCAGCGCATTTCACGGATGTTGCCATCGCGCTCGACCCGGACGACATGGTCGCCGTCGTCGTCGGCCAGCTCGATGCCGCGCACCACGGCGCCGTCGTCGAAGCGCACGCCACGTGCGCGTGCGCGCTCGCCCAGGTGGTTCTCGAAACGGCCGCGGTCGATCTGCCACGACGGTGTGGGCATCAGCTGGCTCACGCCCATCTCGGTGCAGCGGTCGACCTGGTCGGCGCCTTCGGAGAAGAAGAAACGGAAGCCGAACTTGCGGATCTGCTCGGTGTCCAGGTGCTCGCGCAGTCCGAGCACGTCGGCGAAGTAGTGCGCGCCGATCTCGACGGTCGACTCGCCGACCTTGTGCGCAGCCTCGCGCACAGGGTGCGCACGACGTTCGACCACCGTCACCGACAGCGTCGGCGTGCGGTCGCGCAGTTGCAGCGCCAGGGTCAGGCCGGCGAGCCCGCCGCCGAGAATGAGCACGTCGGTGGTGGCGGTCGCGGTCTCGGAAATCTGGGGCGTGGCCATGGTGCAGACATCCTGTGTGCGTCGGGGGAGCCGTCAGCGCCGGTCTGGGGTCAGATTACCGCAGGCGCGTGACGGCTCAACCAGCCAGGGGCGAGTCGGAGGCCGGCGCGTGATCGGGGGCAGGGGGCGGTGCGCCAGGATCGAAAATCACCGGCGGGCGACGGCGTTTGCGCCGGTAGACACCGACCAGATCGCCATGCGCCAGCACTTGGCCGACGACGTGCGAGGTGATCTGGTAGAGGTCATGGAACAGCCGGAAATGGCTCTTGCGGAACTGCTCGTCGCAATCGGCGCTGTGATAGCGGGTTTCGACCGGCACCGACACCACGCCGCAGCCCAGCGCACGCGCGGCCGAGATCAGGATCTGCGCCTCGAACACGAAACCTTCGCCCGGCACGTCCTGCAGGGCCAGCACGTTGGCCGGATACAGCCGTTGCCCGCTCTGGCTGTCGACCAGCCGATAGCCGCAGCCCCAGGCGATCCCCCAATCGCCGAAATCGTTGCCAAGCCGCCGGTACCAGGGTTGGGTACTGCGCTTGCGCAGCCGCGCACCGTTGACGATGCAGTTGGGATGGCGGTTGGCGGCCTCGATCAGACGCGGGATGTCGCTGGCGCGGTGCTGGCCGTCGCCGTCCATCGTCACCACCGCTGCGAAGCCGCGGCGCCGGGCCTCGGCGAAGCCGGCGCGCAAGGCCGCGCCCTTGCCCATCCGGGTGGCATGGCGCAACAGCGTGACAGGCAGCGCGGCAGCGATGTCGGGGGTGGCATCGTTGGACCCGTCGTCGACCACGATCACGTGATCGCAATGCGCGAGTGCGCCGTTGAGGACTTCGGCAATGCGCAGCGCTTCGTTGAGTGCGGGTACGACCACCGCGACATTGCCGCGGTGCAGGGGGAGCGCGGTCATCGCAGGATCTCCAGCGCCAGCTCGCGGTGCGGCCCGGCGCTCAGGACCGCGCGGTCGCTTCCGGTGGCCAGTGCATCGAACAGGGGCAGCATCTGCGCCATCGCATTGTGCGATGCGCGCGCCGACAGCGGCCCCGGTGCGGCGCTGGCATCGCCGTCGCGGAGCGTCGCCGACAGCCGCGGGCCGTCGCCGACACGCGTGAGCACCAGCGCGCCGCCGAGTAGCCCTTCGCTGGGCGACATCGTCGACAGCAGGCCGGCGGCCGTGCCGTCGTAGGCC
This sequence comes from Luteimonas sp. S4-F44, assembly GCF_022637415.1. Lineage (NCBI taxonomy): Bacteria > Pseudomonadati > Pseudomonadota > Gammaproteobacteria > Lysobacterales > Lysobacteraceae > Luteimonas > Luteimonas sp. S4-F44. The sequence continues at coordinate 291,305 of NZ_CP093340.1, forward strand.
ACCAGCAGCACCGCCTCGCTGCCGGCCGCCAGTTGCAGCATGGCTTCCACCAGCCCCTGCGCGAACGTGGCGTTGTGGGCGCTGATCGCCGTCGCGGCCTCGGTGCATCCGGCGCCGATGGTCCAGTAGCCGGCCGCCGCGTTGTGCACCGAGTTGTGGAACTTGGTCGGCGAAATCGCGGTCGGGTCCTGCGCCAGCGTCTCGCACATATAGTCGGTGATCGCCAGTTCGCCGTGGGTGGAGGCGAACACCGACGGCAGCGTCGCCGGCTCGCGCCCGGCGGCCTGGCAGGCGGCGAGCGCCACTTCCAGGGCGACGGCGACCGAACCGGGCGCACGTCGCCGCTCGTTGGGTGCGAGCAGCTGTGGCGACGGTCGGGCGGGCGCGGCGTCGGGCAGCGCGCCGGTGGCGGCGAAGGCCTGCGCGGCGGGCCAGCCGGGCAGGCCGTCGTTCCAGAAGCCGATTCCGGCGATCGTGGCGGTCAACGCGCTCATGCGGCCGCCTTGCCGAACAGCAGCGCGCAGTTGTTGCCGCCGAAGCCGAACGAGTTGTTCATGGCGTAGTCGATCGTGCGCTGGGCGTTGTCGAAGCGGATCTGCGGGCCGCACGCCGGGTCGCGCACCTGCGATTCCAGGGTGCCCGGCAGCAGGCCGTGCTCGAGCGCGGTCAGCGCGAACACCGATTCGACGATGCCGGCCGCGCCGAGCGTGTGGCCGGTCCAGCCCTTGGTGGAACTGGCGTGCAGCGTGCCGGGAAACAGCGCATCGACCGCGCGCGCCTCGACCGCGTCGTTGGCGGGAGTCGAGGTGCCGTGCAGGTTGAGATAGCCGACCTGGGCGGCGTCGATGCCGCCACGGGCCAGCGCACCGCGCATCGCCAGGATCGCGCCCAGACCTTCAGGATGCGGTGTGGACATATGATGCGCATCGCTCGATTCGCCGTAGCCGCGCAGTTGCAGGCCATCGTCGCCGCGTGCCGGGCGCTCGAGCAACGCGAAGCCGCCGGCCTCGCCGATCGACAGTCCGTCGCGCGCGGCATCGAACGGCCGACAGCGCTCGCGCGAGACCAGTCCGAGTGCGTTGAAGCCGAACAGCACGCTGCCGCACAGCGTGTCCACACCGCCCACCAGCGCCGCGTCGACCACGCCGGCCTCGATCATCCGCGCAGCCTGCGCGAAGACCTTCGCGCTCGACGAGCATGCGGTCGCCACCGTGATGCAGGGGCCGCGCAGCCCGGTGGCGTGTTGCAGAAAATGACCCAATGAATGCGGGGTGTGCACGATCGGTCGGGCCAGATCGTCGGGGAACCGGCGCGTGCCGTCGTCGCCGGTCACCGCGCGTGCATAGGCCTCCTCGCTGGCACCGATGCTGGCGGTCGAGGTGCCCACTAACAGGGCGATCCGGTCGGCGCCATGGCGCGCCACCAGCGCCTCAAGGGCATCGGGCAGGCCGTCCTGCTGCAGTGCCAACCAGGCCAGCCGGTTGTTGCGGCATTCCCAGCGCGCCAGCGCTGCCGGCAACGCGGCGTCCTCCAGCCCGTCGACGCGGCCGATCCAGGTGGGCAGCGGGGTCGCACCGAAATCGTTGCGGCGCAGACCGCCCCTGCGTTCACGCAGGGCCTCGCGCTGCGCCGCCGCGCCGCGGCCCAACGCGGTAGTGGCGGTGTAGGCGCGGATGGCGACGGGCGGCATCGGCGGCAACGATTGCGATGGGGGCACGCGGGGGGTCCGTCTCGGGAAGCGGCCGAGTATAGCCATCGGGCGTGAGGCTAGAATTCAGGGCGCACCCCAGGACCGCCGCCGCGCGAACCCGCCTCCATGTCCCGTCCCCGCCTGCTGCATCAGCTGCGTCTGCTCGTCGACCGAGACGCGCTGCATGCGCTGGTGGTGGCCGCCAGCGCATGTGTGCTCAGCCTCGGCATGGTCTATGTGGGCTATGTCGTGCACGTGTGGCGGGTCGCGCGCAATGCGCCCTGCGCCCCGGTGTGCGGGGACTGCGTGCTGTTGTTCGGCAAGCATGCGCCCGATGGCCGGCTCGATGCGGATTTCCAGGCCCGGCTGGCGCGGGCCGCGACGTTGTGGGATGCGCGTGCGCCGCGCAGCCTGCTGCTGCTCGGTGGTGGACCCCAGGGTGCCCCGACCGAGGCGGCGCTCGCCCGCGAGGCGCTCCTGGCGCGCGGGATCGCCGCCGATGCGCCGCTGCTGCTGGAGGACCGCTCGCGCGACACCCTGCAGAACCTGCGCAACGCGCGTGCCCTGTTGGCGCAATCGACCGGCACGCCCGTGGGCCAGGTCACCCTGCTCAGCAGCCGTTACCACCTCGCGCGCTGCGCACGGCTGGCCGACCACCTGGGCCTGGACTGGGAGCTGTGCGCAGCCGAGCCCGCACTGTCCTGGCGCCCGACGACCTGGTTACGGATCGCAGGCGAGGCCGCGTATCTGTGCTGGACCGACGTGGGCATGCGCTGGGCCCGGCTGATCGGTCATCGCCGGATGCTCGCGCGGCTCGGCTAGGGCGACCGGCCTAGCGTCGACCCGCCGGCGTCGCCTTCGCCCGCTGCGCGGGCACGAACTGGGTCTCCACCGCCTCGGCCAACTGGTCGGGCGGCAGCAGGCCCTGGTCGAGCAGGAAATTGTTGAACGCCAGGCGATCGAAGCGCTCGCCCAGCGCCAGTTCGGTGCGCATACGCAGTTCGAGAATGCGGGTGTAGCCGTAGAAGTAACTCGTCGCCTGACCGGGCGCGTTGACCGTGTAGCGATCGAGTTCCTGACGCGCCATCGCCGGCGACAGCATCACCTCGTCGGTGAGCACGCGGCCGGCGCGTTCACGGTCGATCAGGCCCAGGTTGAGCATCGGATCGAGCATCGCGCGGGCGGCGCGCAACAGGCGGAACTGCAGCGCGATCAGCTGGCCATCGAGCGGCTCGTAGGGCACCAGTTCGGCTTCGGCGTACAGCGCCCAGCCCTCGACGTTGACCGAGTTGAACGCGAACATCGAGCGCGCCAGCGACACCCCGCGCTCGACCATCGCGGTGAACTGCAGTTCGTGGCCCGGCCGGCCTTCGTGCGCGGACAGCGTCCAGCGCACTGCATCGAAATTGAAATCGTCGTAGGCGGCGTGTTCGCCGTCTCCGCCCGGGTTGCCCAAGGGCAGTACGAAGGTGCCCTGCTGGCCGGTATTGCCGACCAACGGCGCGGGCCGGAAGTGCGGTGCCGGTTGCGCGGCAGATTCCGCGGGCGACCCCAAGCGCATCTGCATCGCGCGCTGCGGCACGTCGACGATGCGCTCGCGCGCGATGATCGGATCGATCGCGTCGATCACCTCCCGGTAGCTCGCCTCCAGACGGTCGTCGGCAATCGCATCGCGCTTGAGCGCGGCGATCACCTCGCGATAGTCGGTGGCGGCGATGCCCTTGTCCTTGGCGACCAGCGGCGCGAGCTGCTGCATCTGCGCGCGGATCTCCATGAAGGCCAGTTGCGCGCGCTGCATCAGCAATTGCGGGTCGATATCGGTGCCGTACTGCTTGAGTCCGAACGCGTAGAGCTCGGGCGGCAGGCGGGTATCCTCGCGGGCCTTGGGCAGCACGACGGTGCGCGTCCACTGCGCGTAGTCGGCGATCTCCTTGGCGATCGCGTCCAGCGCCGCGTCGGCGCCTTCGACCTGGTACTCGACGAACAGATCGCGGATGCCGGCGGCGTAGGTGTCGGCGCTTTCGAGCGCGCGCTCGACTTCGCGGCGCGTGGGCTGCAGCAGCGTCGTGTCCGACAGACGTTCCTCGTAGCGTTGGCGCGCCAGCCGCGTGATCGGCGCGCTGCCTTCGGTGAGGCCGGCGTAACGCTGCAGGCGCGCGAGGGCATGCGCACGTCGCTCGGGCGGCGTCTGCACAGACAGCAGGCTGTTGATGCCGTTGAACACCAGCTGCGGCGCGTCGGTCCACGGCAGCAGGAACCGCTCCTCGAGCAGGCTGCCCTCGATGCTGTCGTCGATGCTCTTGAGCAGAATCTGCAGATCCTGGCGTACGTTGGCGTCGCGCTCGAGTTCCAGCTGGGTCTGTAGCTTCGCACGCGCATCGGTGATCGCATCGCGGTAGCGGCGGGCGTTGTCGGGGCCGAGATCGGCGACCTGGTCGTCGTAGCCGGGCACGCCGAAGAAACCGACCGACTCGGGCTGGAACGGCGCCTGGGCGTCAATCAGGATCTGCGCAAGCGCATTGCTACGGGCGACCCAGGCCGTGCCTGGCGTCTGCGCCGCGGACGCTGTCTCGGCGGTAGGGTCGGCATGGGCACCGGCCGCGAATGGCGCGGCGAGGGTCAGGGCAATGGCGAGGACGAGCGGCTTCATGGCGAGATCCGGCGGCGGCGATCGGGCCACCGTAGACGCCGCGCCCCGCGCCGGCAATGCCCGGAGGTCACGGCGCGATGGCGGGCGCTCCGATGCCAGCGTCGGCGTCGACCAATGTCACCGGCCCGCGCCCGGAGGCGTCGAGGAACACCAGCGACGCATAGCGCCATTGCCCGCGCTTGCGCTCGGCCTCGACGACCAGCGTGCCGTCGCCGTCGGGGCCGGTCAGCGTGATCGTGAGCTCGGCCTCGCCCGAACCGCCCCCGGTGGTCGAGGTGTTGATGCTGCCCGTCGGCATGAAGCCCTCGGCCATCGGCTCGCCGATCAACGCGATGATGTCGTGGTTCGCACGGGCGCGCGCGACGGCATCCTGATAGACGTCCGAGCCGACCAGGGTGCTGCGCACGCCGAACAATAAGGCCGCGATTGCGAGCGCGACCAGCGCGATCGCGGCCACGATGGCCACCGGCAACGCCCACTTCCAGTGTCGCTGCCACCAGCCGCGAGGTGGCGCGCCACCCGGCGGGGCAGGGGTGGGACCGGCGGGCAACGGGGGTGGCTGAGCGGACATGCTGGCGGCTCCGGTGGCGCTCAGGGCGCGAGGCAGCGTTGCAGAAAGGCCTCGGTGGTGCGATAGCGATGCAGCGCGTCGCGACCGCGCAGGCCGTGTTTGGCGCCAGGGTAGGTCATCAATTCGAATGGCGTGCCGGCCGACTGCAGCTGGCTCATCACCTGCGTCGCGTTGGTGAACAGCACATTGTCGTCGGCCATGCCATGGATCAGCAGCAAGGCGTTGGGGCGGATGTTGCCGGCGTGGGTGAACACGCTCGCCTCTCGATAGCCGTCCACGTTGGTCTTGGGCAGCCCCATGTAACGCTCGGTGTAGTGCGTGTCGTAGAGCGCCCAGTCGGCGACCGGCGCGCCGGCGACGCCGCAGGCGTAAGCCTCAGGTGCCTTGGCCAGTAGCATCAACGTCATGTAACCGCCGTTCGACCAGCCGTTCACCGCGATGCGGTCGCCGTCGACCCACGGCTGCGCCTTCAACCAGTCCACACCGCGGACCTGGTCTTCGACCTCGACCGTGCCCTGGCGCCGATACAGTGCGCCGACGAAGTCGCGGCCGCGCCGCGGCGTGCCGCGGTTGTCGAGCGAGAACACCACGTAGCCGCGCTGCGCCAGGTACTGATGGAAGCTCGCGTCGGCGCGCCCGGGCCAGGTGTCGAGCACGGTCTGCGAGGCCGGTCCGCCGTAGACGTGCACCACGACCGGATAGCGCTTGTTTGCGTCGAAGCCCGCGGGCCGGATCAGCGAGTAATGCAGCGGCGTGCGCCCGTCGGCCGCGGTCAGCGTGCCGAACTCGGTGGGCAGGTGCGCGGCCCGGTAAGGCGCATAGGGGTGGTCGGCCGCGGCGAGGTCGTTGTCGACCAGCGTCGCGACCTTCGTGCCGTCGGCGCGGTGCAGGGCGATCTGCGGCGGCGTCGTGGTGTTCGACCAACTGTCGACGTAGACCGATGCATTGCGCGCGAAGCTGGCGTTGTGCATGCCGGGCGCCGTCGACAGCGCGGTATAAGCCTGCCGACCGTCGAGGCCGACGCTGTAGAGCCGCGACTCGGTCGGCCGGGCGACGGCCTTGCCGTCCTCCAGTGCCATGCCCGCGCGGAAGTACACCCGCCCGGCGGCTTCGTCGACGGCCAGCAACGCATCGACCGGCCAGTCGCCGCGGGTGAGCTGCGTCGCCCGGCGTCCGTCCTCCGACATCAGGTACAGGTGTTGGAAGCCGTCGCGCTCCGACGACCATACGAAGCGGCCGTCGGCGAGGAACCGCAAGTCGTCGTGCAGCGGGACCCAGGTGCGGCTGCGTTCGACGAGCAGCGTGCGCTGGCGGCCGGTGGCGAGCGTGGTCTCGATCAGTTCCAACGTTTGCTGGTCGCGCGACTGGCGCTGGAACGTCAGCCGCTGTGCATCGCGCCACTGCACGCGGGCGAGATAGATGTCGGGATCGGGCCCGAGGTCGATGGCGGTCGCAGTGCCGCCCTGCGGTGCGACCACATGCAGCGAGATGCGCACATTGTCGTCGCCGGCCGCCGGATAGCGCTGCTCGACGACATCGGTGCGATCGGGATAGACCTCATAGCGCTTCTGCACCGGGACCGGCGACTCGTCGATGCGCGCATATGCGATCGCGCTGTCGTCGGGCGCCCACCAGTAGCCGGTGTGCCGGTCCATTTCCTCGTCGGCAACGAACTCGGCGACGCCGTTGCCGATCGTCGCGCTGCCGTCGGTGGTCAGCCGGCGCTCGGCGCCGCTCGCCAGATCCACGATCCACAGATCGCGCGACCGGACGAAGCTCACGAAGCCGCCGCGCGGCGAGACCTTCGGATCGGTGGCGAACCCGCCGCCATTTGTGAGCTTGCGGACCGCGTCGTGCCCGGTCTTCGCCAGATCGTAGAGATACAGCTCGCCGCCGAGCGGAAACAGTAGCGTGCGTGCATCCGGTGCCCACTGGTAATCGACGATGCCCAACTGCCCGGCGATGCGCTGGCGTTCGCGTCGGGCCTTCTCCTCGTCGCTGAGCGTCTCCTCTCCCGGCAGCACGACCTTCGAGTCGACCAGCATGCGGGTCTGCCCGCTGGCGATGTCGTACTCCCACAAGTCCAGCTGGTTGCGGTTCTCGTCCTTGCCGCGCAGAAACGTCACCCGCGACCCGTCCGGCGCGACCTGCGGCTTGAGCAGCGTCGGCCCCGACAACGGCGCATCGCCGGTGATCGCCTCGAGCGTGAGACGGCCGTCCGCAGGCGGCGTCGTGGCGAGCGTGTCGGTGGCGGTCGTGGCGAGCATCAGAGCGGCAGCAGCAAGGACGGAGCGCATGGTGGATCCAGTGGAGCGGGGAGGGGAGTGTATCGGGTGGCCGTGCGCCGCCTTGTACGCTGCATCAGCCCGCCGGACAGACCTCGCTGCGCGCGGCACTGCCCGACCAGCTCCACATGCGATGGATCTGCGGTTGGAAGGTGTGCAGGACATGGCCGCAGGGGGCGCCGGCATCGGGTGGCAGGCACGCGGCGTGCCGCCCGTCGTCGGCGACGTACCAGCGCGCCTGCGCCGGGGGCGTGGTGATGTAGGCCAGTGCGAGCAGTTCGCTCGCGACTTCGGGCGCCGGGATCCGCCGCCAGCCATCGCCGGCGAGTGCGTCGCAGCGCGCGGCATCGGCGATGGGGGCGGCGGTCGGCGTCGATGCGCACGCGGCCAAGAGGCAGGCCACGGCGCCTAGGGGGATCGCTCGCATCGGGCGCGTCCTTGGGTCTGGAGTGGAGCTCCGATCCTACGCAGGGCGTTCGAATTGCGCACCCGGATGCATTGCGTCAGCGGCGCCCCTGTCCGAACAGCAGCGCCTTCTCTTCCTCGCTCAACGGCTTGCCGGCGTCCGGATTGACGTCTCGCGCCTTGGCGTAGGCGCGCTGCGTTGCCGGCCGGGACTGGATCGCGGCGTGCCAGCGGCGGATCTCGGGGTAGGGTGTCATATCGATCGGGGCCTTGTCGTAGACGCCGATCCACGGGTACGCGGCCATGTCGGCGATCGAGTACGCATCGCCGGCGATGAAGTCGCGGCCTGCGAGGCGTTTGTCGAGTACCTGCAGCAGCCGGTTGACCTCGTTGGTGTAGCGCTCGATCGCATAGGGAATCTTCTCGGGCGCGTAGACGTTGAAGTGGCCGTACTGGCCGGTCATCGGTCCCAGGCCTGCCATCTGCCAGAACAGCCATTCGATCGCTTCGATGCGCTTGCGTGGATCGGCGGGCAGGAAGCGGCCGGTCTTCTCGGCCAGGTACAGCAGGATCGCACCGGATTCGAACACCGTCTGCGGCGCGCCGCCGTCGGCCGGGGCGTGATCGACGATCGCCGGCATCTTGTTGTTCGGCGAGAACGCGAGGAACTCGGGCTTGAACTGGTCGCCTTTGCCGATGTTGACCGGGTGGATCGTGTAATCGAGGCCGGCTTCCTCGAGGAACAGCGTGACCTTGTGGCCGTTGGGGGTGGGCCAGTAGTGCAGGTCGATCATGGCGACGCTCCGAAAGGCAGGTGCGTCGAGTCTAGGCATGTCGCCGTCACGCGGTGTGGCGACGCGGCGCACGCAGCGTTGCGGTGGCGGCGCTTGGGCATGAGGCGAGCACGCAGCCCTCCCCGCCAGTGCGGGGAGGGGTGTATGGGGAAGTTCGCTTTCGCGGGCGGCTGCTCGCCCCCATCCCAGCCTTCCACCCGTGAAGGGCGCAATGCCCCGCATGCGGGGGAAGGAGCGATTACCGCGCGCTTATTGGGCCTTGCAGTCCAACCGGTGCGTGGCGTCGGTGCCGATGCGGATATCGGCCACGCCCAGCGTCAGGCCGGCCGGTGCGCGCAGCGCGAACGGCGTGCTGACGCGGGTGGCGTCGAGGCCGGCGGCCGTGAGGCATTTGAGCGGCACGCCGACTGTCACCCATTCGCCGCGCGGCAAGGTGCCCAGCCACGGGCCGATCGGCAGTTCGGCCTGGCAGCCTTCGCCGCAACCGGCGGACAGCGTGACGTCACCGGCGGCGGGCACAGCGTCCACACGCACGGTGGCGAGCAGCAGCGAATCGCCATTGGTCTCGCGGCTGAGGTCGAACGGCGAATGCGACAGCAGTTCGGCGGTGGCATTGCCGGTCCAGGTCAGCAGACGCGCGCCTTCCTGGGTCTGGTAGTCGACCGCGGCCAGCGTCAGCGTGCCGTCGGGCGTGGCGACGCGCGGATGCAGCACATCGGCGCCGCGGCCGTCGGTGCCGGTGACGACCAGACGCAGGCCGGGGCCGGGCACACCGCGGGCGAAGTAGCCTGCATCCTTGCCGTCTTCGGCGCTGACGCCGGCATCCTCGGGCAGCGGTGCAAGATCGCCGGCATCGGCGTAGGTCAGGCCGAAGCCGAACGCGAACAGCGGGTCGTAGCCGTCCATGCCGACATTGTTGACGTACTGGTCGGCGCGACGCGGCCACGAGAAGCCAAGCTTGCCCTTGAAGTCGTGCTGCGGCTGGCCATCGGCGCCGCGCAGCAGCACGTCGGCGATGCCCGCGCCTTCCGAACCCGGCAGCCACGCGGCCACGAAGGCGTTGGAGGCGTTGATCTCGCGGTTCATCCACAGCGGGCGACCGCTCAGGAACACCGAGACGACCGGGATGCCATCGGCGCGCAGGCGCTTGATCAGTTCGAGGTCGGCGTCGTTGCCGGGCTTGTACAGCAGGTTCGGCAGGTCGCCGAGGAATTCCGCATACGGATCCTCGCCGAACACCACGATCGCCACGTCGGGCTTCTGCCGGTACGTGCCGTCGACCGCCAGCTGCGCGGTGCCGCCCGCGGCTTCGACCTGGGCGCGGATGCCGTCCCAGATGCTGTCGGCGTTGGGATAGTCGGCGCGCTTGGTGCCCGTGCCCTGCCAGTTGAGCGTCCAGCCGCCGGACTGCTTGCCCACGTCGTCGGCGCCGTCGCCGGCCACCAGCACGCGTTGCTTGGGCGAGAGCGGCAGCACGCGGCCTTCGTTCTTGAGCAGCACCAGCGATTCGCGCACCGCGCGACGCGCGACCTCACGATGTTCGGGGGCGCCGAGCAGTTCGAACTTGCCGCCGAGCGCGCGTTCCGACGGGCGCGGCTTGTCGAACAGGCCCATGCGGAACTTGACCTTCAGCACGCGACGCACGGCGTCGTCGAGGCGCGCCATCGGCAGCTCACCGGACTTGGCGTGCGCGAGCGTGCTCTCGTACAGGCCGCGCCAGCTGTCGGGCGCCATTGCCAGGTCGAGCCCGGCGTTGAACGTTGCGGCGCAATCGGTGGTCGTGCAGCCCGGCAGCTGGCCGTGGCCGTTCCAGTCACCGACGACCAGCCCGCCGAAGTTCATCCGCCCCTTGAGCACGTCGGTGAGCAGCGCGTGGTGACCGTGCAGGCGCTCGCCGTGGAAGCTGTTGAACGAGGCCATGACCGCCTGCGCGCCGGCGGCGATTGCCGGCGGATAGCCTGCGCCGTGAATGTCGCGCAGCTGCGCGTTGGTGACCTGGGTGTCGCCCTGGTCCTTGCCGCCGACGGTGCCGCCGTCGCCGAGGTAGTGCTTGACCGAGACCATCACGTGGTGGTCGTCGAGGAAGTCTGCCTTTCCGGGCTCGCCCTGCATGCCCTTGACGACGGCCGGCGCGAACTGGGCGACGACGTCCGGCGATTCCGAATAGCCCTCGTAGGTGCGACCCCAGCGATCGTCCTGCGGCACGGCGACGGTCGGCGCGAACGCCCACTCCATGCCGGTGGTGCGGGTCTCGATCGCGGTGACGCGGCCGATCTCGCGCATCAGGTCGGGATTGCGGGTTGCGCCCAGGCCGATGTTGTGCGGGAACAGCGTGGCGCCGACGATGTTGCTCTGGCCGTGCACCGCGTCGATGCCGAAGATCACCGGGATCGCCTTGCCGCCGCCGGTCGTGTCCATCGAGGCTTCCCAGAACGCGTCGGCCAGCGCCAGCCATTCGGCCGGCGCGGCGTCGTAGCGTCCGCCAGGGTCGGAGTTACCGCCCGCCAGAATCGAACCGAGCCGGTACTTGCGCAGGTCCTCGGGCGTGATGTCGGCGATGTCGCCCTGGATGATCTGGCCGACCTTCTCCTCGACGGTCATCGTGGCCAGCAGCGCGTCGACCTTGGCATCGAGTTCGGTGTCGTCGAACGGCCAGGTGACTTCAGGCCACTGCGACGGATCGACGGCGTTGGCATCGGCGGTGGTGGCGACCTGCGCATCGGTGCCTGCTGCGGCGTCGGTGGCCTTGGGATCGTTGCCGCAGCTGACCAGCGCGAGCGCGGCGGCGAGGGCGAGCAGGCGCTTGCCGGCGGGTCGGGTGGCGCGCTCGCGCGCCGCCGGTGTGGGCTGGATGGACATCGTCGGGTTCCCCTCCGCTACGTGGTCGTCAGTTCGGCTGACAGCGTTGTCATGAACGCTGCAGAATACCGCAAGCTGTCTGCAATGTTTGCTGCAGAGCGGCAAAACCGCGGCGGGCCGGCGTCGCCCTCATGGCGCCGGTGCCGGTCTGGCAGAATCTGTCGCGAAATCGCACCGAATCTGGATTCGACTACATGCGTGTCCGCATCGAGGACGTCGCCGCAGAGGCCGGCGTGTCCATGAAGACCGTCTCGCGGGTGCTCAACCGCGAGCCCAACGTCGCCGCGGCCACGCGCGCGCGGGTCGAGGCCGCGGTCGGCAAGCTGCGCTACACGCCGCACCCCTCGGCGCGCACGCTGGCCGGGCGTCGCTCGTACCTGGTCGCGATGCTCTACGACAACCCGTCGAGCAACTACTTGATGGAGGTCGAGCTCGGCCTGCTCGACGCCTGCAAGGCGCATCACTACAACCTGATGCTTGCGCCGCTGATCTACGACGCACGCGACATTGTGGACACGGTGGAGGCGATGGTCGAGCAGTCGCGCCTGGACGGCGTGGTGTTGACGCCGCCGATCACCGACGACCCGGCGCTTCTGGCGCGGCTCGACGAGCTTGATGTGCCGTACGCGAGCATCTCGCCGATGGAAGCGCACCGGCGGGTTGGCGTGACCGTCGACGAGGGCAGCGCGGTGCGCGAGATGATCGCGCACCTGGTTTCGCTCGGGCATCGCCGCATCGCGCACATCAAAGGACACCCCGCACACGGCGCCACCGGCTGGCGTCTGGCCGGCTATCGCGCCGGACTGCGCGAGGCCGGGCTGGCCTTCGATCCGGCTCTGGTCGTGGACGGCGAGTTCTCGCACGAGTCGGGCTTCCGCGCCGCGACACGGTTGCTGGCACTGCCCGAGCCGCCGACCGCGATCTTCGCGGCCAACGACGACATGGCGGCCGGCGTGATCTGCGCGGTGTACGAGCTCGGGCTGCAGGTCCCGCGCGATGTCTCGGTCTGCGGCTTCGACGACACCCCGATCTCGCGCCACATCCATCCCGCGTTGACCACGGTGCGCCAGCCCACGCGTGAAATGGGCCAGCTGGCCGGGTTGGAACTGCTCAAAGCGCTGCGCGATCGCGACGAGGCCGGCATGGTCGAGGTGCCGTACACGCTGCAGCTACGGCGCTCGACGGGTCCTGCGCCGCGCTGACCGGCGCGCTGATGGGGCCCGCCCGGGACGCCCCGCCTGTTCGCGGCGGCGTCGCTGCGACAGAGCGTGCGCCGGCGCACGCACAAGTGGCCGTCGAGACGGTATCTTCGACGTTCGAGCCTGACCGGCGCCGGCGCATCCGCCGCGTCGCACGCGTTACTCCGGGGATATGGATATGAGCAGCCTCATCATTGCCGGCGACGCCTCCGCGCGCGCTGCCGAGAACACCCGCTTCATCGTCCTGATCAGCTGTGTCGCCACGATCGGCGGCTTCTTGTTCGGCTTCGACAGCGGCGTCATCAACGGCACCGTCGACGGCCTGCAGCAGGCCTTCGGCTCGAGCAAGGCCGCGCTGGGCTTCGAGGTCGCCTCGATGCTGCTCGGCTGCGCGATCGGCGCGTTCTTCGCCGGCCGGCTCGCCGACCGCTGGGGCCGGCGCAGCGTGCTGATCATTTCCGCGGTGCTGTTCCTGTTGTCGGCGATCGGATCGGGCGCGGCCACCAGCTCGTTGATGTTCATCGCCGCGCGCGTGCTCGGCGGCTTCGCGGTCGGCGCGGCCAGCGTGATGTCGCCGGCCTACATCGCGGAAGTGGCGCCGGCGCGCTACCGGGGCCGGCTGGCGACGGTGCAGCAGATCGCGATCATTTCCGGCCTGTTCGCCGCGTTCCTGAGCAACTATCTGCTCGCCCGCAGCGCCGGCGCATCGACCGATGCGCTATGGCTGGGCGCCCCGGCCTGGCGCTGGATGTTCTGGATGATGGCGTTCCCGTCGCTGCTGTTCCTGGCGCTGTTGATGCTGATTCCCGAGAGCCCGCGCTATCTGATGGTCAAGCGTCGTCACGGTGAGGCGCTCGCGGTGCTGTCGCGGCTGTACGGCCCGGCGCAGGCGCAGACCACGCTTGGCGAGATCGAACGCTCGCTGGCCGGCGACCAGCACCGTCCGCGGCTGTCGGACCTGGTCGACCGGGTCAGCGGCCGCATCCGGCCGATCGTCTGGGTCGGCATCGGCCTGGCGACGTTCCAGCAGCTGGTCGGCATCAACGTGGTGTTCTATTACGGCGCGGTGCTGTGGCAGGCCGTTGGTTTTTCGGAAAGCGATGCGCTGCTGATCAATGTGCTGTCGGGCGCGCTGAGCATCGGCGCCTGCCTGATCACCGTGGTGTTGATCGATCGCATCGGCCGCAAGCCGCTGCTGTGGATCGGCTCGCTCGGCATGGCGGTGTCGCTGGCCGTGCTGACCTGGGTCTTCGCCAGTGGCGCCCTGGTCGACGGGCACCTGCAGCTGCCGGACGGCATGGGCACGGTGGCGCTGATCGCAGCCAATGCCTACGTGGTGTTCTTCAACATGTCCTGGGGCCCGGTGATGTGGGTCATGCTCGGCGAGATGTTCCCCAACCAGATCCGCGGGTCGGGCCTGGCCGTGGCCGGTGCCGCGCAATGGACATCGAACTTCGCGATCACGATGAGCTTCCCGGTCCTGCTGGCCGGCATCGGCCTGGCGTCGACCTATGCGATCTACATGGTCGCCGCGTTCGTCTCGGTGGGCTTCGTGCTCAAGTACGTCCGCGAGACCAAGGGCCGCGCGCTGGAGCAGATGGAAGGCTGACGACGCGGTCGATGGGCGCGTCGCTGTTCGCCGCGCCCGGTCCGGGGTGCTGAGAGGCGCTCAGGCCGGCGCGGCCGGGCAGTAGCGCTGCAGATAATCGTGGTGGGCGGGCAGCGCATCGACGGTCCGCTCCA